>NZ_RBXO01000001.1:7327500-7627500 GCF_003634935.1 Saccharothrix australiensis
GTGGTCCGCCTCGCGCTGGTCACCGTGGAGGGCGTCGGCGTGTGGCTGTCGGAGAACGCGCAGGTCGACGCGCGGTCGACGGCGGTGGCCGGTTTTCCGGCGCTGATCGTGCGCACGCCCGGCCTGGAGGAGATGTGCACCGTGGAAGTCGACGTCGCGGAAGGGCAGTTCCTGGACGTGATGTTCCGCGACGGCGGCAACAAGGCCAGGATGAAACAGGACTTCCTCTGCGAAGGCGCGCAACGCACGGCAGAAGCGGCGGTCGCCGGTTTGCTGCAACGGGGCTGACCCACGTGGGGGATGTCGGCTGCAACCACTCCCCGCTGTCGGACCTGATGGCTAAAGTGACCTCGCTGACGCAACACGCCGGACATCGGGCAGCGGAATGACGGGGAGGACGTCCATGCCGTCGGAAGACCACGGTCATGGTGGGGACACCGGCGGCACGCCGCCGCTGTCGCACACCCTGAGCGTGGAACCCACCGCGATACCCAGTCTCCGCAGCGCGTTCGCGGGCGCGTTGACCAAGTTGGACAAGCAGATCGAGCTGGCGATCACCGAGGTCAGGGTCCGCCCCTGGGCGGGTGACCCGGTCAGCGCGGACGCCGCCGACCGGTTCAACGACCGGTCCGTCGAGTCGGGCGACTCGGCGCTGGCCGCGTTGCAGAGCTACCAGCAGCAGCTCAAGGGCGCGATGGACGCGTTGACGCTGGTGGAGCAGCAGTACCGGTCCATCGAGGACGACAACACCGGGTTGATGGAGCAGCAAGGCGGCTGCTGAGCCCGCCGCAGGCAAGGGGAATCTTCATGCCCGATGGGCACCGCTGGAGCGGGTACAGCCACGAAGAGCTCTACGAGAAGATCAACGCCGGGCCGGGCCCGCAGGCGTCCCACGCGTCGATCGAGCGCTGGGAGGGCGTCTCGGCCGCGCTGGCCGAGATCAACTCCGAGCTGCACGCGGGTGTGCTGCGGTCCGGCGCGACGTGGGAGGGCGCGGCGGCCGACCAGGCGCGCACGGGCATGAACCCGTTAGCCGCGTGGGCGGACGACGCCCGCGGCGGCGCGGAGATCATGCGCCTGTCGGCGGAGCTACAGGCCGACTACATCGCGAAGGCCCGCGCCGACATGCCGCCGCCGGTCAAGGTGACGGCGGAGGACCCCGGTCTGCTGCTGACCGGCCTGACGCACCTCGTGGGCGGCCAGACCGACTACGAGAAGCAGGAGAAGGCGCACAACGCGGCCGAGCAGCGGGCCCGCGAGGTGATGACCACCTACGCGTCGTCCACGACGTCGAACGTCAACACCCTCGGCCAGTTCCACCAGCCGCCGCAGCTGGTCGTCACGACCACCGAGGTGGTGCGGAACGACCAGCCCGGCGTGGGCGCGCCCGTCTTCCACGGCGGCGGTCCGCGCGGCGGGCGCGGTGCCGGCCGCGGGCGGGGCAGGCACGGTGGCCGGGTCGGCCGGGGCTGGCAGCCGTCGCAGCCGGCGCAGCCCAGGCCCGCCACCCAGCCCGGCGGCGCGACGACGAACCCGTCGACGTCCGTCGGCACGACCAACCCCAGCTCGTCGACCCGGCCGGCGAACAGCGTGCCCACCGGCGCGCCGGGCCACCCGGCGCTCGGTCCGGGCGGCGTGGTCGGCGGCGTCGCGGGCGGCGGCGTCGCCGGCGGTCGCGACCGCGACCGCCGGAAGTCGTCCGACACCACCACCGCCGAGCAGCACCAGGGCGCCAACGCGGCGACCGACCCGCTGCTCGGGCGCGGCAGCGGCACGACGACGATCAGCTCGGCGGAGTTCGGCGCGCTCGCCGCGACCAACGCCCACCACGTCGCGGCCGGTCCCGGCGCCTCGCCCGGCGGACCGCTCGCCGCGGGCCAGCAGGGCGGCAACGACACCGTCCACAAGCGGACGGTCGCGACGCCGGGGCCGCAGCAGGCGTTCGACCCGTTCGGCGGGCTGGGCCGCGCGCGGGCCGAGGAGGAAGAGGACGGCGAGCACGACGGCGCCGACTACCTCCGGGAGACCGACGACATCTACGGCATCGGCGGGACCGTCTCGCCACCGGTGATCGGGGAGAGCACCCTTCGCTGATGACGACGTTCGGTGTGGACTTGGGCGTTGACCACGTGCGTGAACCGGTGACGATCTCCGCGCTGGAGTTCGACGTGCTCTGGGAGCACCTGCGGCTGGAGACCATGCCGCTGGTGCTGAAGGTGCCGTCGCCCGGCAAGACCAACGCGGAGCGGGCGGAGCTGGAGCGCCGGGTGTGGGCCGGGCTGGACGCCCGCGGCCTGGGCCGGCCGGTGTCGCTCGACCCGATGCTGGAAGACCTCCTGCACCTGCTGAACCGGCCGCAGCACGAGGTCGACGGCAGGCTGTGGCTGGGGCGCAGCGTGCGGGTCCTCGCGGCGGCCAAGGGCCAGTCGGCGGTGCTGGCGGTGCTCGACGGCGAGCAGTTGACGCTGCGCCCGGCGTCCGCCGAGGGACTGCCCCGCGAGGCGCTGGGCGTGCTGCCGCCCGCACCGCCCGGTCCCGGCCACTCGGTGACCCTGCCGAGCGCCGACCTGGACGCCGCGGCGGAGGCGGCGGGCACCGCGGACAACCTGGAGGCGGCGCTGCGGTCGCGTGGCGTGCGGCAGGAGGACGCGCACACCCTGACCGAGATGTTCCGCGACGCGGGCCACCGGGGCCAGTTCGGCGCGGCGGCGCGCGACAAGTGGGGCAGGCGCGTACGACCGGACCACGTGGTGGGCTTCTTCGACAACCCGCACGGGCGGTACGTGCAACTGCGCCGGGCGACGCCGGGGCAGCAGCCGTGGAGCACGGTGTCGCCCACCGACTCGCGGCGGTTGGTGCAGCACCTGACCGACCTGTTGGCCGAGGTGTGCTGAGGGCTGTGTTTATTGGCCGCGACTCCGTCGCGGCGGCTCGGCCGCCTGAAGTCGGGCCATCGCGCCTGATTTCTTCGCGATCGAAAAGCGTGATCGCGAAGAAATGAGGCGCGACACCCCGACGCGGCCTCGCGGGCGCGGGAGCGGTGGCGGGGCGTGAGAGCCCGACTTGGCCTCGGGAGCGGTGCGGGGGTGAGGCCAGGGGGTCGGGGTGGGGATGGGGGGTTAGGGGCCGATGCCTCGGCAGGGGCGGGTGCGCAGGTCGGCCACGTAGTCGTCCGGCGCGCCGGCTGCTTCGGCGGCGTCCGCCACCACGCCGATGTAGCGGGCCGACGGCAACCCCCCTTCGTAGGCGTCGAGCACGTACAGCCAGGCCGTGACCGAGCCTTCGAGGGTCTGGACGCGCAGGCGGATCTTCTTGTAGAGACCCAGCGCGCCCTCCCAGCGGTCGAGGCGGGACTCGTCGCGCGGGCTCACGTCGTACAGGACGGCGAAGACCTGCGAGTTAGGGTCTTCCACGATCGTGGCGAGCGCGCCTTCCCAGCCCAGGTCCTCGCCACCGAACGTCAGTCGCCATCCGGCGAGCCATCCGGTCCCCGCCATCGGGGAGTACGGGGCTCGCTCCATCATCTGGTTCGGGTCCATGTTGGACCCGTACGCGGCATAGAGCGGCACGCCGACAGCCTAGCGACCTCGCGATCACCCGGAGGAACCAGAAGACCGGACGACACGCTCCCGAACCCGACCGCGTACGGTTGACCGGCCCGGAGCAGAACGCGAGGAGGACGTGTCGTGACCCGCATCGTCATCATGGGCGGTGGTCCCGCAGGTTACGAGGCGGCACTGGTCGCGGCCCAGCACGGCGCCGACGTGACCATCGTCGAGCGCGAGGGGCTGGGCGGCGCGTGCGTGCTCTACGACTGCGTGCCATCGAAGACCTTCATCGCCTCGGCGGGTGGCCGCAGCGCCTTCCGCAACGCCGGTGAGCTGGGCATTCGCACCGACGACACGGAGGCGGCCGTCGACCTGCCGGTCGTCCACGGCCGCGTGAAGGGCCTCGCGCTGGCGCAGTCCGCCGACGTCCGCGCCCGCCTCCAGCGGGAGGGCGTCCGGATCATCACCGGCACGGCGAAGTTCGGCGACGACGAGCGCGGCCTCGCCCAGCACCGCGTGGTCGCGACCGCGGACGACGGCACGACCGAGACCCTGCCCGCCGACGTGGTGCTCATCGCGACCGGCGCGACCCCGCGCGTGTTGCCCGGCGCCGAGCCGGACGGCAAGCGCGTCCTGAACTGGCGGCAGATCTACGACCTGCCCGAGCTGCCCGAGCACCTGGCCGTGATCGGCTCCGGCGTGACCGGCGTCGAGTTCGCCTCGGCCTACACCGAGCTGGGCGTCAAGGTGACGATGGTGTCGAGCCGGGACCGCGTCCTGCCGCACGAGGACGCCGACGCGGCGGTCGTGCTGGAGGACGTGTTCGCCGAGCGCGGCACCGCCGTGGTGAAGCACGCTCGCGCGGAGCGCGTGGAGAACGTCGGCGACGGCGTCCTGATTCACCTGGAAGACGGTCGCACGATCGAGGCCAGCCACGCCCTGATGACCGTCGGCTCGGTGCCGAACACGGCCGACATCGGCCTGGACAAGATCGGCATCGAACTCGGGCGCGGCGGCTACATCCCGGTCGACCGGGTGTCCCGCACGAACATCTCGGGCGTCTACGCGGCCGGCGACTGCACGGGCGTGCTGCTGCTCGCGAGCGTCGCCGCCATGCAGGGTCGCATCGCCATGTGGCACGCGCTGGGCGAGGGCGTCAGCCCGATCAAGCTCAAGACGGTCGCCGCGAACGTGTTCACGAACCCGGAGATCGCGTCGGTCGGCATCAGCCAGCAGGCGATCGACTCCGGCGAGGTGCCCGCGCGGACCGTCATGCTGCCGCTGGCGACCAACCCGCGCGCGAAGATGGAGGGCCTGCGCCGGGGCTTCGTGAAGCTGTTCTGCCGCCCGGCGACCGGTGTGGTCATCGGCGGTGTGGTCGTCGCGCCGAACGCGAGCGAGCTGATCCTCCCGATCGCCCTCGCGGTGCAGAACCAGCTCACCGTGGAGGACCTGGCGACGACGTTCTCGGTCTACCCGTCGCTGACCGGGTCGATCACCGAGGCGGGCCGCCAGCTCATGCGGCACGACGATCTGAACTGAGTGGGATTTGCTGTGTTTGATGGCCCGACTCCGTCGGGCGGCTCGGCCGCCTGGAGGTCGGCGGCTCGCGGGGCGACTTCCGCCGATCGAAAAGCATGATCGTCGGAACCCGCGCCACGAACCACCGACGCGGCCTCGCTGTGTTGGATTTGCCCTCCTCCGTCGGGCGGCTCGGCCGCCTGGGAGTCGGCGGCTCGCGGGGCGACCTCCGCCGATCGAAAAGCGTGATCGGCGGCACCCGCGCCGCGAACCACCGACGCGGCCTCGCTGTGTTGGATTTGCCCTCCTCCGTCGGGCGGCTCGGCCGCCTGGGAGTCGGCGGCTCGCGGGGCGACCTCCGCCGATCGAAAAGCGTGATCGGCGGCACCCGCGCCGCGAACCACCGACGCGGCCTCGCGGCGGGCGGTTGGGTTGGGGTTACTCGACCCAGTTCAGGGTGCGTGACACGGCCTTCTTCCAGAAGTGGTAGAGGCGGTCCCTGGTCTCGGCGTCCATCGTCGGTTCCCACTGCTTGTCCTGCGCCCAGTTCTGCCGGATGTCGTCCTCCGAGGCCCAGAACCCGACCGCCAGGCCCGCCGCGTAGGCCGCGCCCAGCGCCGTCGTCTCGTTGACCACCGGGCGGATCACCGGCACGTCGAGGATGTCCGCCTGGAACTGCATGAGCAGCTCGTTGACCACCATGCCGCCGTCGACCTTCAGCGACGTCAGCGCCACGCCCGAGTCGGCGTTCATCGCGTCGATCACCTCGCGGGTCTGGAACGCGGTCGCCTCCAGCACCGCGCGCGACAGGTGGCCCTTGTTCACGAACCGCGTCAGGCCGACGATCGCGCCACGCGCGTCCGAGCGCCAGTGCGGCGCGTACAGCCCGGAGAACGCGGGCACGAAGTACGCGCCGCCGTTGTCCTCCACCGACCGCGCGTACCGCTCCACCTCGCCGGCCGTGCCCAGGATGCCGAGGTTGTCGCGCAGCCACTGCACCAGCGACCCGGTGACGGCGATCGACCCCTCCAGCGCGTACACCGGCGCGGACGCCCCGATCTGGTAGCAGACGGTGGTGAGCAGGCCGTTCTCGCTCATCACCTTGTCCGTGCCGGTGTTGAGCAGGACGAAGTTGCCGGTGCCGTAGGTGTTCTTCGCCTCGCCCGGCGACAGGCACGCCTGCCCGAACGTCGCCGCCTGCTGGTCGCCGAGGATGCCCGCGATCGGCACGGAGGCCAGCGCGCTCCGCTCCCGGACGTGGCCGTAGACCTCGGACGACGACCTGATCTCCGGCAGCATGGACATCGGGACGCCCATGTCGGCGGCGATCTCCGCGTCCCACGACAGCGTGTCGAGGTTCATCAGCAGCGTGCGGGACGCGTTGGTCGGGTCGGTGACGTGCACGCCGCCGTCGACGCCACCGGTCAGGTTCCACAGCAGCCAGGTGTCCATGTTGCCGAACAGCAGGTCGCCCGCCTCGGCCCTGGCCCGCGCGCCCTCGACGTTGTCCAGCACCCAGCGGACCTTCGGGCCCGAGAAGTAGGTCGCCAGCGGCAGCCCCGTCCGGTCGCGGTAGCGCTCCTGACCGCCGCCCAGGTCCGCCAGGTCGCGGCAGATGCGGTCGGTCCGGGTGTCCTGCCAGACGATCGCGTTGTAGACCGGTTCGCCGGTCGTCCGGTCCCAGACCACGGCCGTCTCGCGCTGGTTGGTGATGCCGACGGCGGCGATGTCCTCGGTGGTCAGGTCGGCCTTGGCGAGCGCGCCCGCCGCGACCTGGCGGGTGTTGGTCCACACCTCGCGCGGGTCGTGCTCGACCCAGCCCGCGCGGGGGAAGATCTGCTCGTGCTCCGTCTGGTCGACCGAGACCACGTGCCCGGAGTGGTCGAAGACCATGCACCGCGTCGACGTGGTGCCCTGGTCGATCGCGGCCACGTACTTCGTCATGCTGCGTCCTTTCGTGCCGTCGTCCGTCAGACCGGGAGAGCGAGGTAGAGCAGCGCGGCGAGCACGCCGCCGGTGAGCGGGCCGGCCACCGGTATCCAGGAGTAGCCCCAGTCGGCGTCCGCCTTGCCGCGGATGGGCAGCACCGCGTAGGCAATGCGCGGCCCGAGGTCGCGCGCGGGGTTGATCGCGTACCCGGTGGGGCCGCCGAGCGAGTTGCCGATGCCGATGACCAGGAACGCCACCGCCGCGTAGCCCAGCGCGGAGTTGCCGAACTGCGGGACGCCGTCCTCGGCGGCCTTCGCGCCGGGGCTCAGCAGGATCCAGATGACCAGGACGAACGTGCCGATCACCTCGGTGACGAGGTTCCAGCCGACGTTCGGCACGGTCGGTGCGGTGCAGAAGATGCCGCGGGTGTTCGCCGGCTCGTCGTGCGCGTCGAACTGCGCCTTGTAGGCCAGCCACGCGAGCACCGCGCCGAGGAACGCGCCGACGAACTGCCCGGCGAGGTAGGCGGGCACCAGGCCCCACCCGACCTTGCCCGCGACCGCGAGCCCCAGCGTGACGGCGGGGTTGAGGTGCGCGCCGCTCGGCGCGGCCAGGCTGGCGCCCGCGAAGACCGCGAACCCCCAGCCCATGTTGACCAGGAGCCAGCCGCCGCCGTTGCCCAGCGAGTCCTTCAGGACGGTGTTGGCGACCACACCGGCGCCCAGCAGGACCAGGATCGCGGTGCCGAGGGTTTCCCACACGAGGACCGAACCACTGCCCATCCGCCGACCTCCTTGCCTTCAGGCAGGGGGCGACGCACTGTCCGGGGTCCGGCGGCGCTGCCCACCCAACGATGTGCTCAGACGCTAGTTCGGGGGCTGATCAGCTGTCTACGGTGGCGTACCAGCGGGTAACGTGATCCAGTCAGTCCAGGTCGGACCGTTCGTCAGTATCAGGGAGGCGTTGACCCGTGGCCACGCGCAAGCCGCCGACAGACCCCGCCGCCCCTGCCCGCCTCGGCCCGTCGGAACGCGAGGAGGCGTGGGCGCGCCTGGAGTCCGAGACCTTCGACCTGGTGATCATCGGCGGTGGCGTCGTCGGCGTCGGCGCCGCGCTCGACGCGGCGACCCGCGGCCTCCGGGTGGCCCTCGTCGAGGCGAGGGACCTGGCCTCCGGGACGTCCAGCCGCTCGTCCAAGCTGTTCCACGGCGGCCTGCGCTACCTGGAGCAGTTGGAGTTCGGCCTGGTGCGGGAAGCCCTCCGCGAGCGCGAGCTGATGCTCACCCGGATCGCACCGCACCTGGTGAAGCCGGTCAGCTTCCTCTACCCCCTGACGCACCGGATCTGGGAGCGCCCCTACACGGCGGCGGGCCTGCTGATGTACGACACGATGGGCGGCGCGCGCTCGGTGCCCGGCCAGAAGCACTTGACGCGGGCGGGCGCGCTGCGCATGGTGCCCGCGCTCAAGCGCAACGCCCTGGTCGGGGGCATCAGGTACTACGACGCGCAGGCCGACGACGCCCGGCACACCATGATGGTCGGCCGGACGGCGGCGCACTACGGCGCGGTCGTGCGGACGTCGACGCAGGTGGTCGGGTTCCTGCGCGAGGCGGACCGGGTCTCGGGCGTGCGCGTGCGGGACGTCGAGGACGGGCGGGAGACCGACGTCCGGGCCCACGCGGTGATCAACGCGACCGGTGTCTGGACCGACGAGCTGCAACGCCTGTCCGGCAGCCGGGGCCGGTTCCGGGTGCGGGCGAGCAAGGGCGTCCACGTCGTCGTGCCGAGGGACCGGATCGTCTCGGAGTCCGGCCTGATCCTCCGCACGGAGAAGTCGGTCCTGTTCGTCATCCCGTGGCGGAATCACTGGATCGTGGGAACCACGGACACGGACTGGAACCTCGACCTCGCGCACCCGGCGGCCACGCGGCACGACATCGACTACATCCTCGACCACGTCAACAAGGTGCTGGCGACACCCCTGACGCACGACGACATCGAGGGCGTCTACGCGGGCCTGCGACCGCTGCTGGCGGGCGAGAGCGAGTCGACGTCCAAGCTGTCCAGGGAGCACGCGGTGGCGCGCGTGTCGCCCGGCCTGGTCGCGATCGCGGGCGGCAAGTACACGACCTACCGGGTGATGGGCGCGGACGCCGTGGACGCGGCGTCGGTCGACCTGCCGGGCCGCATCCAGGCGTCGATCACCGACAAGGTGCCCCTGATCGGGGCCGACGGTTACCACGCCCTGGTGAACCAGGCGGACCAGCTCGCGAGCCGCTACGGCCTGCACCCGTACCGGGTGCGCCACCTGCTGGACCGCTACGGCTCACTGGTGCACGAGGTCCTGGCGACGGCGGACCCGGAACTGCTCAGGCCCGTGCCCGACGCGCCGGACTACCTCCAGGTGGAGATCGTCTACGCGGCGTCCCACGAGGGCGCGCTGCACCTGGACGACGTGCTGACCCGCCGGACCCGGATCTCGATCGAGTACCCGCACCGGGGCACGGCCTGCGCGCGGCCGGTGGCGGAACTGATGGCACGGGTGCACGGCTGGGACGAGTCCCGGATCGCCCACGAGATCTCCGTCTACACCGCGCGCGTGGACGCGGAACGCGCCTCCCAGACCGAACCGGACGACCAGGCGGCCGACGCGGTACGAGCAGCCGCCCCCGAAGCCCGCCCGCACATCACCGAACCCGTGAGCTGACCCCGCCGCCGAGCGCACCAGCGGTGGCGCGCCACGCGCACACCTCACCCGAGCGTGTCATCCCCGTATGGCCTGCCCGCAGGGGACCGCGCTTGGTCAGGCAGGTCAAGCACGCCCTTCGCTTGACCTGCCTGACCAAGCGTAGTGGTCTTCGACCAGGCCACACGGGGATGACACGCGACGCTTCACCCTTGCACCGCGCCGCACCGAAGGCACGCCCGAGGGTCATCCTCGGTGGCCGGCCCGTCCGGCGAGGACGCTTTTCACGCTTTGCCCCGCCCCGGAACCGCACCCCCGAGCCGCCACTCACACCAAGGCGGGCCGAGCCACCCACACCAACACGGGCATCCTCGGGACACGAACGCCCCCAGGCAGAGAATCACACGCGAACGCAGGCGTCCCCGAGAAGTGAGCGCCCCCGACACTCACCCAACCACGCGGGTACGACAATCCCCAGTCATCCCTGAGAACAGCCCCCAGCCTTCTCAGGCAACACCCTGACCGACAACGCTCCCCCAGCAATGTCCCCCCAGCAATGCCCCCCAGCAGCGCTCCCCCCAAGAACGCTCCCCCAGCAGCACTCCCGACCCTCCGGCAGCGCCCCTAAGCCAGCGATGCCAACGATGCCAACGCGGCGTGCACCATCACCCGGATCCCCACCATCAACGCGCGCTCGTCCAGGTCGAACCCCGGCTGGTGGAGGTCGCGCTGCTTCCCCACCCCGTCCCACACGCCCAACCGGCCGAACGAGCCCGGCACGTGCTCCAGGTACCACCCGAAGTCCTCACCACCGGAGGACTGCTCGGTGCCCGCCAGCGCGTCCTCGCCCAGCGCGGCCTCGATACCCGCCCGCAACACCACCGTGCTCTCGCGGTCGTTCACCACGGGTGGCACGCCGCGCCGGTGGAGCAGGTCGAAGCCCACACCCGTCGGCGCGAGCAGCGCCCCGACCAGTTCCTTGATCAGCGGCTCCAGCTCGGCCCAGATGTCCCGGTCGCCGGTGCGCAGCGTCCCCCGCAGCACACCGTCCTGCGGCACGGCGTTGGCGGCCTCGCCCGCGTGCACCGCACCCCACACCAGCACGGTCCCGGACCTGGGGTCCACCCGCCGCGACAGCAGCGTGGGCAGCCCCGTGATGACCGTGCCCAGGGCGTGCACCAGGTCCGCGGTCAGGTGCGGCCGGGAGGTGTGCCCACCGGGCGAGGTGAGGCGCAGTTCGAGCAGGTCGCTGGCCGACGTGATGGCGCCGATGCGCGTCCCGACCCGGCCCACCGGCAGCCGCGGGTCGCAGTGCAGGCCGAAGATCCGCTCCACGCCGTCCAGGCCGCCCGCGGCGAGCACGTCCAGCGCGCCGCCGGGCATGACCTCCTCGGCGGGCTGGAAGATCAGCCGCACGCGGCCCGGCAGCTCGGTCGCCGACGCCAGCGCCAGCGCCGCGCCCAGCAGGACGGTCGTGTGGGCGTCGTGGCCGCACGCGTGCGCAGCACCCTCCACAGTGGACGAGTAGGGCGCGCCGGTGCTCTCGGTCAGCGGCAGGGCGTCGATGTCCGCCCGCAGCGCCACGCACCGCGGCCCGCTGCCCACATCGCACACGAGCCCGGTGCCGCCGGGCAGCACGCGCGGCTTCAGGCCCGCCGAGCGCAGCAGGCGCGAGATCAGCTCGGTGGTGGCGTGCTCCTGGCGGGACAGCTCCGGGTGGGCGTGCAGGTGCCGCCGCCAGGCGACCACCTCGGCGGCGTTGGCGCTCAGCCAGTCGTCCAACCAGGAGGGGCCCCGCCCCTCACCCGGATCTTCCACAGGGGCAATGCTGACCCCGCGTTCGGTCAACAGCACCTCGGGCTCCTCCTCCCCCGGCAGCTCTGGGCGCGAGTCGAGGACCGTCATCCCGCACCGCCCAGGAGCCGGTTCCGCTGCTCGTCGTCACGGGCGGCCGCGATGGTTGTCCAGGCAAGGGCGAGTGCTCCGTCGAGCACGGCCCGGTCGGCTGATGCCGACGCACAGGCGGTTGCGAACTCGAATTGGTGGTTCACCGCGTCTCCGCAGTCGATGGCGATGGTCGGGTGGATGGCAGGCAGCGCACGGGTGACGTTGCCCATGTCGGTGCTGCCCAGCCGGTGAGCCCGCTCCTCGGCGGGGCTCAGCGGGGTGCGCCCCAACTCGGTGGCGGCACGCCGGTAGGCGTCGGCCAGCCACTGGTCGGGGGTCAGCTCGGCGTAGACGGGCGAGACCTTGACGACCTCGTGCGTGCAGCCGGTGGCCAGTGCGCCGGCCTCGAAGCAGCGGTTGACGCGCTCCTCCAGCCGGCTCAGGGACTCCAGGTCCTCGGCGCGCAGGTCGAACATCGCCGACGTGCGGTCGGGCACCACGTTGGGCACGGTGCCGCCGCGCGTGACGATGCCGCTGACCATCTGCCCCGGCTCCAGGTGCTGGCGGGCCAGTCCGATGGCGACCTGCGCGACGGTGATGGCGTCCGCCGCGTTCACCCCCAGGTGCGGCGCGGCGGCGGCGTGCGACGGCTTGCCCGCGTAGTGCACCTCGACGTCGGTGATCGCGAGCGAGCGCGCCGCGACCGCCTCGTACGGCGCGGGGTGCACCATCATCGACAGCGAGACGTCGTCGAACACGCCCCGTTCGAGCATGAGCACCTTGCCGCCGCCGACCTCCTCGGCCGGTGTGCCGATCACCCGGACGGTGAGGCCCAGTTCGTCGGCGACGTCACGCAGGGCCAGCGCCGCGCCCGCCGAGGCGGCGGCGATCACGTTGTGCCCGCACGCGTGCCCCACCTCGGGGAGGGCGTCGTACTCCGCGCACAGGCCCAGCACGAGGTCGCCCGAGCCGTAGGAGGCGGTGAACGCCGTCTCCAGCCCCGCGACGCCGCGCTCGACCTCGAAGCCCTCGGCGGCGAGCAGATCGGCCACCTTGGCCGCGCTGCGGTGCTCCGCGAAAGCCAACTCCGGCTCCGCGTGGATGCTGCGCGAGAGGTTCACCAGCGCATTCGAGTACCGCTCGATGGCCGAGCGCGTCCTCATCCTGAAGTCGGTACCCATTTGCGTCCATCCTGCATCAAGCCCTGCCGGCCCCGTCGCCGCTCGCGTTGATCAACCGCCGGCCGGTCGAACGGCTGCGCCAAGCGGTGCGCGAGTTTCGGTCAGACCGATCAAGTCCGCGCAGAAACCCCTACAGGAGGACCAGATAACGACGAGTGAATCTCATGTTCTGGGATTCAGGTCGCCCCCACGACCTCTCAGCCGGCTTTCTTGGCCTTCCGCCACTTGTCCCACCGCTTCTTGTTACGCCAGTAAACGAGGGCGAACAGGACCAGCGCGATACCACCGATCCACAACTTCCTCCTGGTCTCGGTGGTGACGCCCGTCTGGTCCTGCTGGGGTGCGTCGACCTCCGGCCCAGGTTGGACCGATTCAGTCGGCTGGGCCGCGGCGACGTGGGCGGTCCGGTCCGGGAGGGTGGCGTTCGCCACACCGGTCACGCCGAACGCGCCGACCACCACGAAGAGGCACGCCGCGAGCACAGATCGCAACAGGGTCACGGTCACCAACACTAGTCATCGCCCACTCTGGATACCACTGTCAGTGGTCATCCAAACCGGTGGCTTCTTCACTTCCCGTGAACGCCGCCAGGATGCGCTCCGCCGCCAACGTCGCGGTGAGTTCCCCTTCTCGCACCCGGCGCTCCAGTTCGGGCGCCAACGCCCGCACCGCGGTATTCGCGCGCAGGCCGCGGAGCACCTGGTCCTCGACCATCGCCCACGTCCACTCGACCTGCTGGCGGCGGCGGCGTTCCGCCAGTTCCCCGGCGTCCCGCAAAACCTCCTGGTGCTTCTCGACCTGCCGCCAGACGGTTTCCAGCCCGTCACCGGTCAAGCCGCTGCACGTCAACACCGGCGGGTGCCAGCGGTCCTCCGGCGGGCGCAGCAGGCGCAGTGCGCCCGCGAGTTCGCGGGCGGCTTTGCGCGCGTCCGATTCGTGCGGGCCGTCGGCCTTGTTCACCGCGATCACGTCCGCCAGTTCCAGGACGCCCTTCTTGATGCCCTGGAGTTGGTCGCCGGTGCGCGCGAGCGTCAGGAAGAGCGAGCAATCCGTCATGTTCGCCACCGCGACCTCGGACTGGCCGACGCCGACCGTCTCGACCAGGACCACGTCGTAGCCGGCCGCCTCCACCAGGACGATCGACTCGCGGGTGGCCCTGGCGACCCCGCCGAGCGTGCCGGACGTCGGCGACGGCCGGATGAAGGCCGCGGGGTCCACCGCCAGCCGCGCCATCCGGGTCTTGTCGCCGAGGATCGAGCCGCCGGTCCGGGTGGACGACGGGTCGACCGCCAGCACCGCCACGCGGTGGCCCAGCCCGGTCAGCATCGAGCCGAACGCGTCGATGAACGTCGACTTCCCGACGCCGGGCACGCCCGTGATGCCGATCCGGTGCGCGCCGCCCGCGTGCGGCAGCAGCTCGACCAGCAGCTCCTGCGCCCGCGCCCGGTGGTCCGCCCTGGTCGACTCGACCAGGGTGATCGCCCGCGCGAGGGTGCCCCGGTCGCCGGCGAGCACGCCCTTCGCGTACTCGCCGACGTCGACCGCCCTAGGCATGTCCGGGCTGACCGTGCCCCAGCCGCGCCGAGAGCCTGGCCAGCAGGTCGCCCGCCGCGTCCGCGATCACCGTGCCGGGCGGGAAGATGGCCGCCGCGCCCGCCGCGCGCAGCGCGTCGAAGTCCTGCGGCGGGATGACGCCGCCGACCACGATCATGATGTCCTCGCGCCCCAGCGCGGCCAGCGCCGCCCGCAGCGCGGGCACCAGCGTGAGGTGCCCGGCGGCCAGCGACGACACGCCGACGATGTGCACGTCGGCCTCCACGGCCTGGCGCGCCACCTCGTCCGGCGTCTGGAACAGCGGGCCGACGTCCACGTCGAACCCGAGGTCGGCGAACGCGGTCGCGATCACCTTCTGCCCGCGGTCGTGCCCGTCCTGGCCCATCTTGGCGACCAGGATGCGCGGCCGGCGGCCCTCCTCCTCCGCGAACGCCGCGACCGCGGCCTGCGTGCCCTCCACCGCCGACCTCCGCTCCGGGGACACCGTGCCGACCTCCTGGCGGTAGACGCCGGTGATCGTGCGGATCTGCGCCGAGTGCCGCCCCCACACCTTGCCCAGCGCCTCGGAGATCTCGCCGACGGTCGCCTTCGCCCGCGCCGCGTCGATGGCCAGCTCCAGCAGGTTGCCGTCCGAGCCCGCCGCGCGGGTCAGCGCCGCCAGGGTCGAGTCCACTTCGGACTGGTCCCGTTCTTCGCGCAACCGCGCCAGTTTCGCGAGCTGCTGGGCGCGCACGCCGGCGTTGTCCACTTTGAGCACCTCGATCTGCTCGTCGGACTCCACCTGGTACTTGTTCACGCCGATCACCGGCTGGCGGCCGGAGTCGATGCGGGCCTGGGTGCGCGCGGCGGCCTCTTCGATGCGCAGCTTGGGTATGCCCGCGTCGATCGCCTTCGCCATGCCGCCCGCCGCCTCGACCTCCGTGATGTGCGCCCACGCGCGGTGCGCCAGGTCGTGCGTGAGGCGTTCCACGAACGCGCTGCCGCCCCACGGGTCGATCACCCGCGTCGTGCCCGACTCCTGTTGCAGCAGCAGCTGGGTGTTCCGGGCGATGCGCGCGGAGAAGTCGGTCGGCAGCGCCAGCGCCTCGTCCAGCGCGTTGGTGTGCAGCGACTGCGTGTGCCCCTGCGTCGCGGCCATCGCCTCCACGCAGGTGCGGGCCACGTTGTTGAACACGTCCTGCGCCGTCAGCGACCAGCCGGACGTCTGGCAGTGCGTGCGCAGCGACAGCGACTTGGGCGACTTCGGCCCGAAGCCCTTGACCAGCTTGGCCCACAGCAGCCGCGCGGCGCGCAGCTTGGCGACCTCCATGAAGAAGTTCATGCCGACGGCCCAGAAGAACGACAGGCGCGGCGCGAACGCGTCGACGTCCAGCCCCGCGCCCCGGCCCGCCCGCAGGTACTCGACGCCGTCCGCCAGCGTGTACGCCAGCTCCAGGTCGGCCGTCGCGCCCGCCTCCTGCATGTGGTAGCCGGAGATCGAGATCGAGTTGAACTTCGGCATCCGCCGCGAGG
Source organism: Saccharothrix australiensis (assembly GCF_003634935.1). Taxonomy (NCBI): domain Bacteria; kingdom Bacillati; phylum Actinomycetota; class Actinomycetes; order Pseudonocardiales; family Pseudonocardiaceae; genus Saccharothrix; species Saccharothrix australiensis. The sequence goes on from NZ_RBXO01000001.1 coordinate 7,343,319, forward strand.
TGAAGGCGAAGATGTCCGAGATGATCCGCATGGACGGCTGCGGCGGGTAGATGTAGGTGTTGCGGACCATGAACTCCTTGAGGATGTCGTTCTGGATGGTCCCCGCCAGCAGTTCCGGCGCGACGCCCTGCTCCTCCGCCGCCACGACGTAGAGGGCGAGGACGGGCAGCACCGCGCCGTTCATGGTCATGGACACCGACATCCGGTCCAGCGGGATGCCGTCGAACAGCTGCCGCATGTCGTAGATCGAGTCGATCGCCACGCCCGCCATGCCGACGTCGCCCGCGACGCGCGGGTGGTCGGAGTCGTAGCCGCGGTGCGTCGCCAGGTCGAACGCCACCGACAAACCCTTCTGGCCGGCCGCGAGGTTGCGGCGGTAGAAGGCGTTCGACTCCTCGGCGGTGGAGAAGCCCGCGTACTGGCGGATGGTCCACGGCTGGTTGACGTACATCGTCGGGTACGGGCCGCGCAGGAACGGCGCGATGCCGGGGTAGGTGCCGAGGAAGTCCAGGCCCTCGGTGTCGGCGGCGGTGTAGACGGGCTTGACGCCGATGCCCTCGGGCGTCTCCCACACCAGCGCGTCCGCGCCCTTGCCGGTGGCCTCGTGCAGCGCTTCCTGCCACTGCCCGGCCGTGCCCGCGGGCGGCTCGCCGAGGTCGATCGAGGCGAAGTCGGGGATCATCGCTCCACTCCGAGGAACTCGAGGGTGTGCTCCAGCACCCGCAGCGCCGGACTGCCGGTGTGGACGTACTCGTCGATCCGGGCGGCGGACTCCTTCCCCGCCAGCAGGACGCGCTCCGCGCCGGCCGCGCGCAGCGCCTCCGCGACGGGCGCGGCCAGTTCGGCGTAGGCGCTCTCGCTACCGCACAGGCAGGCGATCCGCGCCCCGCTCCGCCGGAACGCCGCGACGACGTCCTCGACGGTCTCGGTCGCGCCCGCCTGCGGCGTCGCGATCCCGCCCGCCTGGAACAGGTTCGCGGCGAAGGTCGCCCGCGCGGTGTGCGCGGCGACCGGGCCCAGCGTGGCGAGGAAGACGGCGGGTCGCTCGGGCGCGGCGTCCGCCGCGTCCCGCAGCGCCTCGAACGCCTGCGCGTACCGGACGCGCGGCAGGCCGCCGGACGGTTCCGCCGGCGCGGGCCGCCGCACCACGGGCGCCTCGTCCGGGTTCGGGAACTCGCTGACCCCGGTGATGGCGTCGGTGCGGTCGGCCAGGTTCGCGACCCGCCGCTCCCAGGTGGCCGCGATCCGGTCCGCCACCAGGTCGAACGCGCCCGGCAGGCCGCCCGCGGCCTCGATCTCCCGGAACCACGCCCAAGCCGCGTGCGCGAGGTCGTCGGTGAGCCGCTCGACGTACCAGGAGCCGCCCGCCGGGTCGATGACGCCCGCCAGCCTGGACTCCTCCAGCAGCAGCGCCTGGGTGTTGCGCGCGATGCGCCGCGAGAAGTCGTCCGGCAGGCCGATCGCGTGGTCGAAGGGCAGCACCGTCACCGCGTCCGCGCCGCCGAGCCCAGCCCCGAAGCAGGCCACGGTGGTGCGCAGCATGTTCACCCACGGGTCGCGGCGGGTCATCATCGCGGGCGACGTGACGGCGTGCTGCGCCTGCGGCGCCGGCGCGCCCGCGACCTCGGTCACGCGGGCCCACAACCGCCGCGCGGCGCGGAACTTCGCGATGGTGAGGAACTGGTCGGCGGTCGCCGCGTACCGGAACTCCAGCAGCCGCGCCGCTTCCGCCGCGGACAGGCCGAAGCCGGTGAGCGCGCGCAGGTAGGCGACACCGGCCGCGAGGGACGCGCCCAGTTCCTGCGCGTCGGAACCGCCCGCCTCGTGGAACGGCAGGCCGTCCACCACGACCACGCGCAGCCCCGGGAACCGCCGCGCCCGCGCCACCAGGTCGCGCAGCGCGGCGAGGTCGGCGTCCGCGCCGGTGCGCGCCCGCACGCCGAGCGGGTCCGCGCCCACGTTGCCCCGGACCTCGCCGGCCGGCACGGGCCGCCGGTCCCAGACGTCGAGCATCGCGAGCCCGGCCGCCCGGAAGTCCGCGCCGGCGTCGACCACGACCGCCGCGAGGTCCAGGTGGACGTCGGCGAGCAGGTCGTCCAGGCGGTCGGCGGGCACGTGCCTGAGCCACAGCGACGTGACGCCGTTCTCCAGGTCCGCCAGCAAGGCGGCGGGGTCGGGGGCCACGTGCTGCTGCCGCACGTCCCAGCCGCCGGTGACGCCCTGCGGCCGGCCGCCCCTGGTGAACGGCGCGAGGCCCGGAAAGCCGCTCGGCGGGGCGGTGTCGGCGGCGGTGTAGAGGGGCTGGACGCGGATGCCGTCGTAGGTCGTGGTCACCAGCGACTCGAAGTCCGCGCCGGACTTCCGGAGCACGCCCTGGACCAGTTCCAGCCACTGCTCCCGGTCGGGAGCGGGGAATTCGGCGGCCAGCGCCAGTTCGCCAGTCGGCTCCATCATGCTCCGCAGGTTACCCACTAGTAGTGCGGCGGCCGTGTGAGTTCCACCGCCGGAAACGATGCAGTCAGTGTTCCACGTGGCGGGGGCGCGCTGGTGGAGAATGCTCCAGGTGGACACCGAACGCCTGGTCGCGGGCCGCTACCGGCTGCGCCACGTCCTGGGCAGGGGCTCGATGGGCACGGTGTGGGCCGCGCACGACGAGGTGCTGCGCCGCGACGTGGCGGTGAAGGAGGTGCTGGTCCCGCCGGGCATGCCCGACTCCGAGGCCGACCTGCTGCGGGAGCGCACGCTCCGCGAGGCGCGCTCGGTGGCCCAGCTGACTCACCCGAACGTGGTCACCCTGTACGACGTGGCGCAGATCGACGGCGACCCGTACGTGGTGCTGGAACTGGTGCCCTCCGAGTCGCTGGCGGACCTCGTGCGCCGGCGCGGACCGCTCGACGCCGCGCAGGGCGCGGTGGTCGCCGACGCCGTGGCCGCCGCGCTGGAGGCCGCCCACCGGGCCGGGATCACGCACCGCGACGTGAAGCCGGGCAACGTCCTGGTCGCGCACGACGGCCGCGTCAAGCTCACCGACTTCGGCATCGCGCGCAACGTCGCCGAAGCCACCCTCACCGGCCGGGGCATCGCGCTCGGCACGCCCGCGTTCATCGCGCCCGAGGTCGCGGCGGGTGGCACGGTGTCCGCGGCGGCCGACCTGTGGTCGCTGGGCGCCACCCTGTTCGCGGCCCTGACCGGGCGGGAGCCGTACGACGGCGCGAACGTCATGCGGATCATCCACGAGGTGGTCAACGGCGAGCCGCCGCCGGCCGACGAGTGCGGCGACCTGGCGCCGGTGGTGGCGGGACTGCTGGTCAAGGACCCCGAGGCGCGGACGCCGCTGGCCGAGGTCCGCCGCCGGGTGCGCCCGCTGCTGCCCGAGCCGGGCGTGGACGTGTTCCCGGCCGACGCCGACACCCGGCCGACGCCGGTCGCCGAGGCGGTCACCACGCCGGCCGCCGAGGCGGGTGCCGAGTCGGCGGCGGGGCCGCGCCCCTTCGGCCGGCCGCTGGTCAAGGCGCCCATCCCGCCCGACACGCCGCTGGCCGACGACCCCGGACCGCTGCCGTTCGAGGTCGCGCCGAAGCGGGCGGCGCCACGCCCGGCGGTGCCCGCCCTGGTCGTGGTGGCCGCGCTCGCCCTGTTCGTCGTCGGTGGTGGGGCGGGGTTCGCCGTGACCAGGACGTTGGCCGGCGCGTCCCTGCTGCCGCCGGCCGCGGTGGGCGGCCCTTCGCTGCCCGCGATCACCGATGACGCGCAGGTGCGGCCGACCACGGTGTCGGCCGCCACCGCGAACGACGCGCCGGGCGCGCGGTTCACCATCTCGGTGGGCGCGGACTGGACGAGCTTCGTGGAGCAGCGGGCCAACAACGGCCTCGCGCCCAGCACCGTCGTGCACTTCGTCGCGCCGACCGGCGCGCACGAGGTGACCGTGCAGCGGTTCGCCGACTTCTACCCTGGCCGCTCGACCGGCCAGTACCTGTCCCTGGTCCGGGACCGCTGGCCGGAGGGCCGGTACTTCGGTGAGGCGATCGACGTCACCGACCCGCTGGACCCGAACGCGCCCGAGCCGCCCGTGCAGTTCAGCTACCGGACCGTGGAGAAGGCGATCGCGCCGGGCGACGGGTCCGACGGCGCCGGCCCGGACCTGCGGCGGTCGCGGTACTCGCGGGTCCTGCCGCGCGGGGCGGACCTGTGGGTGGTGGAGGTCGTGTTCCCGACCGAGCAGGAGGAGGTCGGCCGCAGCAAGCTGTTCGACACGATCGCGAATACGCTGTGTCCAATTGGCCCGACTCCGTCGGGCGGCTCGGCCGCCTGTTAGTCGGCGGCTCACGGGAATGCGTTGGATTGGCCCGACTCCGTCGGGCGGCTCGGCCGCCTGGAAGTCGGCGGCTCACGGGGCGAGATCTGCCGATCGAAAAGCGTGATCGACAGATCTCGCGCCGTGAACCACCGACGCGGCCTCGCGGGAGTGCGGGCTGGCCCTGCGGGGTGGGCGGCGGCGGGGTGGGGGTTTGGATATTAGGCTCGCGGCCGTGACCGCCATCAGTGAAGACAGCGCCCTCGAAGCGCAGGCCGCCGCCGCGCTCGCCGAGCGGACCGGTGTGGACCGGCACGACATCGCCGTCGTCCTCGGGTCGGGCTGGCGGCCCGCCGCCGACGTCATCGGCGAACCCTCCGCCGAGGTGCCGATGGGCGAGTTGCCGGGCTTCGAGCCGCCCACCGCGTTCGGTCACGGCGGGACCATCCGGTCGGTGCCGGTCGGCGACAAGAGGGTCCTCGTCCTGCTCGGCCGCACGCACGGTTACGAGGGCAAGGGCGTCCAGAAGGTCGTGCACGGCGTGCGGACGGCCGCCGCCGCGGGCGTGCGGTCGGTGGTGCTCACCAACGCGGCGGGCGGGCTGCGGCAGGGCATGTCCGTCGGCCAGCCGGTGCTGATCAGCGACCACCTGAACCTGACCGCCTCGTCGCCGCTGGTCGGCGCGCGGTTCGTCGACCTGACCGACCTGTACTCGCCGCGCCTGCGCGGCCTCGCGCGGGAGATCGACCCGTCGCTGGAGGAGGGCGTCTACGCCGGGCTGCCCGGACCGCACTTCGAGACGCCCGCCGAGATCCGGATGCTGCGCGGGATGGGCGCGGACCTGGTCGGCATGTCGACCGTGCTGGAGGCCATCGCCGCGCGGGCCGAGGGCGTCGAGGTGTTCGGCTTGTCGCTGGTGACGAACCTCGCGGCGGGCATCACCGGTGAGCCGCTCAACCACGAAGAGGTGCTGGAGGCCGGGGCCGCGGCGGCCGGTCGGATGGGCGCGCTGCTGCGGGAACTGGTGACCAGGGCATGACGTTGACCCCGGCGCTGCGGGACGCGACCTTCCGGTGGATCGCCGACGACCCCTCGCCCGAGACGCGCGCCGAGTTGCAGGGCGTGCTGGCGCGGGCGATGGGCGGCGACGCGGCGGCCGAGGCCGACCTCGCGGACCGGATGGCGGGCACGCTGACGTTCGGCACGGCCGGGTTGCGCGGTCCGGTGCGGGCCGGCTCGAACGGCATGAACCGGGCGGTGGTGATCCGCGCCACGGCCGGGCTGGCGGCGTGGCTGACCGCGCGCGGGGAGACCGGCACCGTGTTCGTGGGCCGGGACGCCCGGCACGGCTCGGAGGAGTTCTGCACGGCCGCCGCGTCGGTGCTGGCCGCCGCGGGCTTCACGGTGCGGGTGCTGCCGGGGCCGCTGCCGACGCCCGTGCTCGCGTTCCTGGTGCGCAGGCACCGCGCGGTCGCGGGCGTGCAGATCACCGCGTCGCACAACCCGCCCGCCGACAACGGCTACAAGCTCTATCTCGCCGGCGGCGGGCAGATCGTGCCGCCCGCGGACCGCGAGATCGAGGCGGCCATCGCCCGGGTGCCCGCCGCGGTGTCCGTGCCGCTGTCGGACGACTACCTGCCGGTGAGCGACGCCGAGGTGGACGAGTACGTGGAGCGCGTCGCGTCGCTGCCCCGCGGCACGGCCCGCGACCTGCGGGTGGCGTTGACGCCCATGCACGGCGTCGGCGGCCAGATGGCCGTGGACGCGTTGCGGCGCGCGGGCTTCACCGACGTGCGGGTGGTGCGCGAGCAGGCCGTGCCGGACCCGGACTTCCCGACGGTCGCGTTCCCGAACCCGGAGGAGCCGGGCGCGGCCGACCGCCTGCTGGAGCTGGCCGCCGCCGAGGACGCCGACCTGGCCATCGCGCTGGACCCCGACGCGGACCGGTGCGCGCTGGGCGTCCGCGAGCGGGACGGTTCGTGGCGGATGCTGCGCGGCGACGAGACCGGCGTGCTGCTCGGCTCACTTGTCCTGTCCACTGTGGACACGCCGGATCCCTTGGTGGCCACGACGATCGTGTCGTCGTCGCTGCTGAAGTCGATCGCCGCCGCGCACGGCGCCCGGTACGCCGAGACGCTGACCGGCTTCAAGTGGCTGGTGCGCGCGGGCGACGGCCTGGTGTTCGCGTACGAGGAGGCGCTGGGCAACTGCGTCGACCCGCAGCACGTGAACGACAAGGACGGCATCTCGGCGGCCGTCGTGGCGTGCGACCTGGCGGCCGGGCTGAAGGCGGCCGGGCGGACGTTGCCGGACGCGCTGGACCAGCTCGCGCTCGACCACGGGCTGCACCTCACCGACCAGGTGTCGTTGCGGTTCACCGACCTGAGCCACATCGGCGCGCTGATGGCGCGGCTGCGCGGCGACCCGCCGGCCGGGTTCGCGTTCGAGGACCTGCTGCCCGAGGCGGACGTCGTGCGCCTGACGGCCGACGGCGTGCGGGTCGTGGTGCGGCCGTCGGGCACCGAGCCGAAGTTGAAGGCGTACCTGGAGGTCGTCGAACCGGTCGACGACCTCGCCGACAGCCGGGTGCGCGCGGAGGAACGCCTGGCGGCGCTCCGGGCCAGGGTCTCCGAGCTGCTCGCGCCGCAGTAGCGGGCCCGGTTGCCGAGCTGCTCGCGCCGGTGTGGCGGGCCGGGCTCCCGAACGGTTCGCGCGCCGGTGGCGGATCGGCGGCCGAGCGGCGGGCGGGGTGCTCCGGGTGTCCGGCGCGGTGCCGCGCCGGACACCGTGATCGGGGCTCGCCGCGATCGGGACGCCGTGTCGGTCACGACGCGGCGGCGGTCAGGACGCCGTGTCGGTCAGGACACCGTGTCGGTCAGGACGCGGCGGCGATCAGCAGGCACAGCACCGCGACGGCCAGCGCGCCGCCCGCCACCAGCCACGGCCGCTTGGTGGGCGGGCTGACCCGGTCGCCCGTCACGGCGGCGACCGCGATCCGCCCGGCGATGTAGCTCAGCGTCGACAGCGCCACGCCGGTCGCGAGGATCATCGTGTTGACGTCCCACGGGCTGTGGTCGATGCCCGGCCACAACGCCAGGGCCACCAGCGGCAACCCGATGAGCCCCAACCCGATGCCGACGCCACCACCCCAGGTGATGCGCCGATTCCGCGTCATGGTGGCGATGCTGCGAGTTTCCATGTCTCCCTCCCGGTCACCTACAAGGACGTGCGGGCGCCGTGCCGGTTCCGTCGGTGGGCCGCACGAAGCGCGGGGAGCGTCGTCGGCGCGTCACCTTCCGCGTTGCCGAGCCTACCGAGCGCGTTCTCGCGAGCCGACCTCACCGGACCTCGCGGAAGGGCGCTTCGCGGCGGCCCGACGTCCGGGGTGGGGACAACCCCCGAGGCGGGTGTGGAGCGCGCCGGATGGTTCCGGGCCACGCCCGCTCGTAACTTCGAGCCCGACGCCGGCGCGGGCCGGCGCGGGCAGACGGGGACTCGATGACACGACTCACCACCGCCGCGACCGCGCTGGCCGCGGCGGCCGGTCTGCTGGGCGGTGCCGGCGCGGCGGCGGCCGCACCCGTCGACGCGGAGGGCGCGCGGGGCGGTCTGAGCCGGTACTACCACCAGCGCCTGGACTGGACCGCGTGCGACCACGAGGAGTTGGACGCCGCCGGCGCGCGGTGCGCGAACGTCACCGTCCCGGTGGACTACGCGAAGCCCGGCGGTCGGACCATGACGGTGGTGATCTCGCGGCTGGAGTCGACCGACCGGCAGCAGCGGCGCGGGATCATGCTGTCCAACCCCGGCGGCCCGGCCGCGCCCGGCCTGGCCATGCCGCTGGACATCCGGCAGAAGCTGAGCCCCGAGGTGCGGGCGCGGTTCGACCTGATCGGCATGGACCCGCGCGGTGTCGGGCGCAGCTCGCCCCTGGACTGCGGGTGGAAGGTCGGCCCGGCCCTGCGGTCGGCCGGCTTCGACCGCGCCGGGTTCGACCGCGTCGTCGCGTTCCAGCAGGACCTGGCGCGGCAGTGCGTCGAGCGGGAGGGCGACCGGCTGAAGCACGTCAACACCCGCGCCACCGCGCACGACCTGGACGTGGTCCGGGGCGCGCTCGGCGAGCGGAAGGCCGGCTACATGAGCTGGTCCTACGGGACCTACCTGGGCGCGGTGTACACGCAGATGTTCCCGCACCGCGTCGACCGGGTGGTGCTGGACAGCGCCGTCAACCCGCGCCGGTACGGCTACCCCATGTTCCAGGACATGGGGCCGGCGAGCGAGGCCGCCGTGGACGAGTGGGCGGCGTGGACCGCTCGGCGCGACGCCCAGTACCACCTGGGCACCACGGCCGCGCAGGTGCGCGCCACCGTCGAGGGCCTGGTGAAGCGGGCCGCCGAGCAGCCCATCCGGGTCGGTGACAAGCTGGTGGACGAGCACCTGGTCCCGATGGTGCCGTTCGCGGGCATGATGGGCCCGGAGCGCTGGGACGCCACGGCCACGAACATCCGCACGCTCGTCGACCTCGCCGACGGCAAGCCCGTCACGCCGGGCCCGGCCCTCCTCGGCCTCCTCGGCGCCCTCGACGGCCCGAACCCGGACCCCGACGGCGACAGCGTGAGCGGCGTGCTGTGCGGTGACACGCGCGCGCCGCGCGACATCGAGCACTACTGGCGGGAGATCGAGCGCAACCGCGCCTCGCAGCCGCTGTTCGGGGCGCTGGTCAACAGCATCACGCCGTGCGCCTTCTGGCCGGACCCGAAGGAGGAGCCGACGGTCGTCGCCAACCGCACGCCGGCGCTGATCGTGCAGGCCACCGGTGACGCCCGCACGACCTACCAGCACGGCCTGGACCTGCACAAGGCCATGAAGGGGTCGCGCATGGTCACGCTGGAGGACGTCCCGGTGCACGCCGTGTTCGGCTCCTCCTACTCCAACGCCTGCACGGACGCCGCGGTGAACAAGTACTTCGAGACCGGTCGGCTGCCCAAGTCCGACATCACCTGCCGCGAGGACGAGAAGTAGGGAGGCGGTCGTACGCGGCAGCGGTGCGGTGGCTCCCCGGCCACCGCGCCGCTGACGCGCACCCCCGCCACCGCACGGCTGACGCGCACCCCGGCCACCGCACGGCTGACGCGTCCTCGCTCGTCGCCGAGCCCGCCGAGCGCTTGCGGATCGGTGGGTCGCACGGGAGCCTGGCCGCGTGCCGAGGCTGCTGATCGTCCACCACACGCCGTCACCGAACCTCCAGGCGATGTTCGAGGCCGTGGTCTCGGGCGCGACCGACCCCGAGATCGAGGGCGTGGAGGTGGTCCGCCGGCCGGCCCTCGCGGCGACGCCCTCGGACGTCCTCGCCGCCGACGGCTACCTCCTCGGCACCCCGGCCAACCTCGGCTACATGAGCGGCGCGCTCAAGGTGTTCTTCGACGTCGTGTACTACCCGTGCCTGGACGCGACGCGCGGCCGGCCCTACGGCCTCTACGTGCACGGCAACAACGACACCGTGGGTGCGGTGCGCGGCATCGAGGGCATCGCCGGCGGCATGGGGTGGAACAAGGTCGCCGAGCACGTCCTCGTCACGGGCGAACCGGACAAAGCCGCTCTGGCGGCGTGCCGGGAGCTGGGCGCGACGGTCGCCGCCACCCTGCTGTGACCCGGCCGCCGGGCGGTGCACGACGCCCTCGTGCACCGCCCGCCGTCCTACATGTTCGACAGCCGCAGCATCTCCGGCGGGTAGCGGTCGCCGGCGGCCGCGGGCGCGGCGGCCTCGATCGCACGCAGGTCGTCGGCCGACAGGGTCAGGCTCGCGGCGGCGACGTTCTCCTCCAGGTACTTCACCCGCTTGGTGCCGGGGATCGGCACGACGTGCTCGCCCCGGTGGTGCACCCACGCCAGCGCGAGCTGACCGGGTGTCACGTCGCGCTCCGCGGCCAGCGCCCGGAGCGCCTCCACGATCGCCAGGTTGCGCACGAGGTTGTCCTCGGCGAACCTCGGCATGGCGTGGCGGGAGTCGCCCTCTTCCAGGTCGGCGAGCGACGTCACGCGACCGGTGAGGAAACCGCGCCCCAGCGGGGAGAACGGCACGATGCCGATGCCCAGCTCCGCGCACGCGGGCGCGACGACGGCCTCGATGTCCCGCGTCCACAGCGACCACTCGCTCTGGAGCGCGGTGATCGGGTGCACGGCGTGCGCCCGGCGGATGGTCTCCGCGCCGGCCTCGGACAGGCCCAGGTGGCGGACCTTGCCCTCCCGCACGAGGTCGGCCATCGCGCCGACGGTCTCCTCGATCGGCACCGCCGGGTCGACCCGGTGCTGGTAGTAGAGGTCGATGTGGTCCACGCCGAGCCTGCGCAGCGACGCCTCGCACGCCCGCCGCACGTAGGCGGCGTCACCGCGCGGACGGCGCTCCGGGTCGGCGAGCCCGAACTTCGTGGCCAGCACGACGCGGTCGCGGCGGTCGGCGATGGCGCGGCCCACCAACTCCTCGTTCGCGCCCGCGCCGTAGACGTCCGCCGTGTCGAGCAGCGTCACGCCCAGGTCCAGCGCCCGGTGGACGGTCCTGATCGACTCGGCGTCGTCGCCCTGGCCGTAGGACTGGCTCATGCCCATGCAGCCCAGGCCCTGCGGTCCGACTTCGAGGGTGCCCAGCAGTGTCACGCGGTGATCCCCTTCCACGAACGTGTGCTCGATCCGCTCCTGATGCGCGATCTGGTATTCCAGCACGTCGAGGGGGGACTTCGCGCCGCACTTCCCACGCGGGCGGCCCGGCGGGCGCGCGCCGGGGGCGACCCGTCGGACCGGGCGCCGAGGCCCGCGGGGCCGATCCGACCGGACCCGCGCCGGGGCGAGCGGCCGGGACCCGCGCCGAAGGCGGTCCACCGCGACTCGCGCGCCGAGGCCCGCGGGGGCCGATCCGGCCGGGGGTCAGTCGTCCTTCGGCGTGCCCCACGCCTCCAGGCGGGCGGCCGTGCCGGCCACGTCGATCTGCTCGCGGCCCAACGCCCGGACCAGGTCGAGCGCCTCGTCCTCCTCCGCGTCGACCCACCAGCCGTTGATGTCGCACAACGTCACGGCCGCGACCCAGCCCAGCCTCCAGTTGCCCTCGGCCAGCGGCCGGGTACGCACGATGGAGTCGAGCAGGGCCGAGGCTTTCAGCCAGAGCGTCTCGTATGCCTCGACGCCGAGCACGGTGGCCCGTGGGCGGTGTGCTGCGGAATCGAGGAGACCTAAGTCGCGCACGACCAGATCCCCACCGGTGACGGCGGTCGCCAGCACGAGCAAGTCGCCGGCGTCGAGGTAGTTGACCACTGCTTGACGCGCTCCCTGTCCTGAGCGGCGGGGATTCCGGCACGGCCACACCGCGCCCGGGGTGCCGCCGGCACCACCACCCACCACTTCAGGTCCGTATCGCCTGACCGCCGAACCGGCGGCGAGGATGTTGACGGCCTCGCGGGGCACCGGGGTGCACTCCGGACGCGGCCCGATCTTCAGGGGCGCACCATACCGGGGTGCCGGCGGTCGGCGTGGACGTTCACCCCGGTGCACGCGCGCGTCGGGGTGGTTACCTCGATTGAGCTGCACCAACGCAGACTATCGAACATCAGTTCGAACCGCGGGGCACTTCACTGGAACGTGTGGACCAGTCACGTACGCCGGATGCCGAACACGCGCCTCAAGCCGAGCCCAACCGGTCGAGCAACCCGCGGTACTTCGGCAGCACCCGCCCGAGGACCTCGGAGAGCTGCTCCTCCTTCTGCAACCGCGCCCACCGCTCCGCCAGCGCCAGCCGGACGACCTCCTGCTTGGAGCGGCCCTCGGCGGCGGCCAGCTCGCCGAGCCGCCGGTTCTCCTCATCGCTCAGCCGCAGCGTCATCGCCATGCCCAGGACGGTACCAACTTGGTACCACAGTGGCTAGACCTCGTTTTATAACACTGTTGCGATAAGATGGCCGGGTGCCGCGACCGAAGACCCACGACGACGCCCTGCGGGCGCGCCTGCTCGACCGCGCCGGTGAACTGCTGTCCACCGAAGGACCGGCCGCCCTGAGCTTGCGCAGGCTCGCGGCGGATGTCAACACCTCGACCACGGCGGTGTACTCGCTGTTCGGGGGCAAGCCCGCCCTGCTCGACGCGCTCTACGACGAGGCGTTCCGCCGGTTCGGCGAACGGCTGGCGGCGCTGCCCACGACCGACGACCCGGTCGAGGACATCATCCGGATCGGGCTGGCCTACCGGGCGAGCGCGCTCGCCGACCCGCAGTTCTACCTGGTGATGTTCAGCAAGGTCGTCCCGAACTTCGAGCCGTCCGACGAGACCAGCGCCGCCGCGGCCGAGACGTTCGTGCCGCTGCTGGCGAACGTGGGCCGCGCCATCGAGTCGGGCCGGTTCGTCGACGTGCCGCCCGAGCGGATCGCGCTGGCCATGTGGGGCATGGTGCACGGCCTGGTGAGCTTGGAGCTGAACGGCAACCTGCCGCCGGGCGTGGAGATCGCGCCCGCCTACGAGCAGGCGATCCGCGCGCACGCCGACGGCTGGCGCCGCCGCTAGGCGGGGGTGGGGTCCGGGGAGGCGGCCGCCGCGAAACCTCCCCGGACCCCGGTGGACTGCCCAGTTCAGGACAGTCCGTCTCGGGGGGCGCGGACCGGCGCGCCGACGGCGGCTCCGCCGCCCGACGACCGGGTCGACGCGCCGGTCGACCGGCGCCCTTCGCCGCGGGGCGCGAGGGGCCGGGTCGGCGCGGAAACCAGGAGGGTGGGGCGCACCCGTCTCCTGCTCTTCATGCTTCTCCTCGCGGTGGCGGCGGCAGCGGATCTGTGGTCCAGACCACGGTAAGCGTGAGGTCTAGACCACCTCTACGTCCGAACGGACGAATCCGGGCATACCGGCGAGTTCGCTTCGGATGACCGTTCACAGTCATTGCAAACTTTTGCATGTGCGCGCGGGCGGCACGGCGCGCTACCGTTCCCTTGTTCAAATTTGAATGCCTGCCCACGAGGGGGAATGGTGACGATCCTGGTGACCGGCGCGACCGGCAACGTCGGCCGACACGTGGTCGAACAGCTGGTGGCGCGCGACGTGCCGGTGCGGGCGCTGACCCGCAACCCGGACAAAGCGGGCCTGCCGCGCGGGGCGGAGACTGTGAAAGCCGACCTCACCGAGCCGGCCGGGGTGCCGCTGGACGGGGTGACGGCGATCTTCCTGCTCGCCGTGCTGGAGTCCGGCGACGCGGCGGGCCTCGCGGCCGCCCTGCTGAAGCGGGCGCGGGATCTGCGGCGGGTGGTGTTCCTGTCCAGCGACGCGGTCGCGGTCCAGCGGCCGGGCAGCTGCGAGCTGCACCAGTCGGTGGAGGAGGTCGTCGAGGCGGCCGGCGTCGAGTGGACGCACCTGCGGCCGGGCGAGTTCATGTCCAACAAGATGATCTGGGCGGAGAGCATCAAGAAGGAGAACGTCGTCCGGGCCGCCTACCCGGACGCGGTCGGCACGCCGATCCACGAGGCCGACATCGCGGAGGTCGCGGTGCGGGCGCTGCTGGAGGACGGGCACGCGGGCCGGGCGTACCGGCTGAGCGGGCCGGAGGCGCTGACGACCCGGCAGCAGGTGGCCGCGTTCGGCGAGGGGCTGGGCCGGGAGATCGCGTTCGAGGCGCTGACCTACGGCCAGGCGCGGGCGGCGCTCATCCGGGAGGTGGGGCTGCCGCCGGACATCGCCGAGTACCTGATGGGGTACCAGGCGCAGTTCAACGAGGAGCCCTCGGAGCTGCTGCCGACCTTCGAGGAGGTCACCGGGCGGCGTGGGCGGACGCTGGCGCAGTGGGCGGCCGAGCACGCCGACGCGTTCTCCGTCGTGCGCTGACCGACCGGCTCGTTCCGGGCGCGCGGCAGGGGTTCCGGGTCCGGCGCGGTCATCGCGCCGGACCCGGCCCGGAACCGGGGGCTACACCGCGCCGTACTGGCGGTCGCCCGCGTCGCCGAGGCCCGGCACGATGAAGCCCGAGTCGTTCAGCCGCTCGTCGACGCTGGCGGTCACCAGGCGGACGGGCAGGCCCGAGTCCGCCAGGTGCTCGATGCCCTCCGGGGCGGCCAAGGCGCAGATCGCCGTCACGTCGGTCGCGCCGCGGTCGGTCAGCAGGCGGATCGTGTACGCCAGCGAGCCGCCGGTCGCGAGCATCGGGTCCAGCACGAACACCGGCCGCCCCGCCAACGACTCGGGCAGCGACTCCATGTACGGCGTCGGCTTCAGCGTCTCCTCGTCGCGCGCGAGGCCGACGAACCCCATCTGGGCGTCCGGGATGAGCTTGTGCGCCTGGTCGGCCATGCCCAGGCCGGCGCGCAGCACCGGCACCAGCAGCGGCGGGTTGGCGAGGCGGTAGCCGGTGGTGCGCGCGACGGGCGTGTGCACCCGCTCCTCGGCGACCGGCGCTTCGCGGGTGGCCTCGTAGACGAGCATCACCGTCAACTCGTGCAGCGCGGCGCGGAACGCCGCGCTGTCGGTGCGCGCGTCGCGCATCGTGGTGAGCCTCGCCCTGGCGAGGGGGTGTTCGACGACGAGCACGTCCATGGCCGAACAGTATGTGGTACCAGTGGGCGATGCCCGCCGGTGCGCTGCCGACCTCCGTCGCGCGGTTCGTGGACGGCTCGGGGCGCACCGTCGGCGCGGGCGTCGTGGTGAGCCGCCGGCACCTCTTCACGTGCGCGCACGTCGTCAACCTGGCCCTGGACCGCGATGCGCGCGACGCCACCCGTCCGAGGGATCACGTCCGGGTGGAGTTCGCCGCCCTGCCCGGACTCTCCGCGACCGCGACGGTCCGGGCCTGGGCGCCTCCCCCGCCGCGCGAGGGCGCGCCGGGCGAGGACATCTGCGTGCTGGCGCTGGCCGTGCCGGCGACCGTGACGCCGGCCGGGCTGATCAGCACGCCGCCGCCCGCCGGTCACCCGGTCGACGTGTTCGGCTTCCCCGCCAACCGGCCGGACGGCGCGTGGGTCCGCGCGGTGGTGCGCGGCCAGGTCGCGGGCAGGCTGCTCCAGCTCGACAGCGAGTCGGCGCTGCGCGTGCAGACCGGTTACAGCGGCGGGCCGGTGTGGGACCCGGAGACCGGCCGGGTGGTCGGGATCATCGCGACCGCCGCCGCGCAGGACAGCTACGCCATCCCGGCCGAGCGGCTGCGCGCGGCGCTGCCGGACCACCCGCACGACGTGCGCCGCGACCGGATCACGGTGCTGCACCTGGGTTCCACGCGGTTCGGCGCGGACGAGCAGCCCTGGCGCACCGGCAAGGACGTGGGGTCGCGGCACACCGGCGCGGACGACGAGCCGTGGTACGGCCCGCTGCACGCCGCCGTCGACGGCGTCCGACCGGACCTGGTGGTGTTCTCCGGCGACCTGACCGAGCACGCCAGGCCGAGCGAGTTCCAGCGCGGCTTCCGGTTCCTGGCGCACCTCGCGGAGGCGGTGGAGCTGCCGCGCGGCCGGGTGGTCGTCGTGCCGGGCGCGCGGGACGTGAACCTGCCGGCGTGCCGGGCCTACTTCGCCCACCAGGAGGCGCTGGAACGCGAGCCGGTGTGGCCGTTCTGGCCGAAGTGGGGCCCGTTCGCGACGGCGTTCGACGAGTTCTACGGCGGGGTGGCGACGTTCACGCCGGACGAGCCGTGGTCGCTGTTCGAGGTGCCGGACCTGTCCGTCGTGGTGGCCGCGCTGAACTCCACCCTGCCGGTGAGCCACCTGGGGTCCGGCGCGGACGTCGGCGACCCGCAGGTGGACCGGTTCAACCACCGGCTCCGGGAGTACCGGCAGCGGCGGTGGCTGCGGATCGGCGTGGCGCACGGCCCGCTGTCCTCGCGGCACCAGGTCGACGTGCACCTCGTCCTGACCGGTGAGCCGGCCCCGGAACCCCAGGTGCCCCTGGTCGCGCGGGGTGGCGCGTTCCAGGTGCTGGCCGTCGAGCCGGACGGGTACCGGCTGGCGGCCCACCGCTACGACCCGGACCGGCGGCGCTGGGTCGGCGACACCCGCGTCGACCCCGACGGCACCGGCTCGGTGGTCCACGTGCCCGTGCCGTTCAGCGCGGTGAACGGCACCTTCAGCGACCTGCGGCGGACACCGCGGGCGCACCCGCCCGGCCCGGCGCGGGACACGTTCTTCGACCGGGTGCACGAGGCCACGGTCGTGTCGCACCCGACGGCGACCGTGACGCCACGCCCGGAGAGCCGGTACCTGCGGGTCTCGAAGCCCCGCGCGGGCGGCGGGTTCGAGCAGTGGCCGGTGGGCGTGGCGGACGGCTCCACGCTGCACGACGACGTCGAGGCGTTCATCGGCCACGTCCACCTCTCCTTCGCCGCCGCCGACCCGTCGGTGCCGTCCGAGCTGGTCTACAGCGGACCGCCCGCCGCGCCGGACCTGGTGGCGTCCGCGCGCCGCCGGGGCGTGCGGCTGCGCAGCTTCGTCGAGTACCAGGGCCTGCTGGACCTGCGCCCGCTGGTGCAGCGGCAGGCGCAGCGGCTCGCCGCCGACCTCGCCTACCCGGACGAGCTGTACGTGCCGCAGCGGTACTCGCTCGTCGGCACGTCCGAGGTGTGCGACGACGTGCTGGCCAGGGTGATCGGGTGGCTCGGCCGCGAGAGCGCCCGGTTCGTGGTGGTGCTGGGCGACTTCGGGCGCGGCAAGTCGTTCCTGCTGCGGCAGTTGACCCGGAACCTGCCCGACCACCTGCCGGGCCTGCTGCCCGTGCTGGTGGAGCTGCGCAGCCTGGAGAAGGCGCCGACGCTGGACGAGCTGCTGGCGCAGCACCTGGTCCGCGAGGGCGTCGAGGCGGTCGACGTCGCCAAGCTCCGCTACATGATCGGCAGCGGGCGGCTCGCGCTGCTGTTCGACGGGTTCGACGAGCTGGAGCTGCGCGTCGGCTACGACCACGCGGCGGACTACCTCGGGACGCTGCTGCACGCCGTGACCGACCGGGCGAAGGTCGTGCTGACCAGCCGCACCCAGCACTTCCGCTCCACCAACCAGGTGCTGACCGCGCTCGGGCAGCAGGTGTCCGCGCTGACCGGCAGCCGGGGCGTGGTGCTGGCCGACTTCGCCGACGACCAGATCCGGGAGTTCCTGACCCGGCACTACGGCGGCGACGCCGACCGCGCGGACCGGCGGTTCGCGCTGCTCGGCGGGATCAGCGACCTGCTCGGGCTGTCCCGGAACCCGAGGATGCTGTCGTTCATCGCGGACCTGGCCGAGGACCGCCTGCTGGAGATCCGCAGGCGGCACGGCCGGATCAGCGCGGCCGAGCTGTACCGGGAGCTGGTGGACTTCTGGCTGGTGCACGAGGCGCGCCGGCAGCGGCACCGGTTCGGGAGGCCGTCGCTGGACGACGCCGAACGGCTCGCAGCGTGCACGGCGCTCGCGCTGCGCCTGTGGGAGTCCACGGCGTCGACCGTGCGCACCGCCGACCTGGCGGACGCCGTCGTCACCACCCTGAACCGCCTCGCGGAGCGCGGTTACTCGATCGACCAGGCCGCGCACGCCGTCGGCTCGGGCACGCTGCTGGTCCGCACCGAGGACGGCGGGTTCGCGTTCGTCCACCAGTCGGTGATGGAGTGGCTGGTCGCCAAGGTGGCCGCGGACGACCTGCTCGCCGATCGCCCGGACACCACCGTCTTCCACCGGACGATGTCCCCGCTGATGGTGGACTTCTTCTGCGACCTGGCCGGCCACGACGCCGCCGTGCGGTGGGCGCGGTCCGTGCTGGCCGACCCCGGGGCCGGCGAGGTGCCCAAGCGGAACGCGACCGCCGTCGTGCAGCGGCTGGACGTCCACGCCCGCCTGGAACTCGCCGGCGTCGACCTGCGCGCCACCGACCTGTCGGCGCTCGACCTGCGCGGGGCGAACCTCAAGGGGGCCGACCTGAGCGGCCAGCGGCTGGTGGACAAGGACTTGACGGCCGCCGACCTCAGCGGCGCGGACCTGAGCCGTGTGCGGATGTTCGGCGGTGACCTCACCGACGCGGTCCTGACCGGCAGCACCTGGCGGGGCGCGGCGCTGCTCGGCGTCAGGGGGACCGACCGGCCGGAACTGGCGGACGCGGCGGTCAGCGGGCGCGACCCGGCTTCCGCGATGGTGGCACCGCTCGCGGAGGACGTGGCCGCCGTCGCCTTCTCCCCCGGCGGCGGGCTCGCCGCGCTCGCCCGCGTACACGGGGTCGAGCTGCGCGACTCCAGGAGCAACCGGCCCGTCCGGTTCTGGCGCAGGCACGCGCACCCGGTGGTGGAGGTCGCCTACTCGCCCGACGGCCGGCTGCTCGCGACCGTCGAGGAGGACGGAAGCGCCTTCGTTTGGGACGCGACGACCGATGAGCCGGTGGCCCGGCTCGTCGGCGCGGTACGGGGGCCGCTCACGTTCCTGGCGGACCGCGTCCACCTCGTCGGCCTGGACGGCGAGGGCCGCCTGACGTTCTGGGTCGCGCGCACCGGCGACGTCCGCGACGGTGTGGCAGGTGCGTTCGAGCGGCTGGCGGTGACCCCGGACGGGGTGTGGGCGGCCACCGCCACGGCCGACGGGGACATCCGGACCTGGGCGGTGAGCGGGGAGGTGGCGCAACGGACGACGGTGGGCGCGGCGGTGCGCCGGATCGCGATCAAACCGGGCGCGGAGGTCGTGGCCGTCGCCACCGAGGACGGCGCGGTGGAACTGGTCGAAACGGGGTGGGGGCTGTCCAACCTGCACCTGGAGGCCGAACCGGGTGTGGTCGACGACCTGGCGTACTCGCCGGACGGCACGCTGCTCGCCATCGCCCGGCGTGGCACGGATGTCGTGGTCCTGAACGCCACGACCGGCGCGGAGGTCGCGGCGCTGCCCACCCGCGTCGGCGCGTGCCGGGTGGCCTTCACGCCGGACAGCAGGCGGATCGCCGTCACCGTGGACGACGGCTCGTCCGTCGTCCACGAGATCGGCACGGAGAAGCGCTTCCCCCTGTCCACCGGGTGGCGCACCGCCGGGCCGGTGGCGTTCACGTCCAAGGGTTCCCTGATCACCTCGTACGACCACCACGTCCGGGTCTGGCACCTCGGGAGCGGGGTCGTCGCGGCGAAGACCCACGTCGACGCCGTCGACCGGGTGACGTTCGCGCCGAACGGGATGCGGGCGGCCACCACCACGGCGATGGGCATCGCGGTGGTCTGGCCGTTGCACGGGCTCCACGAGCCGATCCACCTCGACCACCCCTCGGTCCGCGCGGTGGCCTTCTCCCATGACGGCGAGCAGATCGTCACCTGGTCCTCCCGCGGCGTGCTCCGGACGTGGAACAGCCACACCGGCGACCCGTTGGGCATCTTTCGCGGTGGCGACATGCCGCCGGCGAGCGCATTGGCCCACGCGCCCTGGACCAGTGACACCGTGTCGGGGCACGAGGACGGCACGCTGCGGCTGTGGCGGCTGCCCGACGTGACCCCGATCGTGGCCCACGAGGCGGACGTCGAATGCCTCGCGTACGCGCCCGGCGGCGGCCACTTCGCCTCCGGGTCGACCGACGGCACGGTGAAGGTCTGGAAGTTCCACGGCGGACTCCGGGCCACCATGACGGTCGGGCGCACGATCTGGGGCGTGGCGTTCTCACCGGACGGCGACCGGGTCGCCGCCGCGTCCTCGGACGGGTTGGTGCGCGTCTGGGGCCTCGACGGCGACCCGCTGCTCACCCTCACCGGCCACACCGCGCGGGTGGTGGGCGTGGCGTTCTCCCGGAACGGCAGGCACATCGCCTCCACCTCCGACGACGGCACCGCGCGGATCTGGGACGCCGCCACTGGTGCCGAACTCGCGACGTTCGTGCACGGCGGCGAGGGTGAGGTGGTGCTGCTGCCGGACGGGTCGTACAAGAACGTGGGCGCCGGACCGGTGGACGAGGTGTTCTGGTCGGTCAAGCAGTGCCGGTTCCGACAGGGCGAGCTGGACCGCTACTACCCGGAGATCCGGGCGCTCGCGGCGGACGAGCCGTTGCCGGGCCTGAGCTGACCGGGCTTCGCGGCGAGGCGGTCGAGTTCGCGGTGCGCCTCCACCATTTCCACGACGGTGCGGAAGTGCTCGGCCAGCGGGGCCAGTTCGGGTTCCGGCAGCGGCGCGCCGGCGAATTCACCGGCGGGTGGGAGGATGGCCACGGTCAGCTGCCAGTCGGCGTAGGTGCCGGTGATCTTCCACGTTTGCTCCATGTGGAATACGGTCGCCCCTTGCGTCCGGGTCGTGCAATGCGCACCTTCGGGTGACACACCTTTCTTGCCCCGGTGGCAAGGCGGAACTCTCTGGGCCATGACGCGCAAGGGGGCATCCGTCCGGCAGCGGCGGGTTTCTACGGAATTGCGGGCGTTGCGCTTGGCCAGGGGCCTGAGCTGCGCCGAGGTGGCCACCGCGATCGGCTGCTCGGAGAGCAAGATCAGCCGCATGGAGACCGGGCACCGCGGGCTCTACGCGGACGAGGTGGCGGCGATACTGGGGTTCCTGCGAGCGCCCGCGAGGTTGCGGCAAGACCTGGTCGCGCTGGTGCGGGCCGGAGAGGACCGGAACTGGCACGCCATTCATGGCAAGTTGCCGGGGAATTGGAAGAACCTGATCGACTTCGAGGGCCAGGCAAGTGCTCTGTACAACTATGAGCCACTGGTGATTCCAGGGTTGGCCCAGACGGCGGACTACGCACGCACGGTGATCCGGGGTACCGATGGGTCATTGACCGATGGCGAACTCGATGCGCTGGTGGCCGTCCGGATGAGCAGGCAGATGATCCTGGGCAGAGCTGAAGTCCACTTGCTCATAGATGAGATGGTGCTGCGCCGCTGCTTCGGCGACCCACCGATGATGCGTGCCCAACTGCTGCACTTGGCCGCGATGGCGGATCGAAGGACGGTGACGGTCCAGGTCGTCCCCTTCGACACGATCGCCCACCCCGGTGTCGAAGGTTCGTTCCTCCGGTTGGACTTCGTCGATCAGCCGAGTTTGCTCTACGTGGAGAGCCGGAACACGAGCACTTTCCTCGAAGAGGAGGTCCACCTGGAAGGGGCTAGAGACGCCTGGCAGAAGCTGCTTACCTTGGCGTTGTCACCGGAGGAGTCGGTCGCCCTGATCGCCGGACTGGCCGGCAAGTCGACACCGAGCAAGGAGAACAGCCGATGACTTGGCGGAAGAGCACCTACAGCACGAGCCAGGCCAACTGCGTCGAGATCAGGCACCTCAACGGCACCGTCGCCGTCCGCGACTCCAAGAACCCCGACGGGCCGGTGCTCGTCTTCCCGACGATCGACTGGCGCAGGGTCGTCCGTTAGTCCGACTTGGTCGTCAAACGGGCGTCGCCCTCCTAAACTCACCCTGGTGAGTGACGAGTTGGTGCCGGACCCCAGTCGGATGCGCGCCTCGGACGCCGATCGCGAGAAGGTCGCGCGGCTGCTCCAGCAGGCGCACGGCGAAGGCCGACTGGACCTGCACGAACTGGACGAGCGGTTGGGCGCGGTGTACGCCGCGAAGACCTACGGCGAGTTGGCCCCGCTGACCGCCGACCTCGGGATGCCCACCGCCACGCTGCCGTCGCCCGTGGCGCAGCACCTGCCGAGCAACCGGATCGGCGGGGTCGCGGGCCCGACGACGTCCATCGCCTTCTGGTCGGGCGTCGACCGCAAGGGCGAGTGGGTGGTGCCCGCCACCCACTCCGTGGTCGCGATCATGGGCGGGGTGGCGCTCGACCTGTCCCGCGCGCGGTTCGTGGAGGCCGAGACGACGATCAACGTGTTCGCGCTCTGGGGCGGCGTGGAAATCCGCGTGCCCGAGGACGTGACGGTGCGGGTCGACGGCGCCGGGATCATGGGCGCGTTCGAGGACAACACGCACGACACGCCGACCGTGCCGGGCGGCCCGGTCGTGCGGATCACCGGCGTGGCCCTCATGGCGGGCGTCGAGGTGCGGCGGCCCAAGCGCAAGAAGCTCAAGGGCTCCAAGCACGGCGAAATCGAGGGCTGAACAACCCGCGCACACCCGTCCTGACCTGCGCGGACCCCTTCGCTTAGGCCGCGCCTCCCGGTCCGCCTAGACTCGGCGGCATGGCCTCCACACCGACTGCCGCACCGACTGCGCCGTCGCTGCCGCCGGCGCTCGCGGACGCGGTGCGCGACGACGCGTCGCTGCGCCGCTTCCTGCACGGACTGCCCGGTGTCGACCAGGTCGGGGTGGAGCAGCGCGCGGCCGGCCTGGCCACCCGCAGCATCAAGAAGGCCGCCAAGCTGTGGGCCATCGACACCGCGATCTCGATGGTGGACCTGACGACGCTGGAGGGCGCGGACACGGCGGGCAAGGTCCGGTCGCTGTCGGCCAAGGCCCGCCGGCCCGACCCGGAGCGCCCGGAGGTGCCGACGGTCGCGGCGGTGTGCGTCTACCCGGACATGGTGGCGACCGCGGTCGAGGAGCTGCGCGGCACGGGCATCGGCGTGGCGTCCGTGGCGACCGCGTTCCCGTCCGGGCGGTCGTCGTTGAAGGTGAAGCTGGAGGACACGGCGTTCGCGGTGGACGCGGGCGCGACCGAGATCGACATGGTGATCGACCGGGGCGCGTTCCTGTCCGGCCGGTACGGGCAGGTGTTCGACGAGATCGTGCAGGTCAAGCACGCCTGCGGCGACGCGCACCTGAAGGTCATCCTGGAGACCGGCGAACTCGCCACCTACGACAACGTGCGGCGCGCGTCCTGGCTGGCGCTGCTCGCGGGCGGCGACTTCATCAAGACGTCCACCGGCAAGGTGTCGCCCGCCGCGACGCTGCCGGTGACGCACGTGATGCTCCAGGCCGTGCGCGACTGGCACGCCCGGACCGGGCAGCGGCGCGGGGTGAAGCCCGCCGGCGGCATCCGCAGCACCAAGGACGCGATCAAGTACCTGGTGGCGGTGCACGAGGTGGCCGGCCCGGAGTGGCTGACGCCGGACCTGTTCCGGTTCGGCGCGTCGACGCTGCTCAACGACCTGCTCATGCAGCGGCGCACCCAGTTGGACGGCCACTACAGCGGCCCCGATTACGTGACGGTGGACTGACATGTGGGAATACGCGCCCGCGCCCGAGTCGCGCGATATCGCGAACCTGAAGCCGACCTACCGGATGTTCGTGGACGGCGAGTTCACCGAGGGCTCCGGCGAACCGCTGAAGACGGTCAACCCCGGCACGGAGGAGGTGCTGGCGGAGGTCTCCACCGCCGGGCCCGCCGACGTCGACCGGGCCGTGGCGGCGGCCCGCCGGGCCTACGACGGGGTGTGGGGCCGGATGCCCGGCGCGGAGCGCGCCAAGTACCTGTTCCGCATCGCCCGGCTGGTGCAGGAGCGCGCGCGTGAGCTGGCCGTGCTCGAATCGCTCGACAACGGCAAGCCCATCAAGGAATCGCGCGACGTCGACGTGCCGACGGCGGCGGCCCACTTCTTCTACCACGCGGGCTGGGCGGACAAGCTCGCCTACGCGGGCCACGGGCCGGACCCCCGGCCGCTGGGCGTCGCCGGCCAGGTGATCCCGTGGAACTTCCCGCTGCTGATGGCGGCGTGGAAGATCGCGCCCGCGCTGGCGTGCGGCAACACGGTCGTGCTCAAGCCCGCCGAGACGACGCCGCTGTCGGCGCTGGTGCTGGCGGAGATCATCCAGCAGGCCGACCTGCCGCCGGGCGTGGTGAACGTCCTGCCGGGCGCGGGTGACGTCGGCGCGGCCGTGGTGTCGCACCCCGGCGTGGACAAGGTGGCGTTCACCGGGTCCACCGAGGTCGGCAAGGTCATCCAGCGGCAACTGGCGGGCACCGGCCGGAAGCTCACCCTGGAGCTGGGCGGCAAGGCGGCGAACATCGTGTTCGACGACGCGCCCCTGGACCAGGCGGTCGAGGGCATCGTGAACGGCATCTTCTTCAACCAGGGCCACGTGTGCTGCGCCGGGTCGCGCCTGCTGGTGCAGGAGTCGGTGGCCGACGAGCTGCTGGAGAAGCTGCGGGTGCGGGTGTCGACGCTGCGCGTCGGCGACCCGCTGGACAAGAACACCGACGTGGGCGCGATCAACTCGCGCGAGCAGCTCGCGAAGATCCAGGAGCTGACCGCGTCCGGCGAGGCCGAGGGCGCGCAACGGTGGACGTCGTCGTGCCCGTTGCCGGACAAGGGCTTCTACTTCGCGCCGACGGTGTTCTCCAACGTGTCGCAGGCGATGCGGATCGCGCGCGAGGAGATCTTCGGCCCGGTGCTGTCGGTGCTGACGTTCCGCACGCCCGACGAGGCCGTGGCGAAGGCGAACAACACGCCGTACGGGCTGTCCGCGGGCATCTGGACCGAGAAGGGCTCCCGCATCCTGTGGGCGGCGCAGAAGATGCGCGCCGGCGTGGTGTGGGCGAACACGTTCAACCGATTCGACCCGACCGCGCCGTTCGGCGGGTACCAGGAGTCGGGATTCGGCCGCGAGGGCGGTCGCACGGGGCTGGAGGCGTACCTCGATGTCTGAGCAGTCCGAGCAGTCCGAGCAGGCGACCACCGGCCGGGCCGGGCACCGGGTCGCGGTGGCGAAGACCTACAAGCTCTACGTCGGCGGCGCGTTCCCGCGCTCCGAGTCCGGGCGGTCGTACCCGGTGACGGACGCGCGGGGCGCGTTCCTCGCCAACGCCGCGCAGGGCTCGCGCAAGGACGCGCGGGACGCCGTCGCGGCGGCGCGGAAGGCGTTCGCCGGGTGGTCCGGTGCGACGGCGTACAACCGGGGGCAGGTGCTCTACCGGGTGGCCGAGGTGCTGGAGGGCAGGCGCGACCAGTTCACCGCCGAGGTCGGCGCGGCCGAGGGCGTCGCGGTGGACGAGGCGCGGGCGCTGGTGGACGCGGCGATCGACCGGTGGGTCTGGTACGCCGGGTGGACGGACAAGGTCGCCACCGTGCTGGGCGCGTCGAACCCGGTCGCGGGGCCGTACTTCTCGTTCTCGGTGCCGGAGCCGACCGGGGTGGTCGCGGTGCTCGCGCCGCGGGAGTCGTCGCTGCTCGGGCTGGTCAGCGCGCTCGCGCCGGTGATCGCGACCGGCAACACCGCCGTGGTGGTGGCGTCGCAGGACCGGCCGCTGCCCGCGATCACGCTGTCGGAGGTGTTGGCGACGTCCGACGTGCCGGGCGGGGTGGTCAACGTGCTCACCGGCCGGACGGCGGAGATCGCGCCCTGGCTGGCGACGCACGCGGACGTCAACGCGCTGGACCTGACCGGCGCGCCGGAGTCCCTGCGCGCGGACCTGGAGCGGTCGGCGGCGGGCACCGTGAAGCGGGTGCTGCGGGCGCGGCCGGCGGAGGACTTCACGCGCGAGCCGGACCTGGCGCGGATGCGGGCGTTCCTGGAGTCGAAGACGGTCTGGCACCCGGTCGGGGTGTAGCCGCGGCCCGCGGACGGGGTGCCGGGTCAGCGGCTCCGGGTCGGGGGCTCCGGGTCGGGGGCTCCGGCTCGGAGGCTCCGGGTCAGGGGCTCCGGGTCAGGGGCTGCGGCGCTCCCGCGCGGGCGCGAGGTCGGGTGCGCCCAGGCACTTCGCGGCCTGGGCCGCGCCGGCCGCCAGCGCGGCGGGCACGTCCGCGCCGGCGAGGTGCGCCACCAGGAACCCGGCGAAGAACGCGTCGCCCGCCCCGTTGGTGTCCACGACCCGCTCGACCGGCGCGGCCGGGACGTGGTGCGACCCGCCGGGGACCACCGCCAGCGCGCCCCGTGCGCCGAGGGTCGCCACGGCCGTGCGCGTGCCGTCCGCGACCCGTGCGGCGAGGAACGCGCGCAGGTCGTCCTCGGGCATCCCGTCGTCGTTGAGGAACAGGTGGTCGGCCGCCCGGACGAAGTCCCGGTGGTACTCGGCCACGCCGTCGTAGTCGTGCACGTCGCACCACACCGGGACGCCGGCCCGCCGGGCGGCGGCGAGCAGCGGCCGGGCGTGCTCGGCCAGGTCGACCACGGCGGCGTCGGCGTCGGCGAGCGCGGCGAGGGCCCGGTCGTCGTGCCGCGGTCGCGCCAGGTCGGGCAGTTCGAGGTAGATCGACACCCGGCCGCCGTCCGGCGCCATGAGGTTGAGGTGCTGCTCGCTCGGGCCCGGCACGACCTCGGCGACCAGGTCCACCCCGGCGGCGGTCAGGGCGTCGGTGATCGCGCGCCCCGCCTCGTCGTCGCCGACGACCGTGCGCAGGGTGACGTCCGCGCCGAGGTGGGCGAGGTTGAGCGCCTTGCCCGCCGACGTGCCGCCCAGCGCGGTCCGGTGCCCGCGCGCGAACACCGTGCGCGGGGTCGGCTCGGGCAGGCGGTCCAGGTACACCAGGCGGTTCCACGACGCCGGCCCCGCGACGAACACCTTCGGCATGGGCACAGTGTGCGGCACCGGGGACCGCCCGGCCGGGTCGGCGGTGGCTCGCGCCGCCGACCCGGCCGGGGTTCCGGTCAGCCGCGCGCGGCCGGCGAACCGTCGAGGGAAATGGTGTACCAGCCGATCGGGCCGCAATCCGTCACCCACGGGCACCGTTCTTTCACCACGGCGAACCGGGCGTCGTCGGAGACCGTGGGGTGAATGACGAAAGCGGTCCCCTTGCGCGGTTCGGGGAGCTGGACCTCCACGCCGGTGGACTGGTCCTGGACATGGGCTTTGGATGCCGCGAAGTTCCGCTGGTCGCGGCTCAACCAGTAATAGCCGACCAAACTGCCGGCGCGGTCGACGGAATCCACACCCACGTCCAACGTCCGGCTGTCCTCCTCCCACGTCCGCAGCACCACCGGGGCGGCGCCCGGTCGGGTGGAGACCTTCTTGAGCTGGAACCGGTGTTCGACGGGCCGCACGACGTAGAACAGCCACTGGCCGTCGCCGCTGATCCGGTAGCCCGACCCTTCGGCCAGGGCGCGCCGCTCGCCGGTGGCGGTGTCGAAGAGCGTCGTCCGGAACGGCTGGTCGTGGCTCGCCCGGTAGTAGGACAGGAACCTGGTGCCGCTGTCGTCGGACCTCACCGAGCCGGGGTACCGCCAGCAGCCGCGCGCCCAATCGGTGCACTCCTCCAGCAACTCGGTCGTGCCGGCGTGGATGTCGTGGCGGTTGAGCCTGGTCTCCCCGTACTCGCCGAGGTCGGCCCAGGTCAGCCTGCGGCCGTCGGCGGACAGGGCGATCGACTCGATGAACCACCGCCACGGCAGGGTCGTCACGCGTCGGACGCCGGACGCCAGGTCGCGGTAGAACAGGGACGGCGTCTCGGTGTCGCCGCTGGAGTAGGCGAAGGTGGTGCCGTCCGCTCCGATCGCGGCATAGCGCCAGTCGGCCACCTGCGGGCTGCCGTCCTCCTTGACGCTCACCAGGAACGTCTCACCGGACCTCAGGTCCTTGCGCACCAGGTACATGCCGAGGTTGTACGGCGTCCGGTAGCGCTCGGGGACCATGTTGCTGTGCGTGCGCACCGTGAAAAGCGCATACCGGTTGTCGTTGGACAGCGCGATGAAACCCGCCTCCTGCGAACCCGCGGATTCGCCGACGCCGGTGCTGTCGGTGTCGATCCGGGCGAACCGCTGTCCCGCGTCGGCGGTGTGCGGCGATGCGGCGGCGGCCGGCGCGACGCTTGCCGACGCGATTCCCACCGCGACCGCCGCCACTGCCACGAGGATTTTCCGCAAACTTTTCATCGCGCCTCCTCCGGAGTCGGATCGTGCCTGAAATCGTGCCAGGATTCGACGTCCCGAAAGGGCACACTTACCGACCGGAAACACCCTGCGAACCCGGATGGGAGCAGCACTGCCGACGTTCAGGGCAGTGCGCCGACACCATTCGCGTCAAAGCGATCACCGGGCCGGTGCGCGGGTCAGGCCGGGGTGATCACGGCGGCCAGCAGCGCCCGCAGGTCGTCGACGGAGGCGGCCATGCTCACCCGGCACGCCTCGTTGAACGCGGTCGGGTCGAGGTCGTGGAAGGCGACCCGCCACCCCGCTTCCCGCGCCAACTGGCGGAAGAAGGCCCGCTGCGTGCGCCCGTTGCCCTCCCGGAACGGGTGCAGCGCGTTGACCTCGGCGAAGTAGTGGGTGAACCGGTCCAGGAACGGCTCGCGGGCCACGTCCCGGAGGAACCGCTCCTTGCGCAGCTCCTCGAACAGCCACGCGCCGTAGGGCTCGATCTGCCGCCAGGCGGCGAACATCGCCGACCGGCGGATGTCGACCCGCCGCAGGTCGCCGGCCCACTCGTAGAAGTCGCCGAAGATGTGGCGGTGGAACGCCTGGAGGTGCGCCAGGTCGTACAGGCCGGGCAGGGGCTGCACCGCGAGCTGCTCGACGCGCAGGGTGCTCAGCCGGGTCTCGGCCGCGTCGCACGCGGACTTGTCGGTCAGGCCGAAGCGGTTGCGGAGCACACCGGTGACGGGGTCCGCGTACGGGTCCTCGAAGGTCACGACCGCCGCAGGGCCTCGATCTCCCTGGCGATCGCCTCGTCCATCGACAGCTCGCCCGCCGCGACCGACCGCAGCGTGGCCACCAGGTCGTCCGGCACGTCGCGCCCCTCCAGGCGGGCGCTCCCGACCGCCTCCGCGACCGCCTCGTCGCCGTCGCTGGTCAACCGGCGGAAGTAGCGGGCCATCACCTCGTTGGACAGCGGGGCGCTGCTCGGCTCCGACTCCGCCAGGCCGCCGCGCGCGGCCCGCCACGGCTCCTCGTCGTGGGCCATGTCGCTCAACTCGTGCCGGCTGAACTTGCCGTACCGCTCGACCACGTCCCGCACGACCGAGCGCTCCCGCTCCGACAGCCCGCGCGGGTCGCCCTCCTGCCACGAACAGACCTCGGTCCGGCCGCGGTGGCGGTGGTAGACCTCCGGCACTACCGGACCCCGCCGCCACGCCTCGATCCGGGCGGCGAACATCGGCTCGTCGTACCGGGCCAGGTGCCACGCCTGCGCGTAGTACAGCAGCTTCTGCAACTTCATCGGCGATTCCGGCCCGGTCGCGTCCAGCACCGCCGCGGCCACGTCGTGCACGTCCGCCATACCCGCTCCATTACCGCTGACCTGCGAAAACCCGTGACACCCAGGATACCGGAACCCGGCCGGGAAGTCAGTCGGTCCGCCAACCCAGGCGGCCGTCGGTGGTGACGAGCGGTTCGCAGTGGCCGAGCCTGCCCCGGTGCTCCAGCACCGTCGCGACCTGGTCGAGCATCTCGTCCAGGCTGGTCCACTCGGGCTTGAGCATCTCGCCGCGCTCGCGGTCCCACTCGACCACGCAGCCGCAGAGCACACCGGGGCGCAGGTCGACGGCCAGCGCGTCGCCGCAGCCGTCGAAGGCGATCGGCAGCCACCTCGGGTGGAACCCGGACGTGGGCGTGCCCGCCTCGGAGTCGAGGTCCGCCGGCCAGAACCGCTCCTTGAGCCGCCACGACCGCAGGGCGTTCGACGGGCCCAGCGGCGTGTAGAACGGCGGCAGCACCTCCGCGAACGCCAAGTCGGCGGTGCCGCCGCAGACGGCCCACCACGTGCGGAGGTCGTCGGGCGGCTCCAGCCCGCTCGCGTGCGCCAGCGCCTCGACCGCCGCCCGGTCCTCACTGGGTACGAAGGCCGAGCCGGTCGAGGGGGCGTGGTCCTGGAGCCACGCCACGATCCGTGCCCAATGGCGCAGAACACCCACGCCTCCATGATCACCCGGCGCGGGCGCTCGCGGTACCGCCCATCAGGGGAGGATCTGCGGCAAAGCCCGCACGTCCGGGCCGCCGATGGGGCAGGATCGCCGGAGTCAGGGCACCAGAGGGGGAATGCGGTGGAACGGGGTTTCGGCGTCGACCTCGCCGCGCTGTCGACCTACAGCGGCACGGCGTCCGGTCTCGCCGGCGAGGTGGGCGCGGTCGGCACGTCGACGTTGGCCGGCACCACGTCGCTCGCGGCGGGCAGTTTCGGTCGGCTCGGCGACGAGGTCGGGCTGGGCGCGGCGTTCCAGCAGGCGGCGCAGGCCCAAGTGGACGGAGTCGCGGCGGCTTCCGCCGGGCTGTCGGCGTTCGCCTCGGCCGTGTCGAGGGCGGGCGCGGCCTACGCGGAGCAGGAGGCGCAGCACGGCGCCGACTTCAACCGGGCGTACCGGGTCTAGCGATGGACGTCGCGGGATTCCTGGCCGGCCTCGTCCGGCCGATGAAGGACGACCTGGCCCAGCTGGAGGGCGACACCGGCGGCGCGACGAGCGCGGCGGACGCCTTCGGGCGGGCCTCCTCGGCGCTGACCGGGATCGACGGTCGGCACACCGGCGCGGCCAACGCGGCGCTCGGCACCTGGTACGGCGAGCGCGCGAACGCGTTCCAGCAGCGCGTGGCGGCCTTCTCCGGCGGGGTGGCGACGCTGGCGCGCAACGCGACCACCACCCAGAGCGCCGCGACGACCGCCGTGGGCGCGGTCGAGGGCGGGCGCAAAGCCATCCAGGGCCTGATCGACGACTTCACCGGGTGGGCGGAGCCCCGGCTGGCCGCCGCGGTCGCGGCGGGCGTGTTCGGCGGTCCCGGCGCGGTGCTCGCGGTCGCCGCCGACGTCACCGCCAAGGCGCGCGAGTACGAGGACCGGTCGCGGCGGGAGCTGGACAAGGTCCGCACCGAGCTGACGGCCGTCGTGGCGCGGCTGAAGGGCTTGGAGAAGCCCGACTTCGCGGGTCTCGGCGACCCGCTGGGCGACGATTCCGGTGGCACCACGTCGACTTCGAGCGCCGGCGACGACGGCAGGCGCGATCCCTCGTCGCCCGGCGGGCCCGGCGGCGGTGGCGGCGGTTCCGGCTCCGGTGGCGGCGGTTCCGGTGGCGGCGGCGGTGGTTCGGGCGGCGGTTCGGGCGGCGGGGGTGGCGGCGCTTCCGGGCCCCGGCTGCCGGTCGCGATCCCGCCCCAGCCGGGCACCGGCGTCGGCGTGAACCTGCCGGACGGCAGCACGGCGGAAGCGCCCAACGAGACCGCCGCGCGTGCCGTGCGCAACGCGCTGTCCGCCCTGGGCACCCCGTACGTGTGGGGTGGCGCGAACCCGCCGCAGGGCACGGACTGCTCCGGCCTCACGCAGTGGGCGTACAAGGGCGCGGGGTTCGACATCCCGCGACCGGCGTCGTCGCAGGCGATGGGCGCGTCCGTGCCGCCAAACCAGTTGCTGCCCGGCGACCTCGTGGTGTGGGACGGGCACGTGGCGATGGTGATCGGCAACGGGCAGATGGTGGAGGCGGGCGACCCGGTCCAGGTGAACCCGATCCGCACGGACAACATCGGCATGGGCTTCATGGGCTTCTACCGACCGACGGGCTGAGGGCGTGGACGAGACGACACGGGCGGCCCGGCGGGTCGCGGAGGTAGCGGACCGGGCGTCCGACCTGTTGGCGCGCACCGGGCCGGTGCTCGGGCGGGCGTCCTCTTCGGACGGCGCGGTCACCGTGGTGTGCGCGCCGGGCGCGCCGCCGCGCGAGATCCGCGTCTCGCCCGCGGCGCTGAACATGGGCGCGGACGCGCTGGGCGACGAGATCGTGCGGGTCGCCGCGCGGGCCGCGGCCGACGCGGCGGCGCGGCTGCACCGGTCGCTGGAGCGGGTGGTCGACCCGGCGACGGAGCGGGCGCTGACCGAGATCGGGTTCCCGGCGGGCGGCGACGAGGACGACTTCGGCGATCCGTACCCGAGGTGGTCGCGATGAGCGCGCGGGAGGAGCGGATCGCCGCCGCCGACCGGCTGACCGAGGTGCTGTCGCGGGTCACCGGCACGGCCACGCACCACACCGGGCTGGTGACCGTGACGGCGACGGCGGTGGGCGCGCTGACCTCCGTGCGGCTGCACCCGTCGGCGCTCGCGCACGGCCCGGACGCGGTGGGCGGGCTGGTCGCCGAGACCGCCCGGCTGGCCACCGACGCCGCCGTGCAGACGAGCTACAACGAGGTGGCCAAGGGCCTGGGCGACAGCGTGGCGATGGCCATCGAGGACTTCGCCGGGCCGCCGCCGTACCGGCAGGGGTCGGTCGGCGGGCGCCCCGGCACCGCACCGGACCAGGCCGGTCCGGCGGGGCACCCCGGTCCGGCGGGGCGGTCGACCGCGCCGGGGCGGCCGTTCCCGCCTGGCGGCGCGGCGGGCCGGCCGTTCGCGCCGGGCCGACCGACCGCGCCGGGGCAGCCGTTCCCGCCCGGCGCCGGGCAGCCGTTCCCGCCCGGCGGTCCGGCGGTGCGACCGCCCGTGACCGGTGGCGCGCCGGGGCACCGCCCGCCGCCCGCGACCGCCCGCCCGTGGTCGGCGCAGCCGCCGCAAGCCCCGCAGCGCGCCCGCCCGCCGGTCGACGACGATGACGACGACTACTTCGCGGACCCTTTCCGTGGTCAACGGCGGTAGCCGGAGATCCACCCCGTAGTCTTCCCCCAGCATCGCAAAGGGGCATGGCGTGACCGGGAGGTCGGATGGCACAGGACATCGTCCCGATCGAGCTGGGGCTCACCCAGGGTGATGTCGTCACCCTGTGGGCCCCGCGCTGGCGGGAAGAGGGCGAGGAGTGGGAGGCATTCCTCGGCCACGAGGAGGACCTGTACGCCTTCCCGGACGCCGCGCACCTCGCGGCGTTCGTGCGCAAGGCCGAGGAGCACGACCTGACCGACCACCCCGCGTGGCACGTCGTGCCGGGGCTGTCCGTCGGCGAGCTGTCCCCGGACGACAACCACCAGTTCGACCTGGTTGGCGTGCCGGAGCTGGTCGCCGAGGAGCCCGACACCTGGGTCATCGGCGAACTCGCCGACGTGGTGTCGATCGTGCGCTCGCTGGCCGACGTGTGCGACCTGGAGAAGGTGCACGAGGTGCTGGACTCGGCGGAGGGCTTCGCCCTGCTGCCGCAGGGCACGCTGCCGTTCACCGGGCGCGAGGGCCAGGCGCTGTGGACCGAGATCGCCCAGGTCGTCGCCGACAAGTGGGACGACGTGCTGGACGCGATCGACGAGGTCGTCACCACGCCGGACGTGGACGAGGCGGCGCTGGAGGTCGCGCGCGAGGAGCTGGCCGCCTTCGAGAGCGAGACCGCGGCGGCCTCCGCCGACGACGAGGCCGAGGACGCGGACGACGAGGACGGCGCGGAGCCGGCCGGCTTCTGGGCCGAGGTCGGCATCGACCCCATCAAGATCATCACGGGCGCGGGCGAGTACTACACGCTGCGCTGCTACCTGGACGACCAGCCGCTGTTCCTGGGCCGCAAGGGCCGGATCGACGTGTTCGGCTCGCCGCGCGCGCTGTCCCGGTTCATCGTGGAGGCCGACGACAACGACCTCGCCGAGGTGGCCACCTGGGGCGAGCTGGTGGTCAAGGCGACCGGCGGCGACCTGGAGGTCGAGGTCGACCCGGACAACGTCTACGTGCTCACCGGCCTGGACGAGGACATCGCCGACGGGCCCGACGCCGTCGACCCGGCGCAGCTCGACCTCGCGGTGGAGCTGCTGGAGGACGCCGGCGAGTGGGCGGGCGACGACGCGGTGAAGGTCGCGCTCGACCAGTCCGAGTCGCTGGGCTGGCTGGTGTCCTACGTGCTGAAGCCGAACCCGACGCGGCTCGCGCCCAGCGCGCCGTTCGACGCCGAGGTGGCGGCGTGGCGGACGCTGGTCGCGGCGTTCGAGGACCGGCTGAAGGTCCACTAGCGCCGACGCCGAAGGGGGCGTCCCGGTCCGCCGGGGCGCCCCCTTCCGCCGTGCCGCGGCCTACTCGGCGAGCGCGGCGTAACCCGGCTCGACGACGTCCCGGATCAGGGCGCGGCGCTCGTCCAGCGGCAGGAACGCGGCCTTGGCGGCGTTCACCGTGAAGCGGCGCAGGTCGTCCCAGCCGAACCCGAACCGCTCGACCACGGTCGCGAACTCGCCGGACATGGAGCAGTCGCTCATCAGCCGGTTGTCGGTGTTCACCGTGACCCGGAAGCCGAGCGCGTCCAGGCGCTTGATCGGGTGCTCGGCGAGCGAGGCGACCGCGCCGGTCTGCACGTTGGAGGTCGGGCACATCTCCAGCGCGATCCGCCGGTCCCGCACGTACGCGGCGAGGTGGCCGACCTTGTCGCCCTCGATGTCCTCGGTGAGGCGCACGCCGTGGCCCAGCCGCTCCGCGCCGCAGAACTGCACCGCGCGCCAGATCGACTCGGCGCCGTCCGCCTCGCCCGCGTGGATGGTGAAGTGGGCGTTCTGCTGCCGCAGGTACTCGAACGCGGGCAGCTCGCGGGTCGCCGGGAAGCCCAGCTCCGGACCGGCGATGTCGAACCCGACCACGCCCGCGTCCCGGTAGCGGACCACCAGGTCGGCGATGCGCTGCCAGCCGTCGTTCTGGCGCATCGCGCACAGCAGCGTGCCGACCTTGATCCGGTTGCCCGCGGCGGCCTCGCCCTGGCGGAAGCCCTCCTGCACGGCCTCGACGGCCTGCTCCAGGGTCAGGCCCCGCTCGGTGAACAGCTCCGGCGCGTACCGGACCTCCGCGTACACGACGCCGTCCGCCGCGAGGTCCTGCGCGGCCTCCGACGCGACGCGGACGAGCGCGGCCTCGTCCTGCATGACACCGCAGGTGTGCGCGAAACCCTCCAGGTAGCGCACCAGCGAGCCCGAGTTGGCGTTGTCGCGGAACCAGTTGCCCAGCGCGACCGGGTCGGTGGTGGGCAGGCCCTGGTGGCCGCAGGCTTCGGCGAGTTCGATCACCGTCTGGGGGCGGAGTCCACCGTCGAGGTGGTCGTGCAGCAGCACCTTCGGCGCGCTGCGGATGGCCTCCGGGGAGAGCGGGGTAGGCATGGCCTTCACCGTATACCGGCGACACGCCGGGTCAGGTCCGCAAGTGGATGATCTTGCGGGGTAAGGTCCTCGCGGAGGCGTCCCACGCATCGGAGTACACCCGGTCGGATGGGCCGGGTGCCGTTGTCCACTCGTGATGCGCGACTTTCCGCTACCGCCCACCCCGCAGCCATCACCCGCCCGGCGGATGGTCACCCGGAGCATTCGGGGGTGTCCTCGCCGTTACGTTCGAGTAGGGTCGTTCGGTGTGACCTGAACGGAGTAGAGGCGGGCTCAGGACGGGCGCGGTGCGCCGGGGGGTGGTACGGGCCCGGCCCCCGACGGGATTAGGCTGCCGGAGGTCTCCCCTCCCCTGGACGAAGGCACTCAAGCCGTGAACGAGAACAACAACTCCACGATGTCCTTCGATCGGATGCGCAACATGCTGACGCGCGCCGCGGAGATCCGTGAGAGCGAACAGCAGCAGATCTTCGATGCACTGGACGAGATCCACGCGCGGATGTCCCCGCTGGAGTCGCTGGGTTCCGTTCGCAAGCGTTTGTCCGAGCTGCCCGACCGGACCGAGGTCGGCGCGCTGGCCGAGCGGCTGGAAGAGGCGCTGACCCGACTGGAGGCGCAGGACACCGCGGTCCAGGGCATCGGCCGCGCGGTCGACGGCCTGGTCGACCGGCTCGCCACGCCGTTCGCGCAGCTCGACGGCAGGCTGGACGGCGTCGCCGGCCGGTTCGAGGGCGTGGCCGGGCGGATGGACGGGCTGGAGGACAAGCTCTCCCACATCCACAAGCGGCTGGACGACCTCGAACTGCACCTGGACAAGCAGGACGGCAAGGTCGACGCCGTGCCCGCCGCGGTGACCGCGCCGCTGCGGGAGCGCATCGAGGCGCTGGAGGCCGCCCTGCGCGGTCGCCTCGACGAGGTGGACGAGGGCGTGCACGAGCACCTCGACGGCACCCGCGAGGCGTTGCAGCGGACCGTGTCCGACTCGGCCTCGGCGCTGCACGGCCGCCTGGACGAGACCCGCGACAACCTCACCGCCACGCGCGAGGCGCTGTCCGCGTCGCTGGACGACACCCGCGAGAAGCTGGCCGGCTCGCTCGCCGAGACCCGCGCCGCCCTGGCCGGCTCGCTGGACAGCGCCCGCGACTCGCTGCACGCGGCCCTGGACGACACCCGCGGCACCGTGACCGGCAAGCTGGACGAGACCCGCGAGGCGCTGCACGCGGCCCTCGACGAGACCCGCGACCAGGTCGACGCGACGGACCGCCTGGAGGCGCTGGCGCAGCGCCTGGAGCAGGTCACCTCCCGCCTGGACACCATGACGACCCGGCTGGACGCGGTGGAGGACGACTTCGCCGCCCGCCTCGGCGACCTCACCGGCGTCGTGGAGCAGGGCATCGCGAAGGTGGAGGGCACGCTGGCCTCCCGGCCGGACGCCGACGCGCTGGCGTCCGTGGTGCGCAAGAGCAACCAGGAGTCCGAGCTGCGCATCGGCGGCCAGCTGGACGAGGCGATGGCGACGTTCGCGGAGCTGATCCTCGGCGGCGGCTCGCCCACGCCTCCCCCGCCGCCCACCGCGCTGCCGCGCCCGCAGCGGCGCACGCGGAAGAACGGGCCGAAGGCGAACGACAACCGGAACGTGGACGACGACGACCTGGCCGCCGAAGGCGCCTGACCGAGGTCCCACCGGCCCGGCTCCCTCGCGGGGGCCGGGCTTTTCGCTGCCGCGACCACGCCGCACGGGGTGCGAGCGGGGACCGGCGGGGACCGCACCTCGCGCACCGACCACGCCGCACGGGTGCGGAGCGGCGCCCGGCGGGGACCGCACCTCGCGGGACGGCGCTTCGGGATCACGAACGGACTTCGGCCGCTCAGAACGGCAGCACGCGCGGGTTGGGCGCCCGCGCGGTGCGCCGCGAAGGCAGGCGCCACCCGGACGTCCTGCCCCGTCAACGGGTTGCGCACCAGGGGCAGGTCCGGGCCGGGCGCGGCCGTTCCACCGCTTCCGACCTGTTCCAGGCGGTTCGGCTCAGCCGCGGCCGGCGTCGATGCGGTGGTCAGCCGCGGACGACGTCGATCACCAGCGGCGACCGGGCCGGCGCGGTGCCCCCGATCGCCCACGCGCCGTCCAGCGCGGCCAGCGCGCCGGCGACCGCGTCGGGGGTGTCGGTGCGCAGCTCCAGCAGCGGCTGCCCCCGGACGACCTCGTCGCCCGGCTTGGCCAGGCACAGCACGCCCGCCCCGGCCTGCACCGGGTCCTCCTTGCGCGCCCGCCCCGCGCCCAGCCGCCACGCGGCCACGCCCACGGCGTAGGCGTCCAGCGCGGTGAGCACGCCGTCCTCCTCCGCCACCACGACGTGCCGGTGCGCGCCGACCGGCAGCGGCGCGTCCGGGTCGCCGCCCTGGGCCCGGATCATGCGCGCCCACGTCTCGTACGCCGCGCCGCTCGCGAGCACGGCCGCCGGGTCGGCCTCGAGGCCCGCCCGGTCCAGCATCTCCGCCGCCAGCGCCACGGTCAGCTCCACCACGTCCGCCGGGCCGCCGCCGCGCAGCACGTCGACGGACTCGGCGACCTCCACCGCGTTGCCGACCGCCCGGCCCAGCGGCACGGACATGTCGGTCAGCAGGGCGGACACCGCCAGGCCGTGGTCCGCGCCGATCGACACCAGGGCGCGGGCCAGCTCCCGCGCCCGGTCCTCGGTCTTCATGAACGCGCCGGACCCGACCTTGACGTCCAGCACCAGGGCCGCCGCGCCCTCGGCGACCTTCTTCGACATGATCGAACTCGCGATCAGCGGTATCGACTCGACGGTCCCGGTCACGTCCCGCAGCGCGTAGAGCTTGCGGTCCGCCGGCGCCAGGCCCTCGGTCGCCGCGCACACCACCGCGCCGACGTCGCGCAGCTGCGCGGTGATCTCGTCCACCGACAGCCGCGCCCGCCAGCCGGGGATGGACTCCAGCTTGTCCAGCGTGCCGCCGGTGTGCCCGAGGCCGCGCCCGGAGAGCTGCGGCACGGCCGCGCCGCACGCCGCCACCAGGGGCGCGAGCGGCAGGGTGATCTTGTCGCCCACCCCGCCCGTGGAGTGCTTGTCCACGGTGGGGCGGCCGACGTCCAGCGACAGGGTCTCCCCGGAGCGGACCATCGCGCGCGTCCAGCGGGCCGTCTCGGCGTCGTCCATGCCGTTGAGGAAGATCGCCATCGCGAGCGCCGCCATCTGCTCGTCGGCGACGTCGCCCCTGGTGTAGGCGTCGACCACCCAGTCGATCCGGTCGTCGGACAGCCGGTGGCCGTCCCGCTTGGCCCGGATCACGTCCACGGCGGTGTGGGTCACGGCAGGTCCTCCGCTCCGAAGGCGTCGGGCAGCACCCGGCTCATGGGCAGCACGCCCGACGGCGTGTCGACCAGGCAGTCCGGCCCGCCGAACTCGTACAGCACCTGGCGGCAGCGCCCGCACGGCATCAGCAGCTCTCCCCCGCCGCCGCGGCACGCGACGGCGACGAACCGGCCGCCGCCGGTCAGGCGGAGCTGGCCGGCCATCGTGCACTCGGCGCACAGGCCCACGCCGTACGAGGCGTTCTCGACGTTGCAGCCGACGACGACCCGGCCGTCGTCGCACACCGCCGCCGCGCCGACCCGGAGGCCGGAGTACGGGCAGTACGCGGACTGGGCGGCCTCGACCGCCCGCGCCCGCAGCTCGTCCCAGTCGACCTCAACCACGGCGGTACACCACCCCGTCCGCGGCGGGCGCGCGCAGCCGTTGCGACGCCACCGCGAGCACGATGAGCGTCACGAGGTGCGGCGCGTACGTGGTCAGCTCGCTGGGCACCTCGTCGAGGCTGTAGTACACCGCGTACAGGGCAACCGCCGCGACGATCCCGCCGGCCGCCGCGAACCAGCGCCGGCGCACCAGCTGCCAGACCACGATGACCGCCAGCAGCAGCACCGCGCCGTAGACCAGCGCGAGGAACGTCTTGCCGCCGCTGCGCAACTGGAGGCCGTCCGCGTAGCCGAACAGCGCCGCGCCGCCCAGCAGGCCGCCGGGCCGCCAGTTGCCGAAGATCATCGCCGCCAGGCCGATGAACCCGCGGCCGTTGGTCTGGCCCTCCAGGTAGCCGGGCTGACCGGGGTTGAGCACGAGGGCCGCGCCGCCGATGCCCGCGAGCGCGCCGGACGCGATCACCGCGAGGTACTTGTGCCGGTACACGTGCACGCCCAGCGACTCGGCCGCGACCGGGTTCTCGCCGCACGACCGCAGCCGCAGGCCGAACCGCGTCCGCCACAGCACCAGGTAGCTGCCGACGACCAGCGCGATCGCCAGCATCGTCAGCGGGGACACACCGGTGACCAGGCCGCGCAGGATGCCCGCCACGTCCGACAGCCCCACCCGCTGCTGCGCCTCCAGCTCGCCCAGCCACTCGGACAGGCCGGGCGCGGAGTAGGTGTCGAACTTCGGCACGGCGGGCGACTCGCGCGGGTTGTGCGAGACCGGGAAGAAGATCAGCGTGGACAGGTACTTGGTGAGGCCCGCGCCGAGCAGGTTGATCGCCACGCCGGACACGATGTGGTTGACGCCGAAGGACACCGTCGCGATCGCGTGCAGCAGGCCGCCCAGCGCGCCGAACGCGGCGGCGGCCAGCAGCGCGGCCCACGGGCCCCACTGGTAGCCCGCCCAGGCGGCGCCCCACGTGCCCATGATCATCATGCCTTCGAGGCCGATGTTCACGACGCCCGCGCGCTCCGCCCACAGGCCGCCGAGCGCGGCGAGCAGGATCGGCAGCGCCAGCCGCACGGCGGT
This sequence comes from Saccharothrix australiensis, assembly GCF_003634935.1. Classification (NCBI taxonomy): domain Bacteria; kingdom Bacillati; phylum Actinomycetota; class Actinomycetes; order Pseudonocardiales; family Pseudonocardiaceae; genus Saccharothrix; species Saccharothrix australiensis. The sequence goes on from NZ_RBXO01000001.1 coordinate 7,383,107, forward strand.
CTGGATGGTGCCGGTGGAGGTCAGCTGCGGTACGTCGGTCAGGTACGACGTGGTCGACAGCAGCACGACCGCGCCCGCCACGCCGAGCACGCCGACGAGCCAGCCGGGCACCCGGCGGGCCTTCCGGGGCGGCGGGACGGTGCTGGGTGCCTCCGATGGGTTCATCAGGGAAGTGCTCATGATGCCGCCTCGCCGGCGCCCGCCGGGCGGTCCGCCCCGCGCGCCGTGGTCGTGGGTTCGCCCGGTCCGCTCACGCCGCCACCGCCCCCAGCTGCCTGCCGACCCTGCGCTGCTCGGCGGCCAGCTCGAACCGGCGGACCACCTCGTAGGCGACGACGACCGACAGCACGATCGCACCCTGCATGATCGTCACGATCTCCCTCGGCACGCCGACGTTGTCCAGCGCCAGGCCCGACTTGTCCAGGAACGCCCACAGCAGCGCGCCGAACGCGATGCCGCCGGGGTGGTTGCGGCCCAGCAGGGCGATCGCGATGCCGGAGAACCCGATGCCCGCCGGGAAGTTCAGGTTGTAGGTGTGGTCGCGGCCGAGGATCTCCGGCATCGACACCAGGCCGGCGATGCCGCCGGACAGCAGCATCGCGACCAGCACCATCTTCTTGGCGCTCACCCCGCCCGCGGCGGCGGCCGTGGCCGACTCGCCGGACGCCTTCAGCTCGAAGCCGAACCGGGTGCGGTTCATCATCACCCAGTAGGCGACGCCCAGCAGGGCGGCCAGGAACACCAGGCCGAACACCGTGCCGGAGGAGCCGAACGGGATGCCCGGCACCCAGCCGCTCTCCGGGATCTCGGGGGTGCGGATGTTGTTGCCGCGCAGCTCGCCGAACACGTCCTCGCGGATCAGGTAGGCGGCCAGGCCGAGCGCCAGGCCGTTCATCATGATCGTCGAGATGACCTCGTTCACGCCGCGCGTGACCTTCAGGACCGCCGGGACCGCCGCCCACAGCGCGCCGACCAGCGCCGCCACGACGATGACCGCCAGGGCGTGCAGGCCGGGCGGCAGGGCGATCGAGCCGCCGACCACCGCCGCCACCACGGCCGCCACCCGGTACTGGCCCTCGACGCCGATGTTGAACAGGTTCATCTGGAACCCGATCGCCACCGCGAGCGCCGCGATGTAGTAGGTGCCGGTGCTGTTGACGATGTCGACGGCGGTCGTGCCCTCGCCGACCTGCGACACCATCACGCCGAACGCCTTGAGCGGGTTCGCGCCGGACACCAGCAGCGCGATACCGCACAGCAGCGCGGAGAACAGGATCGCCAGGGCGGGCGGTAGCAGCTTGCCGCGCAGGATTCCCATCACTCGCCTTCCAGTTCCGCGACGGCGGCGCTCGTGGCGCCCGCGCCGGTCATCGCGCTGCCCAGGTCCTCCGGGGTGACCGAGGCCGGGTCCGCGTCGGCGACCAGCCTGCCGCGCAGCATCACCTTGATCGTGTCCGACAGGCCGATCAGCTCGTCCAGGTCGGCGGAGATCAGCAGGACGGCCAGGCCGCGCGCCCTCGCGCGCTTGATCTCGTCCCAGATCAGCGCCTGCGCGCCGACGTCCACGCCGCGCGTCGGGTGGGACGCGATGAGCAGCACCGGGTCGCCGGACAGCTCCCGGCCCACCACCAGCTTCTGCTGGTTGCCGCCGGACAGCGCGGCGGCGGGCACGTCGATACCGGGCGTGCGGACGTCGAACTCGTCGACGATGCGCCGCGTGTCGCGCTTCGCGCCCGCGAGGTCGAGCCACAGCCCCTTCGCCGCGGGTTCGCGGGTCTGGTGGCCGAGGATGCGGTTCACCCACAGCGGCTGCGTCAGCAGCAGGCCCTGGCGGTGGCGGTCCTCCGGCACGTAGCCGATGCCCGCCTCGCGCCGGGCCAGGGTGCCGAGCCGGGACAGGTCGCGGTCGCCCAGCAGCACGCGGCCGTGGTGCGCGCGGCGCATCCCCATGATCGTCTCGACCAGCTCGGTCTGGCCGTTGCCCTCCACGCCCGCGATGCCGACCACCTCGCCGGACCGCACGACCAGGTCGATGCCGTCCAGCACCGGGCGGGTGCCCTCCTCGGCGACCAGGCCGAGGTCCTCGACGCGCAGCACCACCCGGTCGGTGACCGTCGACTCGCGCGTCTCCGGGCTGGGCAGCTCGCTGCCCACCATCATCTCCGCGAGCTGGCGCGAGCTGACCGCCTTCGGGTCGGCGGTGCCGACCGTGGTGCCGCGCCGGATCACCGTCACCGAGTCGGCGATCGCGCGCACCTCGTCCAGCTTGTGCGAGATGAACAGGAACGTGTAGCCCTGCTCCTGCATGGCGCGCAGGGTGGTGAACAGCTCGTCCACCTCCTGCGGCACCAGCACGGCCGTCGGCTCGTCCAGGATGATCACCTTCGCGCCCCGGTAGAGCACCTTCAGGATCTCCACCCGCTGGCGGTCGGCGACGCCGAGCCGCTCGACCAGCACGCCGGGGTCGACGGTGAGGCCGGTCGACTTCGCGAGGCCCTGGATCACCTTGCGCGCCCGGCCGCCGATGCCGTGCAGCGCCTCCGCGCCCAGCACGACGTTCTCCTGCACGGTCAGGTTGTCGGCCAGCATGAAGTGCTGGTGCACCATGCCGATGCCGGCCTTGATGGCGTCCGCCGGGTTCCGGAACCGGACCGGCCTGCCCCCGACCTCGATGGTGCCCTCGTCGGGCTGCTGCATCCCGTAGAGGATCTTCATCAGCGTGGACTTGCCCGCGCCGTTCTCGCCGCACAACGCGTGCACTTCGCCGGCCCGCACGGTGAGGTGGACGTCGCTGTTGGCCACCACGCCGGGGAACCGCTTGGTGATGCCCGACAGGACGACCGCCGGTGCGGCGTCGGCGGCAGGGGTGCTGGTGCTCATATCAGGGCTCCGTCTTGGTGCCGGGGTCGAAACCACGCATTGGGCCTCGCGAGCACGTCTCGCGAGGCCCAATGCGGTGTGGCCGGCTCAGCTGCTCGGCTTGTCCTTGACCTCGATCTTGCCCGCGATGATCTGCGCCTTGTAGCCGTCGAGCACGGCCTTCAGGTCGTCGTCGAGCTTGTCGCCGGAGGTGGAGTAGCCGACGCCGTCCACCTTCAGGTCGAACACCTTCGGGAAGTTCGCGAGGTCGTCCTTGGCGACCGCCTTCACGAAGTCGTACACCGCGACGTCGACGCGCTTGAGCATGGACGAGACGATCACGTCCTTGGACTCCGCGACGGTCGCCTGGTGGTACTGGTCGGAGTCGACGCCGATGGCCTTGACGTTCGCCGACTTGGCGGCCGAGAAGACGCCCTTGCCGGACGCGCCCGCCGCGTGGTAGAGCACGTCGGCGCCGGCCTCGATCTGGCCCTTGGCGGCCTCCTGGCCCTTCGTGGGCTCCTGGAAGCCGGTGAAGTCGCCCGCCGGGGTCAGGTACTTCTTCTCGATCTTGACGTCCGGCGCGGCGGCCTTGGCGCCCTGCTCGAAGCCGGCGTCGAACTTCTGGATCAGCGGGATCTTCACACCGCCGACGAAGCCGACGTGGCAGGTCTTGGACTGGTAGGCGGCGATCACGCCGGCCAGGAAGGAGCCCTGCTCCTCGGCGAACAGCAGCGGCGTCACGTTCGCCGCGCCCTCCACCGCGCCGTCCACGATGGCGAACTTGACGTTCGGGAACTCCGGCGCGACGACCTTCAGCGACTCGGCGTAGGCGAACCCGACGCCGATGATCGGGTTGAAGCCCTCGCTCGCGAGCTGGCGCAGCCGGGTCTGCTTGGCGTCCTCCGCCTCGTTCGGGGCGGCGGTCAGCTCCTTCAGCTCGCGGACGCCGAAGTCGGCCTTCGCCTTGTCCAGGCCGGCGGCGGCGGAGTCGTTGAACGAGGCGTCACCGCGACCGCCGATGTCGTAGGCCAGGCCCACCTTGAGAGCGCTGCCGTCCACCTTCTCGCCGGCCGAGGAGCTGCTGGAGGCCGCGGCGGCGGCCGGCGGCTTGGGCGCCAGCTTGCAACCACCGGAGGCGTTGCCGGTCGAACCGGTGTTGGACCCACCGTTGTCCTTGGCGCAGGCGGCCATCGACAGAACGCTGGTCAGCGCGATCGCGGCCACCGCGATGCCACGCATTCGACGACGCACGGCTCGTCTCCCTCCCTGCTCATCGAGCAGACAAATCCCCGACGGCGTCGTCGGGTTCCGAGTGGCGAACCGTACCCCGTGGTAACGAGGGCCGCGCAGGGACGGGGCCGCACGTGACCGAGATGTGTCGAATCGCGCCACTGTCCGTAATTGCGCAGCGCCCGTTCGCACGCGCCAAGCCCACACCGAAGCCGCCGCATCACCCGGCGTGTCGATCAGGCCCCGCCTCCCGCTTTCCCCTTCGCCCCGCCCACCTCACCCCATTCACCCCGCCCCACCGAGGCCCCGCCGCGCGCCGCCGGAGGCGGCGCGGAAAACATTAGTGGCGCGTTGGGGGCGCGTTGGCGTTGTTGAGTGGACTCCAGGCTGCATCTGTATCCGCCTGGAGGAGGCAGCCTTGGACCCCCGGCAGTGGCTGGACGACTACGAATCGCGCCTGGCCGACCTCAAGCAGAAGTCGGCCGACCTCCAGGAGAACGTGGCCGCCGCGAACGGTCGGGTCACCAGCCAGGACGGCGCGGTCACCGTCACGGTCGGGCCCAACGGCGGCCTGCTCGGCCTCGAACTCGGCCACCGGGCCTGCGACCTGGGCCCGGCCCGGCTCACCGCCCTGATCCTCAGCACCGCCCGCGCCGCGCAGAAGCAGGCCGCCGCGAAGGTGATGGAGGCGTTCGAGCCGATGGGCACGGGCACCGAGGCGATGCGGATGTACATGGACGCCCTGCCGGACGACGAGCCCGACGCGACCGCCGACGACGCCGACGACGCCTACGACCCGGAGCCGGAACCCGAGCCCGAGCCGCCCCGCCCGCCCGCGCGCCCCCCGTTCGCGCCGCAGCAGCCGCAGTACCCGCAGCAGCAGCCGTTCCAGCAGCCCTTCCAGCAGGCCCCCGCACCGCAGCGACCGGCCCGCCCGCCGCGCCGCGACGACGAAGACGACGACGACAACCAGCCGTGGTGAGCTAGAAAGGCCATCCGATGAGCGAGACACCGCTCGCGTCACCTCCCGGTATGGAGATCACCGAGGAGAACAAGCTCAAGGGGACGCTGTTCATCGAGGCGTTCGACGGCTTGATCGACTCGATCAACAAGGACGCCGAGTCCGAGACCGAGCGCGTGCTGGACATCACGTTCAACGCGATCGGCGCGGCGTCCTCGGTGGTGATGTTCGTGACGGACCCGTTCGGCAGCATCCTCGGCGCGGGCATCGGCTGGTTGATCGAGCACGTCTCGTTCATCCGCGAGGGCTTCGACCAGCTGATGGGCGACCCGGAGGACATCCAGCGCAACGTCGACGCCACGAAGAAGCAGGCCGTCGACATGCGGGTGCTCGCCGACGACCACCGGCAGGGCCTCGTCACGTTCGACGGGTGGACCGGTCAGGCGTCCGAGCGGTTCCAGGCCAGCATGGAGGCGATGGGCAAGGAGCTGGACAGCCTGGCCGGCGCGATCGAGACCAAGGCCAAGATCGTCGCCGTCTGCGGGATGCTGGTGCAGGTCCTGCGGGACATCGTGCGCGACATGATCGCCCAGTTCCTCGGCTCCCTCATCGCGGGCGCGCTGACCGCCGCCGCCCTGTCGATCCCCACCTTCGGCGCGTCCATCGCGGCGTTCATCGGGTTCGCGGTCGGCAAGGGCATCGCGCTGGCCACCAACGTCGCCGCCCGCATCGCGCGCCTCGTACCCGCGCTGGGCAGGCAGCTCGGGCGGCTCGACGAGCTGGACGGCGTGATCAAGAAGATCAAGGACGGCTGGGACCGGTTCGAGAACATCGCCGACGTCGGCGAGATCGGCTGGGAGGGCTACAAGGCCCAGAACGAGGTCGACAAGGACATCGAGAAGGGCCGCAAGGAGGACGACGAGAAGGACAAGCTCGACAAGGCCGACCAGGACGCCAAGGCCGCGAACCAGAAGTACTCGGACGCGAAGGACGACGAGAAGAAGGAAGCCGACGAGCTGAAGTCGGCCAACGAGAAGCTCAGCGAGAAGTCCGACCGGGCGGCCGAGGCGAACAAGCGGGCCAACGAGGCGGCCGAGGAGGTCAACCGCGCGGCCAGGTCCGGCGACCAGGCGGCGTTCGACCGGGCGAACGCCAAGTTCGAGGCCGCGAAGGCGGAGGCCGAGGCGGCGCGCGCCGAGGCGGCCAGGGCGGCCGACGCCGCGGCCAAGGAGGCGCGGGACCTCGCCGAGGCGTCGAAGCGGTCGAACCAGGCGCTGGCCGACACGAAGCCGAGCGACGAGGCCCAGCAGAAGGCGTACGACGAGTACAAGCAGAACAACCCCGGCGGGCAGCAGGACCCGGCGCGGTCGGCCGCCGAGAGCGACCTGTCCGCCAAGAACAACGCCGCCAAGGAAGCCAACGCCAGGTACGAGCAGGCCAACGCCGCCTTCACGGAGGCCAACGCCAAGGCCGCCGAGGCCAACGCGCGGGCGTTCGCGTCGGGCAGCGAGTCCGACATCGCGGCGGCCAAGCGCGCCGCGGAGGCCGCGGAAGCGGCGGGCAAGCGGGCCGACGAAGCGGCGTCGGCGGCCCGGAACGCGGGCGACTCGGCCAAGCGGTCCTACGAGGACTACCAGTCGAAGTACTCCGGCACCGGCCAGAACACCCAGAGCAAGTCACCCACGGCCCAGGTCTGACCCTCCCGGAAAGAGCTGCTCATGGCCCCCAAGAACCCTGGTGGGAATCCGGGCTCCGCCACCCCTCCCCCGCCGCCACCACCGCCGCCCGTCGGCGGGCCGACGAGCGGCGGGCCGACGGGTTCCTCCGGGTTCGGCATGAGCAGCACCGCGATGGAGAACCTCCAGAGCAAGGCCGGTGACTTCCAGTCGCGGCTGAACGCCATCTCGAACGGTCTCCGCGGCCTGCACCTGGGCCCCAACGCGCTGGGGCCGATCGGGTTGTTCGCGGTCCCGCCGCTGAACAACTCGACCACCAACTCGGTCTCCCAGGTGGAACGGGCCGCCACGACGTTCGGGAACGTGCAGGCGGGGTTGAAGGCGACCCACCAGACGCACGTCCTGACGGACCGGAACAGCCACCAGGAGTTCACCAGGATCAACCCGGACTCGAACGCCCAGCGCCCGCCCGGCCAACCCGGCGGCGGGCCCTCGGGCGGGCCGAAGACGGGCGGGCCGAAGGTCGCCGAGGTCCAGGGGCCGAAGGGCGGTGGCGGGCCGAACGCGCCCGGCGGGCCGAAGGGTCCCGGCGGGCCGGCGGTCGCGCCGCCGAAGGGGCCGAAGGGCGGCGCGGGCACCGGGCCGTCCGGCGCGCCCAAGGGTGCCGGCGGGCCGTCCGTCGGGCCCATCACCGGGCCGCAGGGCGGAGCGGGCACCACACCCGGCAGTGGACCCAAGGGCACCGGCGGACCCGGTGTCGGGCCGATCACCCCGCCCAAGGGCGGAGCGGGCACCACACTCGGCAGTGGACCCAAGGGCACCGGCGGACCGGGCGTCGGGCCGATCACCCCGCCCAAGGGCGGGGCAGGCGCGGTGCCCGGCGGCGGGTCCAAGGGCACCGGCGGCCCCGGTGTCGGACCCGTCACCCCGCCCAAGGGCGGGACGGGTGCCGTGCCGGGCATTCCCAAGGGAGTGCCGGGCGGTCCCGGCGTCGGGCCGATCACCGGGCCGCAGGGCGGGGCCGGTGGCGTGCCGGGCACCGGCGCTCCGGGCGTCCAGCCGCCCGCCGGGGCCGGTCAGCCGGCCGGGGGCAGGGGCGGCGTGCCGGGCGGCGTCCCCGGCGGTGTGCCGGGCGGCGTCCCCGGCGGTGTGCCGGGAGGCGTGCCGGGCGGGGTGCCCGGTGGCACGCCGGGTGGCACGCCGTTGGCACCCGGTGCGAAGACCGCGGTGGGCGGTGCCGGCGCGGTGGCACCGCCGGTCGGCGGCGCGCCGTCGTCGCCGAGCACCGGCTCGACGCCCCCGGCCGCCGGTGCGCCGATGGGCGGCGGCGCGCCGGGCGCGCCCGGTGGCGCGGCGGCGGACCGGTCCAGCAAGTACACCGGCGGACCGGGCAAGGGCGTCTTCGACGCGCCCGCGCCGCCGACCGGCAACGGCTCGATCACCAAAGCGCCCACGGGCACGGCGTCCACACCGCCGCCCGCGCCGAAGGCGACCCTCGACGGCACGACCCAGCCCAAGGCGACCCCGCCCGGCGGCGGCGCGAACCCGCCCAAGCCCGGACCACTCGGCGACGGCCCGACCTCGCCCAAGCCCGGACCGCTCGGCGACAACCCGCCCACGTCCAAGCCCGGACCGCTCGGCGACGGCCCCTCCACGCCGAAGACCGGCGCCACCCCGGTGAGCCCCTCCGCGCCCCCGGCCACCACGCCGAAGGCCGACCCACCGCCGGCGCAGCACCCCACGACGTCCGCGACGGGCAGAACCCCGACACCCGCCGCGACGCCGCCGGGAGGTGTGCCGCCCGTCGGCACACCTCCAGTCGGCGCTCCCCCGGTCGGCGCGCCGCCCTCGGCCACGCCCGGCGGCCACGACCGGTCGAGCAGGCACGGTGCGGACCCCGCCAAGGGGGTCTTCGACGCGCCCGCGCCCAAGACCGCCGACGGCACGATCAGCAAGGCGCCCGCGTCCTCACCCTCGACACCACCGCCCGCGCCCACGCCGACCGGCCCCGTCACCGCGAACCCGGCCACGCCCACACCGGCCACCGGCGGCCCGCCCGGAGCGAACCCGCGCGGCGCCAAGTCCGCCACCGGCGGCACCGACGCCGCACCCGCCGTGGTCACCCCTCCCCTCACGCCCACGCCGGCCGTCCACCTGCCCAACGCGCCCAAGAGCACGGGCAAGCCCAAGTTCGGCATCAGGAACCCGTTCTCGTCCGGCGGCAAGGCCAACCCGAAGCCGGACAACGACATCGAGCTGGGCCCGGTCGGCAACCCGGAGGCGAGCACCAGCACGGCACCCGCACCGGTCACCACCGACACGGCGGTCGCACCGGCCCCGCAGCACACGGTCGAAACCCCGACCGAGGCCACGACCAGCGAAATCACCACCGAGACCAACACCGAGACCAACACCGCGACCGACACCGCCGCGAACGCCAACCCCGGCGGGAACCCCGGCGCGAACCCGAACCCCAACCCCGCGCCCGACGTCCTGCCCTCCCTGCCCCGCCTACCCGACTTCCTCCGCAAGGGCCAGGCGCTCGGCACCGCCGCGGTCACCGGCGTCGACGGCGCGGCGCAGGTCCAGACCTCCATCCAGGACCTGTTCCCCCGCGGCACCACCGTCCCCCAGGCCGACCTGGACCGCATCGGCGCGGCGCTCACCGGGAACCTGGAGACGTTCGTCGGCGGTGGCCGCAAGTTCCCGATCAGGGTCGGCAACAAGTGGTTCGAGGTGAACGTCGAGGCGAAGCTCGGCCCACCCGCCAACCCCGACACCGCGATCACCCCGAACGTCCCGACGAAGGTCGACTTCACCGCCAACAGCACCGCCACCGCGACCACGACGACGACCCTGTCCACCAACGGCGAGATCGGGGTCGGCGCCACCGCCGGCCAGCTCGTCGGCGCGTACGGCTCGCTGGGCGTCAAGGTCGGCCTCGCCCGGCCGGCGGTGTCGACCAGCGTCCAGACCGCCGCGCAGGACCAGCGGGCGATCCGGGCGGGCGGCCGGTCGACCACCGTCACGCTCCCCGTCACGTTCGACCTCTCGCTGACCGACGCCAACGCGCCGAACGCCGAACCGCGCAGGCCGGACACCCCGCCGACCGGGACCGCCACGCTCCAGATCCCCAACGAGCTGGTCGAGCTGTCCGACCCCGGCCCGGTGCAGAACGAGCCGAACGCCGCGCTGGTCGCCAAGATCGAGCACCACGGTCCCGAGGCGGTCACGATCGACCGGCCCGGCGAGGCGTTCGACCAGGTCGCCGCGCTGCTGCCGCCGTCGGTCACCAAGATCGGCGCACCGGGCCGGACCGCGTTGCAGGACTTCCTGAGCCCGACGACGATCCGCGACAACTTCGGCGCGCTGCTCAACGGCTGGGTGACCTCGCCGAACCTGACCAGCCCCAACGCGTCCTACGCGGGCGCGGTCCAGATGAAGGCCACGCCCACGAGCGTGCGGCTGGTCGGCACCAACAGCGGCTCGCAGCTCCGCCTGCACGACATCGCCACGACCAGCACCGGCGCGACGGCGAACACCAAGAGCGGGTTCGACGTCACGGCGGGCCTCGGGTACGGCGCGAACCCGCCCGCCGGGCTCACCGGGGCGATCGGCGCGGTCGGCGGGTACGGCGCGAAGGTCACCGAGACGACGAACGCGGGCACCAACGTCGGCAACCGGGCAGGCGTCCAGGTCAAGAGCGACATCGGCCTGTACGAGGTGAAGGCGGACCTGGAGGTCCGCACCGCCAACGGCAAGGTCGAGAACATCCCGGTGACGACGTACGTGCGCGTCGGCCTGCCCGAGGCGCAGTTGCAGAAGCTCCCGACGCCGGAGGGCACCACCGACGTCGGGCCGAGCACCGCGGGCACCAAAGTCGCGCCGCCGTACCTGGCCGCGGCGCTGGCGGCGGGCAACGTCAAGGTGGGCGAGTTCGCGAACTCGCACCAGGTGCAGCAGCAGGTCGAGGCGCAGCTCAAGCAGCTCCCCGGGTTCGGCGACTTCCTGCCGGACTGGGACGACGAGGCGGGTTCCCCGGTCGTCGGCAAGGGACCCAAGAACTTCGCCGACGTGGTGGCGAAGCTGGACAACCAGCGCAAGCTGGACTCCGAGCTGTCGCCGACCGCCCTGCGGGCGAAGATGGACAGCCTGCTCGGGCCGGGCATCGACGTCCAGCTCAAGCACCAGGGCCGCTTCACCAACGACTTCGTCAACATCAACGTCAAGGCCACGCTGTCCCAGGAGGCGCACCTCGGGCAGGTCGCCGACCACAACGTGCGCGGCTGGGCGGGCAGCGGTCCCCGGCTGGACAGCTCGACCACCACGCAGAAGGGCTGGAACGCCGGCGTCGAGGGCAAGCTCGGCGGCAAGGGCGACGTCGGCGCCGCGACCGTCGTCCCGGTGGGCACCGCCGGTGTCAAGTACAGCAGCAACACCGCGGTGAAGACGACCGCCGGCCCGGCGGTGAACAGCTCGGGCTTGAACGCGGGCGGCGCGAACGCCCAGGTCTTCAAGTACGACGCCAAGTTCGACATCGAGATCACGCGGTTCAGCCGGAACCGGGCGTGGGTCAAGCGGATCACCGTCGGCTCGCCGCACCTCCAGGTGCCGACGCCGCAGGTGGTCGCCAAGACCGGCCCGCTGCCCGAGGGCAACCCCGGCGGGATCAAGCAGATCCCGGACATCTCCGGTGACGTGCACCTGTGGGCGTCGGACAGCTCCACGATCGACAAGGCCAAGCTGACCGACGAGAGGGCGGCCGAACTCCGCCCGCGACCGCCGGTCGACGTGCCGAACGTCGCGCAGCCGAAGAGCCTCAAGGACTGGTTCACCGGCGGCACGCCCACGCCCGCGCCGGAGATCCTGCACGTCGAGGCGTTCGCGAACACGCACGCGGTCAAGCAGAAGGCGATCGAAACGCTGAACCGGGCGGCGGGCGGCGACTCGTCGCTGTCCGTGCCGGGCACCCCCGCGCGCAACCAGATCGACCGGATGTTCAGCCCGGAGGCCATGAAGGCCAACCTGACCAGGATGGTCGAGACCGGTGTGCAGGAGGGCGGCCTGAAGTACGGCCGCCGGATCGCCGACCGGACCGGCGCGATCGGGGTCAAGGTCGACCTGGGCACGCCCGAGCTGGTGTCGGTCGCGGACAAGACCAGCACCGAGAACACCACGAGCGGCGGGTTCAAGGCCGCGGACAGCCAGGCGGACGGCAGGTCGTGGGAGGCGCAGGTCGGCGTCAACGTGCCCACGCGGCCGGTGGCGAACCCGACCGGTCAGGGCGGCGTCGGCGTCACCGGCAAGAAGACGCTGTGGTCCAAGACCGAAACGTCCGGGGCGGAGGTCGCGGGCAACGTCGACCGCGTCAAGAACACGCCCTCGGGCGTCCGCACGGTGCTTTTGCGGTTCAACCCGACGGTCACGGTGGTGGCGGAGAGCCGCGCCGGCAACACCGCGCACAAGGGCGCGCCGTCGACCGTCGCGGGCGCGGTGCACCTGCCGGGCGGACTGTTCGTGCGGGTCAGCGAGCAGACGGCGATTGACCTGGGCGCACTGGTGGACCCGTCCGCCACGCCCTCGCCCACGCCGCCCACCGAGCCGCCCTCGACCGGCCAGGGCACGCCCGACCCGGACGCGATCACCCCCGCGCCCGAGCAGAACACCACCGACCCGGACGCGATCACCCCCGCCCCGGAGCAGCCGAGCGCACCACCCGCCCCCGGCTCGCAGGCGCGGTTCCAGCCGCCCAGCACGTTCGACCCGGCCAAGCCCGGCTCGATGGGCCTCGGCATGATCGAGACGATGCCGCCCGAGCTGTCGCAGCTCGTGCCGAACCTGCTGACCGACCTGAAGAACGCCGAGCTGGACCTCGTGCCGGACTCGGTGCTGGACGACTCGATGAACAGCCTCCAGCGCCTGCTCGACCTCGGGTCGCCGACCAGCGTCAAGTCCCTGATGGACAGCGCCCTCGACGGCGGCGTCCCGCTGCTGGTGCACAAGCCCGGCACGTTCGGCAAGGACTCCTACCAGGTCACGCTGAAGGCGCGCATCGACGGCGCGCCGAAGTTCACCGGCGTGGCCAACGACGGCATCGACGTCGAGCACATCATCGCGGGCAGCACCAAGTCGTCGACCGGCGCGGGCCGGTCCAGCGGCTGGGGCCTGGGCCTCAAGGTCCCCGGCGCGGGGCTGCCGAACAGCGCCGACCAGAACCTGTCCGGTGTGGCGGCGGGTGCCTCCGTCGCCGTCAACACCAGCCAGTCCACCACCACGAACGTCACCGACGCCACCGCGAGCCAGGTCGGGCACAAGCGGGTCGGCGGCGGGCCGGTGGCGAAGTTCGACGTGCCCATGACGTTCGACCTGGTGGTCGAGAAGGGCACCGGGGGCAGGCCGCTCGCGCAGGGGTCCGTCACCGGCAACGTGGGCGTGCGGCTGCACGCGGACAACCTGAAGATCGCACCCGACGCACCACCGGCCGACCGGAACCCCGCCACCCCGAGCCCGGCCGGCCCGAACCCGACCGACGCCACCGCGAACGCCGGGGGCTCCACCACCGCGAGCCCGGCCACCGACACACCCGCCACCGACACACCCGCCACCGACGCCACGACCACCCCGAGCCCGGCCACCGACGCCCCGGCGACCACCCCGCCCGCAGAGACCGGCCCCACCACGCGCCCCAAGACCGACGCCACCGACGCCGCGATCCAGGAGTGGCGGCAGGCGGGCAACCCGGTGTCGCTGCCGCCGTCCGCGTCGGTGGAGACCTTCCGCGGCGCGAAGGAGCTGCGCAGTGCCGTGATCACGGCACTGCGGGAGGCGGACGCGAAGACCGGCCTGACGCACAAGGGCACCGGCTCGCTCAACGCCCTGTACTCCGCGCTCAGCTCGGAGACGCTCCAGCCGCACCTGCCGGGCATGACCGCCGGCCCGCTGAGCGTCCCCGGCCTGCACGAGGCGAACCTGACCACGGGCAAGCACGCCGACGTCAAGGTGTACGCGAAGCTGGTCAACCCGAGGCTCGCCGGGTTGAGCCTGGGCGTGAAGCTGGAGAACCCGTCCAGCACCACCACCTCGACCACCAGCGACACCAAGAAGTCCGAGAGCAACGACGTCGTCGTGGGCGGCGTCACGGGCGCCTTCAAGTCCGAGACGCCCGGCACGACGTTCAGCACGCCCGGCATCGAGTTCAAGCACGGCGGCGAGGTCGCCGACACCGAAACCGTTGGCACGCAGCACAACCAGGTCAACGACCTCAAGCGGGACGGGCTGACCGGCCTGGTCGAGTTCGACGTCGAGTACCGGATCGTCGCGGACCTGGGCAAGGGCCGGATCGGCGTGGTCGACCTGCCGGTGCCGGGTTCCGCGCAGGTGCGGGTGCCCGAGGCGCAGGCGCTCGACCTGCTGGGCACGCAGGTCGCCCCGGACGCGAGGACCGGGCTGGACACGCGCTTCAAGGACCTGGCCACCGCGCAGAAGGACGTCAAGTCGGCCGCCGACGCCTGGCGGCAGGCGGAAGTCGCCATCGACGCCGCGCGGCACCGGGCGCAGGACGCCGTGCTGGAGATCCCGGCCGACCGCCGCCAGGCCGACGCCGACCTCAGGACCGCGCAGGACACCTTCCTCGCCGCGGTCACCGACCTCGACACCGCGCTGAGGAAGCTGGACGAGCTGACCGCCGAGGTCGGCGACGCCGAGGTCGCGGTCACCGACGCCGCCGCCGGGCTCGACGGCGCGAACGCGGACCTCGACCTCGCCGAACAGCACCGGGACGCGGCGGCGAGCGCGCTCGACGCGGCGCAGCGGGACGCCGACGCGGCCACGCAGGACCTCAAGGACCTGGTCGCCGACATCGACACGGCCACCAAGGACGTCGAGGCCGCTCAGCAGGCCGTGCGGGACGCCGAGCAGGCGCTGGACGCGCCGACCACCGACACCCCGGCGGAGCCCGACGGACAGGCCCGAACCGAGACACCCCAGTCCCAGCTCCAGTCCCAGTCCCAGCCGGCACCCGACCCGGCCCGGCAGGCGCGGCTCGACCAGGCCAGGCAGTCCCTGGAGCAGAAGCAGGGCGCGCTGAAGGACCTGCGCGCGCAGGTGCCCGGAGCCGCCGGCAAGCTGGCGGACACCGACGCCGGGGTGGAGTCCGCGCGCGACGAGCTGACCGCCGCCGACCACGCGCTGACCGACGCGCGGAACCGGGTCGACGAGCAGAACCGGCGGCACGCCGAAGCGCTCGCCGAGCTGGAGGCCAAGCGCCGGGAGCTGGCGGACCACCAGGCGACCGTCCAGCCGGCCAGGGACGCGTTCGGGCAGGCGCAGCAGGGCCTGGACGCCGCGAACGCCGCCAAGGCCGAGGTCGAGGGCCGGGCGCGGCGCGTGGCGGAGGAGCTGCGGGCCGCGCTGCCCGGCCTGCGCGCCGACGTCGACGCCAGGAAGCAGGCGTGGTTCGACGCCAAGTCGGCGGTCGACCAGCGGATCGGGGCCTTCAACACCGAGTTCGCGCCGCCGCCGAACCCACCGCGGAACCCCGACCCGACCACCACACCGCAACCCGCGCCACAATCCCAACCCGCACCGCAGGTCCAACCCGCACCGCAGTCCCAACCCGCGCCACAGGTCCAGCCCACCGCCACCCCGCCGGCGGCCCCGGCCACCGCGACGAACCCGGCCGCGCCACCGACCGCGACCACCCCACCGCCCCCGGCCACCCCACCGCCCCCGACCACCCCACCGCCCCCGACCACGCCGCCGAGTGCCGACACGGACAACACCACCCCCTCGACCACACCCCGGCAGCCCGACATCACGCGGCACGGCCCGCACCCCGTGCTGGACGACCCGAAGTGGCGGCACAGCACGGCGTCGACCGCGCCCTGGTTCGCCCCCGACGCCCCGGCCTCCCCCGACGCCATCACCAAGGCACGCGCGAACGCACCCGTCACCTCCCGCGTGCGGGGCGAGGACAGCGGCGTGATGTCGGACTCGGTGGTGACACCGGGCCGGATCGTGCTGAACCGCTGGACCAGCCCCATCGCCTACGACGTCCGCGACCTGGACGTGAACGGCGTCCGGGTCAAGGACTTCACGGTCAAGCTGCACCTCGACCCGAACGGCAACGCCGACCCCAAGCAGTTGGACGACCTCAAGAAGCGCACGGCCCAGGGCGTCCAGGCGTTCTTCAACCAGGGCAACCGGTTGGCCACCGGGCCGCAGTTCCACGTCACGGTGGAGTTCACCGACGCCGCCGACGCGCACAGCACCATCACCGTCGGCGAGCCGGACGGTCGCGCGAACCAGTTGAACTGGCCGGTGGACACCGACCCGAACCGGCTCGCGCACGAGGTCGGGCACTTCCTCGGGCTGCACGACGAGTACTTCGAGCCGGACCAGGTCAAGCCCGTGCTCCAGCACCAGCCGGGCAAGGGCCGGGTCGTCGCGGACGACGGGCTCATGACCGACGGCATCGACCAGGGCACCGCCTCCCTCAAGCCGCGGAACCTGGTGCTCATCGAGAACCGGTTCAACACGCTGGGCTCGGTCAACCCGCAGCCCACCCAGTCCACAATGGACGGAGGAGCGCACGTGCCGAACGCGCCGCGCTTCGTCGAGCGCGTCCGGTCCTGGATGAACCCGACCACACCGGCCGGAACACCCCAGCCGCAGGCACCGGCACCGGCCACCGACACCCCGGCCACGGTCACCCCCGCCACCGACCACACCGCCACCGACAACCCGGCCACCGACCACACCACGACCGACGACAACCCCGCCACCGACAGCCCGGCCACCGACGACACCGCGACCACCACCCCGCCGAGCGTGCTGCCGAACGTCTCCCTCCCCGCGTTCTTCCAGGAGAACAAGGCGCTGGGCACCATCGCGGTCAAGGACGTCAAGGGCGTGGACCACCTGGTCGAGTCGATCACGGGGATGCTGCCGAAGGCGGACGGCGTGACGCCGGTGGGCGTCGACCGCATCGGCCGGCAGGCCACCGCGAACCTCGAATCGTTCCTCGGCGACGGCCGCACGTTCCAGGTCCAGGTCGGCAAGCTCTGGTACGACGCCACCGTCAAGGCCGAGTTCGGCCAGGTCACCGCGCCCGGCGCCGCGTCGCCCGCCAAGGTCGACAGCCGGGTCGACAGCGGCGCGACCACGTCCTCCACGACGGCGCTGACCACGGGCAACGACCTGTCCCTCAGCGCGACCGCGAGCCAGGGCGCGGGCGTCTACGCCACGGCCGGCGTGAAGGCGCCGCTCTCGACGCCGGCCACCTCGGTGAGCACCACCTCGTCCGCCGTGGACGACCGGGAGGTCCGGGGCGGCAACTCCTCCACCAAGCACGAGGTCCCGGTCACCTGGACCGTCACCCTCACCGACGCGCAGGGCGTCACGAGCGCTCCCCAGCAGGTCGCGCCCAACCCGGACGACCCGTTCACCGCGACCCTCCAGGTACCCGACGACCTGCACCGGCTCACCCACACCGACAACGACTTCGGCACGGCGACCGACCTGCGGGACACCGGGTCGCTGGTGGAGTTCCTGGTGCCCGAGGCGGTCGTGGACGTCGACGCCGACGCGTTGTTCCAGGCCGTCGCGGCGGGCGTGCACCCCTCGGTGACCAAGCCGGGCGCGGACGGCCGCACCGAGCTGAGGGACTTCCTCAGCGGCACCAACATCCGCGACAACCTGCACGTGATGTTCCAGAACTGGGTCACCTCGCCCAACCTGGCGAGCCCGTCGGCAAGCTACGGCGCGGCCGTGCAGATGCGGGCGCACCTGGTGGACGCGCAGCTCGTCGGCGTGCACGACAGCGCCCAGTTCCGGATGCACGACACGGCCACCACGAACACCGGCGTCACCTCGTCCACCAGCAAGGGCGTCGAGCTGAGCGGGGCGATCGGCGGCGGTGTCGGCACGCCGGGGCCGAAGGTGGTGACCGGCGGCGTCACCGGATCCGTCTCCCGGAAGACCACCGAGACGTCGGCCGCGGGCACCACCGCGGTCAACCGGGCCGGCATGCAGGTCGGCGGCAACACCGGCCTGTACAGGGTGGGCATCGAGGTCGAGGTGCGCACGCCGTTCGCGCCACCGGCGCAAGCGGACGGCTCCGCCACACCGGGCCCACGCGAGACGACAGTTAAGCGTATGGTGTACGCGTACGTGCGGGTGGGCCTGCCGGAAGCCGCCGCGCACGGCCTGCCCGTGCCGCCCGGCACGCAGGCCGACATCGTCAAGCCGGGCACGGCGGACACCCGCGTCGAGCCGCCCTACCTGACCTCGGGCGTGGCCGCGGGCAACGTCCGGGTCGGCAAGTTCACCCACGCCGCGGACGTGCAGGCGCAGGTGGAGAACGCCCTCAAGGCCCTGCCGGGCTTCGGCGGCTTCCTGCCGGAGTGGTCGGCGACGGGCAAGCCGATCTCCAGCGGCAAGAACTTCGCCGACGTCGCGGAGCAGCTCGACAACCAGCGCAAGCTCGACGCCGAGCTGTCGCCGACGGCGCTGCGGGCGGAAATGGACAGCCTGCTCGGCCCCGGTGTGCAGGTGCAGCTCAAGCGCCGCGGCCTGGTGCACAACCACTTCGTCAACGTCACCGTCCGGGCGAAGCTGAAGCCCGCCAAGCACCTCGGCGAGGCGGACAACCGCCAGGTGCGCGGCCTGTCGTCGGCCGCGCCGAAGCTGGAGAGCGCCACCACGACGTCGAAGGGCAAGAGCGTCGGGTTCGAGTTCCGCGGCGGGCCGAACATCCGGCCCACCGGCTCCAGCCTGACGCCCACCCTCACCCTGGGCGTGAAGCAGTCGACCACGTCGTCGGTGAAGACGACCGCCGGCCCGACCGTGAACGACGTCGCGCTCAACGTCGGCGACGCCAAGGCCCAGGTGTTCGCGCACGACGTCGAGTTCGAGATCGAGATCACCGAGTTCACCCGCGAGCGCTCGTGGGTGCAGCGGGTGGTGCCGGGCGCGCCCCAGCTCCAGGTGCCGGACGCCAGGACGGTGGCGCGGACCGCGCCGGACGACACGCACACCACGAACGACACGGACACCCGGAACGACGCGCCCGCGCCCGCGACCGGGAAGAAGGCGCCGCTCACCATCCCGCGCATCCGGGGCGAGGTGCACCTGTGGGTGCCGGACGGCTCGACGCTCCCGGTCGGCTCGAAGGACTTCACGCCCAAGCCGCCGCAGGACGTCGCCGTGCCCCCGACGACGATCGGCTCGCTGCTGAAGAAGGCCGGCCCCGGCGTCCCGACGACCGCACCGGCTGCGACCGGCACGAACCCCGCGACCAACCCCACGACGCCCGCCACGGACAACGCGACCACCGCCACGAACCCCGCCACGGACAACGCGGCACCCGACCACGCCGCACCCGACCACGCCGCACCCGACCACGCCGCACCCGACCACGCCGCACCTGACCACGCGGCACCCGAGAACACCGCCCCGGACACCGACACCGACCCACCGGCCGAGTTCCCCGTCACCAGCCACCCGACCTCCTACGACTGGCTGCACGTGGAGGCCGTGGCGCACGCGGAAGCGTTGCGGGACAAGGCCATCGCCCTGCTGGACGAGGCGGCGGGCAAGGACTCGTCGCTGACCGTGCCCGGCACGGTGTCGCGCAACCGGATCGACCGGCTGTTCAGCCCCGAGAGCCTGAAGGCCAACCTGCGCAGGATGTACGAGAACGGCCTGGTCGAGGACGGCCTGCGGTACGACCGCCGGGTCACCGACCGGACCGGCGCGATCGGCCTCAAGGTCGAGTTCGGCAAGGCGACGCTGGTGTCCATCTCGGACACCACGCCGACCGAGGTCTGGACCGGCGGCGGGTTCAAGGCGGCCGAGACCGACACCGACGGCAAGTCCACGGAGTTCAACGCCGCCTTCGGTTTCACCGGCAAGCCGACGGGCAACGCGCCGCAGGGCGGCGGCGCGTTCACCGCCAACGCCAAGTGGACGCCGTGGTCGGAGTCGTCCGCCAAGACCACCGAGGTCGGCGGCAACGTCGACCGCAAGCTGGTCCGGCCGGCCGGTGAGCGGACCGTCCTGGTGCAGCTCGACGCCACGTTCACGGTGGTCGGCGAGACCCGCTCCGGCAACGCCGTCGTGCCCGGCACGCCGCACGCCAAGGCGGCGGGGCTCAAGCTGGAGGGCGGCGTGTTCGTCCGGGTCAGCGAGCAGATGGCGCGGGAGATGGGCCTGCTGCCGGACGCCGGCGTCACGCCCGCGCCGATGCCCGACCGGATGGCGCCGCCGAAGCGGCTCACGCCGGACCAGCCCAGTTCCCTCGGCCTCAGCCTGGTCGAGGACGTGCCGGACATGTCCGAGGTGGTCGCCGACCTCGTCCGGCAGGTGAACGCCGACACGAAGGGCAGGGTCGGGCCCGGCCTGATCCCCGGATCGGTGCTCAAGGACTCGATGCGCAACCTGCGGCGGCTGGCCGACTTCAGCTCGCCGACCAGCGTGAAGGCCCTCATCGACAGCGCGATGGACGGCGGTGTTCCGCTGCTGCTGCGCCAGCCGGGCACGCTGTTCGGCAACGACACCTACCAGGTGACGCTGAGGGCGAAGGCAGGCGACCCGGAGTTCCTGGGCGCGGTCAACGACGGTTACGACATCGAGCACATCCTCACCGGCTCCACCAAGAACACCGAGTCGGCGACCGAGGGCTCGTCGTGGGGCGTCGGCGGCAAGGCGGTCGGCCTGCACCTGCCGGACGTGAAGGACGGCGGGTCGCCCTCGGTCGGCGGTTCCGCCGGCGCGTCCCTGGGCCACGGGAAGAGCAAGACCACCACCGACACCACCGCCCAGCAGTTCGGCCACAAGCACACCGCCACCGGTCCCGCCGTGCGCTACCGCGTGCCGATCGGGTTCGAGCTGGTGGTCGAGAAGGGGACGCGGAAGGTCGCCGAGGCGACCAGCCAGGCGAAGTCGCCCATGACCGTGCGGCTGCACGCCGACAACGTGCGGGTCGAGACCGACGACACCGGCAACCACCGGCCGTACCAGGAGCCGACGCCCCGGCTCCGCCGGGCCCCGGAGGACGCGGCGACGTGGCAGCAACCCGTCCCACCCACCCCGGACACCCCGACCACGCCCACCACCCCGGACACGCCCGACGCCCCGGCAGCCGCCACCACCCAGGCCACGCCCACCGACCAGACCACCCCCACCACCCAGACCACCCCCACCACCCAGACCACCCCCACCAACCCGGCGACGCCCACCACCCCCGCCCCACCCGCGAACGCCACCCCGGCCCCGAACACCACCCCACCCGCCAGGCCGGTGGCCGTGCCCGCCGGCGCGTCCGTCGAGGGGATGCGCGGGACGGACGCGGTGCGCAACGCGGCCATCACGGCGCTCACCGAAGCGGGCGCGCGCAAGGGCCTCACCGGCAAGGGCACCGGGTCGCTCAACGCGCTGCTGTCCACGCTCAGCTCGGAGACGCTCCAGTCCATGCTCCCCGGCATGACGACCGCGCCCCTGGAGGTGCCGGGCCTGCACGAGGCGGCGCTGGTCAACGCGCAGCACGCGAACCTCAAGGTGTACGCGCGGCTGCTGGAACCCAGGCTCGACGCGCTCAGCGACGGCGTGAAGCTGGAGAACCCCACGTCGACCACGCGGACCACCGGCGCGGAGGTCAAGCAGACCGAGTCCGGCGACGTGACGGTCGGCGCGCCCGCCTTCGGCTACAACAAGAAGGCGGTGGACGGCCAGGGCGTCGAGGACCTGCCGCGCTCGGTCAACTTCTCGTCCACCGGCGTGGAGCTGAAGCACTCCGCCGAGGACGCGACCACCGATGCCGGCCAGCCCACCAGCGGCACCGCGAAGAACCTCAAGCCGTCCGGGCGCACCGCGCTGGTCGAGTTCGACGTCGAGTACCGGTTCGTCGCCGAGGTCGACGGCAAGGAGGTCGTCTACGACCTGAGGGTGCCCCGATCGGTGGACCTGCGGATGCCGGTGAGCGACCTGGAGTCGGTGCTCGGCCACCCCCTCGACCCCGACCTGGCCACCGCGCAGAGCGGCGTGCAGGCGGCCGCGAAGACGTGGCGGGACGCGCAGGTCCTCGCCGACCGGGCCCGGCACGGCGTCCAGCGGCTGCTGATCGACCAGGTCGAGGCGAAGCAGGACGTCGCCCGCCTGCGCGACCGCGAGGCAGCGGCGCACGGTGCCGCGCAGGCCCGGCGGGCCGAAGCCGACGCCGCCCGCGGCGGGTACGAGGCCATCCGGGCCGAGTACCCGCAGCTGCACGAGTCACCCGGCCGGATCGAGGCGCTGGACGAGGCCCGCGCGCAGGTCGAGGGCTTGGTGCCGGAGATGGAGGGGGCGGCACGCGACACGGCGGCCGCCGTCGAGGCGCTGGAGACCGAGTTCGCCGACCTCACCGAGCAGGGCGACCGGCTCCGCGCGGAGCTGGAGCGGCTCACCGCCACGGCGGCCGGCACGCCTGCCCCGACCATCCGGGTCACCGCCCTGACCGACCGGCTGAACCAGGTCACGACGCGGACCACCGCCATCGCCGACGAGCTGGTCGACCGGCGGCAGGCCGCCGCCGAGGCCGCCGCGGAACTGGCCGAGGCGCGCCGGGACCTGCGGGAGTACGCGGACGAGTCGGCCCGGCTCACCGCCGAGCTGGAGGCGCTGCGAGCCGTCGCGGAGCCGCGCCTGGACCAGGCGCGCACCGAGTGGCAGCAGGCCGAGGGCCGGGCCGCGCAGGCGAACGACCTGCTGGCGGACGTACGACAGGAACTGACCGAGGCCCGCGCGGTCGACACCGGCCTGCCCGCGCGGATCGAGGAGGCCAGAGCGGACCTGCGCGACAAGCAGGCCGCGGCCGACCAGGCGCAACGCGCGTGGTGGGAGGCGAAGAAGCAGGTCGACCGCCTGATCTCGGAACAGGGCAACCCCCACACCCCACCCGCACCCGCACCCGCACCCGCACCCGCACCCGACATCACCCCACCGACGGACACCCCACCGGCCGACACACCACCGGCCGACTCACCACCAGCGGACACCCCACCGGCCGACACACCACCAGCGGACACGCCACCCCCTCCGCCACCCCCGGCCGGCCCCACACCCCCGGTCATCACCGTGACCACCCCCGACGGCATCACCACGACCGCCACCCCGGACGCCGACCGGAACGACGCCGAACGCGACCCGGCCATCCGACAGGCACGGGACCTCGCCGACGAGCGCGACCGGCCGGTGAACCGCGAACAGGCCGAACTCCAGCGCCGCGCGCAGGAACCGGTGAACGACCAGCGGGCGCGGCGGCAGCAGCTGATCGACCAGTTGTCCCGCACCCAGGAGCAGGAGCGCAGGCAGGTCGAGGCCGAGATCCGCGACCGGCTCAACCGCGCGCCGGGCTCGTTCGACCCGAACCAGGCGTGGCAACGGCTGCTCGCCGACCAAGCCGCGGCGCACCAGGCGTTCGTGCGGCAGATCGACCTCGACCAGCAGGCCGGGCGCAGCGGCCCGCTCACGCCCCCACCGGCCGCCTACCGGGAAGTCCACGCCTACCTGACCGCCCACCCCGGCACGCAGGCCACCGTCACCGTCACCCGCACCGACGGCACCAGCCACATGGTCAACGCGTGGCACAACGGCCGATCCGTCACCTTCTACAACCCCCAGACCAACACCCCGGCCCTCTTGGAACCCGCCCCCGCAAACGTCACCTTCCAGGCCCCCTCAATCCCCCACCGTCCATCCCGGAACGTGACCCACAACACACCCACCTGAGCAACAAAAACCCCATTCAGGTGAATTGATCCAGCCCTCCGGACCCGCACCGCGAGGCCGCGTCGGCCTGTCACGCCTCATTTCCCGCCGATCACGCTTTTCCGATCGGCGGGAAATCAGGCGCGATGGGCCGACTTCCGGGCGGCCGAGCCGCCGAGGCGAAGCCGAGGCAATTCAACACTGTTCTGTCGCTCACAGACGGCGGCGGCCGTTGGGTCGCGCGCAGCGCGCAGGTCTAGCATCCCAGAGTCAAGGTCCCCTCAGCACAGGGAACCAGTCCACCACTGACGCTGGAGGCCGTTGCGCATGGCCGGCACCACCGCAACCGAGCGGTCGGGCACCTCCCGAGGAGGCGGCACGCTCTACCGTGGCGATCTGGGCATGTGGTCCTGGGTCGCCCACCGCATCACCGGTGTGTTGACGTTCTTCTTCCTGTTCGCGCACGTCCTGGACACCGCCCTGGTGCGGGTGTCGCCGGACGCGTACGACAAGGTCATCGAGACCTACAAGAACCCGATCGTCAACCTGTTCGAGGTCGGCCTCGTCGGCGCGGTGCTCTACCACGCGCTCAACGGCATCCGCGTGATGCTCGTCGACTTCTGGGCCAAGGGCACCAAGTACCAGCGCCAGATGCTCTGGGCGATCCTCGCGGTCTGGGTGCTCGTGATGATTCCGGGCGCCTACTTCATGCTGGTCCGCACGGTGTCCGACATGTTCGGGGGTCACTGACCATGAGCGAGCTGACGCTCGACAAGCCGCGTTCGCCCCGCCGCCCCGCCGCGCGCCGCAGCAACGGCGAGCTGTACAGCTGGCTGTTCATGCGCATCTCCGGCGTGGCGCTGGTGGTGCTCGTGCTGGGCCACCTGTTCATCATGAACATCCTCGACGGCGGTGTGCACCGCATCAACTTCGGGTTCGTCGCGGGCCGCTGGGCCTCGCCGTTCTGGCAGTTCTGGGACCTGGCGATGCTGTGGCTGGCGCAGATCCACGGCGGGAACGGCCTGCGCACGGTCATCAACGACTACGCCCGCAAGGACGCCACCCGGTTCTGGCTCAAGGTGCTGCTCTACGCGTCGATGGTGCTGATCGTGTCCCTCGGCACCTACGTGATCTTCACCTTCGACCCGAACATCACCGACTGATCGCCGCGGGGAGTACCTCGAAATGCAGTTCCACAAGTACGACGTCGTGATCATCGGCGCCGGCGGCGCCGGGATGCGCGCGGCGATCGAGTCCGGCCAGCGCGCCCGCACGGCGGTCCTCACCAAGCTCTACCCGACGCGTTCCCACACGGGCGCCGCGCAGGGCGGCATGTGCGCCGCGCTGGCGAACGTGGAGGAGGACAACTGGGAGTGGCACACCTTCGACACGATCAAGGGCGGCGACTACCTGGTCGACCAGGACGCCGCCGAGATCATGGCGAAGGAGGCCATCGACGCGGTCCTCGACCTGGAGAAGATGGGCCTGCCGTTCAACCGCACGCCCGAGGGCAAGATCGACCAGCGGCGGTTCGGCGGGCACACCCGCAACCACGGTGAGGCGGCCGTGCGCCGCGCGTGCTACGCGGCCGACCGCACCGGCCACATGATCCTCCAGACGCTGTACCAGAACTGCGTCAAGCACGGCATCGAGTTCTTCAACGAGTTCTACGTGCTCGACATCTGCCTGACCGAGACGGCGGACGGCCCGGTCTGCACGGGCGCGGTGGCGTACGAGCTGGCGACCGGCGAGATCCACGTCTTCCAGGCGAAGTCCGTGGTGTTCGCGACCGGCGGTTTCGGCAAGGTCTTCAAGACCACGTCGAACGCCCACACGCTGACCGGCGACGGCATGGGCATCGTGTTCCGGAAGGGCCTGCCGCTGGAGGACATGGAGTTCTACCAGTTCCACCCGACCGGTCTCGCGGGCCTGGGCATCCTCCTCACCGAGGGCGCCCGCGGCGAGGGCGCGATCCTGCGCAACGCGTCCGGCGAGCGGTTCATGGAGCGGTACGCGCCCACCATCAAGGACCTCGCGCCGCGCGACATCGTGGCCCGGTCGATGGCGCTGGAGGTGCTGGAGGGCCGCGGTGCGGGTCCGAACAAGGACTACGTGCTGCTGGACTGCACGCACCTGGGCGCCGAGGTGCTGGAGACGAAGCTCCCGGACATCACCGAGTTCGCCCGCACGTACCTGGCGGTCGACCCGGTGAAGGAGCCGGTGCCGGTCTACCCGACGGCGCACTACGCGATGGGCGGCATCCCGACCAACGTGCACGGCGAGGTGCTGCGGGACAACGACCACGTCGTGCCCGGCCTGTACGCGGCGGGCGAGTGCGCGTGCGTCTCGGTGCACGGCGCGAACCGCCTGGGCACGAACTCGCTGCTGGACATCAACGTGTTCGGCCGCCGCGCGGGCATCGCCGCCGCCGAGTACGCCAACGCGCACGAGCACGTCGAGCTGCCGGAGAACCCGGCCGCGCAGGTCGAGGCGCAGGTCGCGCTGGTGCTGTCGGAGCACGGCGAGGAGCGCGTGGCGGACATCCGCACCGAGCTCCAGGCCACGATGGACGCGAACGCGTCGGTGTACCGCACGGAGGACACGCTGAAGCAGGCCCTGCACGACGTGCAGGCGCTGAAGGAGCGCTACCAGCGGATCACCGTGCAGGACAAGGGGAAGCGGTTCAACACCGACCTCCTGGAAGCCGTGGAGCTGGGCTTCCTGCTGGAGCTGGCCGAGGTCCTGGTCGTCGGCGCGCTGGCGCGCAAGGAGTCCCGCGGCGGGCACGCCCGCGAGGACTACCCGAACCGCGACGACACGAACTTCATGCGCCACAGCATGTACTACAAGCAGGGTGAGGGCCTGTCGGCGGACATCCGCCTGGACTACAAGCCCGTGACGTTCACCCGGTACCAGCCGATGGAGCGCAAGTACTGATGACCGCTACCGCTGAAGTTTCCACGGGCTCGCGCGGCGCGCAGCCGCCGGTGCCGGACGGCGCGATCACCGTCACCCTGAAGGTCCGCCGGTTCAACCCGGAGGTCGACGACGAGCCGCGCTGGGACTCGTTCGAGATCCCGGCCCTGCCGTCGGACCGCGTCCTGAACCTGCTGCACTACGTGAAGTGGTACCTGGACGGGACGCTGACGTTCCGCCGCTCGTGCGCGCACGGCATCTGCGGGTCGGACGCGATGCGGATCAACGGCGTGAACCGCCTGGCGTGCAAGGTGCTGTTGAAGGACCTGCTGGCGGGCGGCGGCAAGCAGACCACGATCACCATCGAGCCCATCAAGGGCCTGCCGGTGAACAAGGACCTGCTGGTCGACATGGAGCCGTTCTTCGAGGCGTTCCGGGCGGTCAAGCCGTACCTGATCACCTACGGCAACGAGCCGACCCGTGAGCGGGTGCAGTCGGTGGCGGACCGCGAGCGGTTCGACGACACCACGAAGTGCATCCTGTGCGCCTGCTGCACCACGTCGTGCCCGGTGTACTGGACCGAGGGGTCGTACTTCGGCCCGGCGGCCATCGTCAACGCCCACCGCTTCATCTTCGACTCGCGCGACGAGGGCGCGGAGGAGCGGCTGGACATCCTCAACGACGTGGACGGCGTGTGGCGCTGCCGGACGACGTTCAACTGCACCGACGCCTGCCCGCGCGGCATCCAGGTCACCAAGGCGATCCAGGAAGTGAAGCGCGCGCTGCTGTTCAAGCGCGTCTGAGCCGAGCACGACGAGAGGGGCGGGGCCACCGGGCCCCGCCCCTTTGTCGTCGTCGCCAGAAAACCACTCGCACCACCAAAAGCGGTAAGCGTACACCAGACGCCAATGATATGCGTACGGCATACGCCAACTAACGATAAGCGTACAACATACGCCAACTGTAGGCGTACGACGTACTCCAACGACGGACACGGCGGAAGCGAGGCCGCGCCGGGCTGTTCCGGCTGCCGCGCCGCCGGATTGAGCAACCTGAAACCATCCGGCCTGCCGCGCCGCCGGGCTGAGCAACCTGAAACCATCCGGCCTGCCGCGCCGCCGGGCTGAGCGACCTGGACCACACGAGCGGCCACCGCGCCCCCGCGCCGCCACCCAAGCGACCTCAACCACCCAAGCGGCCACCCCAGGCCGCCACGCCGCCACCCAAGCGACCTCAACCACCCAAGCGGCCACCCCAGGCCGCCACGCCGCCACCCAGGCGACCCCAACCACACAAGCGGCCACCCGCCCCGCCGCGCCCACCCCGCCGCGCCCAGGCCGCCGCGCCGCCACCCAAGTGACTGAACCGCGCGGTGGCTATCCGGGCTGTTGCGTCGCCGACTGGGCCGCCTGCGCCGCCTGCGCCGCGCGTGCGGCCCGCGCCGCCTTCGCCCGCCGCGTCCGCAGGTACATCACCAGCGCCAGCACCACGCCGAGCCCGGCCACGGCCGTGATGGGCCCGCCCACGGTGCCGAACGCCGTGGACATGGCGGCGTTGCGGGTGTCCGTGGTCTCCGCCACCTCGCCCACGGCCGCGCTGGTAGGCGTCGGCTTGGGCTCGACGGTCTTCTTCTTCGTCTGCGGCGCGCCGTCGACCAACCGGCCGACCGGCTCGCCCGCGGGCAGCTCGAACCCGTAGTCCAGCAGGTTCGCGGCCTGCTCGGTCATCCGCAGGGGCTGCTGCTGCCCCCGCAGCAGCACCACGACCAGCCGGCGACCGTTCCGCTCGGCCGCGCCGACGTAGGTGTGCTGGGCGTCGTCGGTGAACCCGGACTTGCCGCCCAGCGCGCCCTCGTAGCTGGTGAGCAGCTTGTTGTCGTTGATCACCGGCACCGTGCCGACCCCGCTGGCGGCGGGGAAGTCGATGCGCTGGGTCACCACGGCCTTGGCGAAGTCCGGGTACTTCATGGCCGCCCGGAAGATCAGCGCCACGTCGTAGGCCGACGTGCTGGTGCCCGGCGCGTCCAGCCCGGACGGCGTCACCGCGCGGGTGTCCAGCGCGCCGAGTTCGATCGCCAGCGCGTTCATCTTGCGGATCGCGCTCGGTAGGCCGCCCAGCCGCCGCGCGAGGGCGTGGGCCACGTCGTTGCCCGACGCCATCACGAGGGCCTGGAGCAACTGCTCCACGGTGTACTCGGCGCCGTTGCGCAGGCCGACGCACGTGCACTCCTGCGCGATGTCGTCCTCGGTGGCGACGACGGTCGCGTCCGGCGCCAGCTCCTTCGCGACGACCATCGCCAGCAGCACCTTGATCACCGACGCGGGCCGCTGGCGGCCGTGCGGGTCGTAGGCGGCCAGCACGGCACCCGAGTCCATGTCGGCGAGCAACCAGCTCCGGGCCGTGATGTCGTCGGGCAACCGCTGGGCGTTGGCGGGCAGCACCAAGCCGCACTCGCCGAGCCGGTCACCGCCCACGGGGTTCTCGGGCACCTCCAGCGGCGAGGGCGGCTTCGCGCCGGGTGGCACCTGTTCGGACGTGTCGACCGCCGGGGGTGGTGACACCCGGTTATCGCACGGGGCGGGCTGCGCCCGCGCCGCCGAGGCACCGAACACTGCGGTGGCCATCAGCGTGCAGGCAGCCAGCACCAGGGCAACGGGTCGTCGGGACGCGGGGGAAGGCACCCGTCCAGGCTATCCACCCCGGTTGAGTGACGTGCACCCGCCACGTCCGATACTGCATCCGTGAAGCTCTCCCGTGGCATGTCCGTGTTCCTGGTGGCCTTCGGGGTGTGGTCCTGGGTGATCTGGCCGACCTTCCTGCGCAACATCTGGAAGGACCCCCGCTCGTGGGACGCCGGCCCGACCGCGTTCTTCACCGTGCACCTGGTGCTCGTCGTCGCGTCCCTCACGTTCGGCACGGTCATCGGCGTGCTGGGCGTCCGCGGCCTGCGGGCACTCCGACGCAAGTAACCACCACACCCTTTGGAGGCTCCGCCGTGGAGTTCGTGCGCCTGTTGCTGGTGTTCCTGCACCTGCTCGGGATGGGAATGCTCGTCGCCATGTTCTTCGTCCAGATGCGGGTGGGCAAGGACGGCCCGCTGAACAAGGGCTGGCTGCACGGCGCCGGGCTCCAGCTGCTGACCGGCGTGGCGCTGGTCGCGCTGGCACCGCTCACCGACAAGGAGTACGACCACTTCAAGATCGGCGTGAAGCTGCTGGTGCTGGTGGTGATCGCGGTCCTGGTCGCGGCGAACGTGAACCGGCAGAAGGTCGCGTCCTGGCTGACGCCCGCGCTCGCCGGGCTGGTGGTCCTCAACGTGGGTGTCGCCGTCTTCTGGACGTAGGCCGCCCGCGCGAGCGGCGACATCGCGACGACCCGCGCGAACCTCCGACATCGCGACCCGCGCGAACCGCCGACGTCGCGGGCGCACGGCCGGGCGCGGCCACGTCAACGCCCGCGGCGCGACCTCCCGGACGTGCCCCGGAACAGCGCGCCCAGCAGCACCCCCGCGCCGACCAGGCCGGCGGCGGCGCGGGGGCTCGGCGCACGCCGCACCTCCACGACGGGGCGGATCACGGCGGGCGGCGGGGGCGCGGGCAGGTCCTTGAGCACGTTCTCCCGCGCGGTGGCCGTCCACGCCGTGATGAACAGCAGGAACTGCGCCACCAGGTTCGCGAACACCAGCACGCCGATCACCGGACCGAACGCCGCGCCGGCGGGCGAGGACGTGACCACTGACAGGTAGATCGTCCCGACCAGCTTGAGCAGCTCGAACCCGATGGACGCGGCGGCGGCGCCCTTCACCGCGCTGCGCCACCCCACGGGCCTGCGCGGCAACTTGGCCAGCACCCACAGGAACACCAGCCAGTTCGCCACCAGCGCCAGCGCGATCGTGCCGACCTTCAGCACCGCCTCGGCCCACCGCACGCCGTCCAGGCCGACGAACTCCAGCACCAGGTGCGCGAACCCGCTGCCGACGGCGGTCAGGCCGAACGACACCACCAGCGCGAGGCCCAGGCTCAGCAGCGCCAGCAGGTCCTTCAGCGCCGTCTTCAGGAACGGCAGGTCCTCCTTGGCGTGGCCCCACTGCGCGGTCAGCGCGTCACGCAGGTTGCTCATCCACCCCAGGCCCGAGTACGCCGCGCCGAGCAGGCCGAACACGCCGACCGTGCCCTTGGACTCGACGGCCTGCTTGACGACGTCGTTGATGGTGTCGCCCAGGGTGCCCGGCACGGCGTCGGCGATGCCCTCCTTCAGCTCGTCCAGCAGCTCGGGCTGCGAGGAGAGCACGAAACCGGCGATGGCGAACCCGATCATCAGCATCGGGACCAGCGACAGGACGCTGAAGTAGGTGACGGCCGCGGCGTAGTGCGCGCCGTACTGCTCGCTGTAGCGCTGGGCGGCGCGCAGCAGGTGGTCCAGCCAGCGGCGTTCGCGGCGCAGCCGGTCGAGCTTCGACTCCTCGGCGTCCGCCCGGTCCGGCCCGGTCCGGGCCGCTTCGGCCGCACTGGGCCCCGCCCGTCCGGCATCCGCGCGACCCGCGCCCGCCCGGTCCGGCCCGCGCCGGTCCGTTCCGCCTTGATCCGTTCCGCGCCGGTCCGAACCCGCCCGGCTCGACCCCGACCCGCCTGCGCCCGACCCGCCTGCGCCCGACCCACCTGCGTCCGACCCGCTCGCGCCCGACCGACCGGCTCGACCCGCGCGACGCGAGCCCGCTCGGGCCGGTTCGATCCGGACCGGTGCCGGGCGCGCCGGCACCGCTCCTCGCGCGGACCCTGGCACCCGCGCCGACTTCGGCTCCTCCGCCACGGGAGAACGTTAAGCGGAAGGGTGATCAACCGCCACTCGGCGGGGTGATCAGCGGGCGGGCAGGAAACCCACGCGGTCGTACACCCGCGCCAGCGTCCGCCCGGCCACGTCCCGCGCCCGCTCCGCGCCGCGGGCGAGGACCTTGTCCAGCTCCGCCGGGTCGGCCAGGTACTGCCGGACGCGGTCCTGCACGGGCGTCACGAACTCGGTGAACACCTCGCCGAGGTCCTTCTTCAGGTCCCCGTAGCCCTTGCCCTCGTACGCCGCCACCAGGTCGTCGACGGTCCGCCCGGTCAGCGCCGAGTAGATCACCAGCAGGTTGCTGACACCGGCCTTGGCGGCCGGGTCGTAGGTGATCTCGCGCCCGGTGTCGGTGACCGCCGACCGGATCTTCTTCGCGGCCCGCTTCGGGTCCTCCAGCAGCTCCACCACACCGGAGGGGACGGACTTGCTCATCTTGGACGTCGGGTCCTGGAGGTCGTAGATCTTGGCGGTGTCCTTCGGGATGTACGCCTCGGGCAGCCGGAACGTCCTGCCGTACCGGCTGTTGAACCGCTGCGCCAGGTCTCGGGTCAGCTCCAGGTGCTGCCGCTGGTCCTCGCCGACGGGCACGTGGTGCGCCTGGTACAGCAGGATGTCCGCGGCCTGGAGGATCGGGTAGGTGAACAGGCCGACGCCGACCTGCGCCTCCTGGCGCGCCGACTTGTCCTTGAACTGCGTCATCCGGCCGGCCTCGCCGAACCCGGTCAGGCACTGGAGCACCCAGCTGAGCTGGGCGTGCTCGGGCACGTGGCTCTGCACGAACAGCGTGGCGTGGTCCGGGTCGATGCCGAGCGCGAGCAGCTGCGCCGCCGAAACGCGGGTGTTCTGCCGCAGCGTCTTGGGGTCCTGCTCGACCGTGATGGCGTGCAGGTCGACCACGCAGTAGAACGCGTCGTGGGTGTCCTGGAGGGTCACCCACTGCCGCAGCGCGCCGAGGTAGTTGCCGAGGTGGAACGAGCCGGCCGTCGGCTGGATGCCGGACAGGACGCGCGGCCGGGCCACCGGCGCGTCCGAACCCGCGCCACCGGGACCCGCTGCCCCGGAACCCGCGCCGGCGGCGTCCCCGGAACCCGCGCCGGCGGCCGCGGCGCTCCCGGCGGGGGAACCCGCGCCCCCGGTGCCGACGGCCTCGGCGTCACCCGCGGCGGCGCGCCCGGAATCCACGGCGGAATCCACGGCGGTGTTCAGGGCGGAGTTCTCAGCGGAGTTCTCAGGAGCCACGGCGCGATTGTCCCAGGCGGATCAGACGCCCGTGGGAGCGGGCCGGGTCGCGGGCTGCGCGGCGGGCAGCGCGGCGGCGGCCTCCGACAGCGCGACGGCCGCCCCGGACAGGGCACCCGCCTCCGGCTGGGCGCCCGCCACCGCGCCGTCGGCCTTGGCGCGCTCCACGGCGGCCCGGCGGCGGCGGACCAGGCCCGCGACCAGGCCGACCGCGCCGAACGCCACGGCGGCCACGCCGACCGGCGTGTTGACCGACGACGCGCCGAGCGCGCCGGCGCTGGTGCCCGCACTCGCCACACCTGTCGCGGTCAGGGACGACACCGCACCCACGACCACACCCAGTGCTGCACTGCGACCGCGCACTGCCCAGCCTCCTCACCAACACCGCGTCACCGCTGCGGGTGAACACCGTTGACGGACGGCCGCGAACCTACCGAAGCTGTTGGGCTCCGGTGCGGAGTTCGGTGGAACGCGGCCGGCGGCAGACTAGCCGCGCGCGGTCGGGAGCCGGCCCCCGGGGTGCGGTCCAGAGGTGTCGATTCGCCCATATGTCGTAGTGCGCTGCCGCGCCGGCCGACCCGCCAGCGCGGCCGTGTCGTGCAGCTGCCGGACGGTCCGGGCGGAGCCGTGCTCCGAGCCGGCCATGCGGCTGATGGTCTCCTCCATGAGGGTGCCGCCGAGGTCGTTCGCGCCGCCCCTGAGCACCTCGGCGGTGCCCTCGTCGCCGAGCTTGACCCAGGAGCACTGGACGTTGTCGACGCGCCCGTGCAGCGCCAGCCGCGCGAACGCGTGCACGGCGCGGTTGTCGCGCCGCGTCGGGCCCGGCCGGGCCACGCCCGCGAGGTAGATCGGCGCGTTGCGGTGGACGAACGGCAGGCCGACGAACTCGGTGAGCCCGCCGGTGCGGTCCTGGAGCCGGGCGAGGGCCCGGAAGTGGCCCAGCCAGTGGCCGGGGTGGTCGACGTGGCCGTACATCATCGTGGACGAGGACCGCAGGCCGACCTCGTGCGCGGTGGCCACCACCTCCAGCCAGGTGGCGGCGGGCAGCTTGCCCTTGGTGAGCACCCACCGGACGTCGTCGTCCAGGATCTCCGCGGCCGTGCCGGGGATGGTGTCGAGGCCGGCCGCCTTCAGCTCGGTCAGCCACTCGCGCACGCTCACCCCGGCCTTCGCGGCGGCGCTGACGATCTCCATCGGGCTGAACGCGTGGACGTGCATCCCCGGCAGCGCGGCCTTGATCGCCCGCACCACGTCGGCGTAGTAGGTGACCGGCAGCTTGGGGTCGATGCCGCCCTGCATGCACACCTCGGTCGCGCCGGCGTCCCACGCCTCCCGCGCGCGGTCGACGACCTCGTCGACGCCGAGCCGGAACGCGTCGGCGTCCCGCTCCCGCTGGGCGAAGGCGCAGAAGCGGCAGCCGACGTAGCAGACGTTCGAGAAGTTGATGTTGCGGTTGACGACGTAGGTGACGTCGTCGCCGACCACGTCCGCGCGCAGCTCGTCGGCCAGGCGGGTCATGGTCTCCAGCGCCTCGCCGTCGGCGGTGAGCAGCGCCATCGCCGCGTCGGTGTCCGCGAGCAGCGCCGCCGGGTCGTCGGCGGCCAGGCGGAGCGCGCGGGCGGTGTCCTCGGGCAGCCGTTCGACGGCCTTCGGGACGCGCAGCGAGGCCCAGTCGCCGTAGACGGAGTCGAAGTCGCCGCGCCGATCCGCCGCGCGGCCCTCGGTGTCGATCGCGGTGTGCAGGTCGGCGCGGCCGTAGGTGTCCAGGCCGCCGTCCGGCTCCTGCCACTCGCGGCCGACCACCGGCGCGTCGGCGTCGGCCAGCCCGTCCGGCCCGGCCAGGGCCCGCACGTGGGCGGTCAGGCGGGTGTCGACCCACTGGCCCGCCGGCGCCCGGACGTAGCGCGGGTACACCGCCAGGCGCTCGCGCAGCTCGTACCCGGCGGACGCGGTGCGCGCGGCCAGCGTCTCGACCTGCGGCCAGGGCCGCTCCGGGTTGACGTGGTCCGGCGTGACCGGCGAGACGCCGCCCCAGTCGTCGATGCCCGCCCGCAGCATCAGGTCGAACTCGTCGCCGACCAGGTTGGGCGGCGCCTGCACGCTGGTCGAGGGCGGCAGCACCAGCCGGGCGACGGCGATCGTGGCCGCCAGCTCGCGCAGGTCGGCGTCGGGCATCCCGCGCATCGCGGTGTCCGGCTTGGCGCGGAAGTTCTGGATGATCACCTCCTGGACGTGCCCGTACTGGCGCGCGACACCGCGCAGGGCCAGCAGGCTCTCGGCGCGCTCGGTGATCGTCTCGCCGATGCCGATCAGGATGCCGGTGGTGAACGGGACGTTCACCCGGCCCGCGTCGGTGAGCACCCGCAGCCGGACGGCGGGCTCCTTGTCCGGGCTGCCGTAGTGCGGGCCGCCGCGCTCGCTCCACAGCCGCTCGGCGGTGGTCTCCAGCATCATGCCCATGCTGGCCGCGACCGGCCGCAGCCGCTGCAACTCCTCCCAGCTCAGCACGCCGGGGTTGAGGTGCGGCAGCAGGCCGGTCTCCTCCAGCACCGCGATGGCGCAGGCGCGGACGTAGTCCAGCGTCGACGAGTGGCCGCGGGCCTCCAGCCACTCCCGCGCCTGCGGCCACCGCTCCTCCGGGCGGTCACCCAGGGTGAACAGCGCCTCCTTGCAGCCCTGCGCGGCGGCCTGCCGGGCGATGTCGAGCACCTCGTCGCGCTCCAGGAAGGGCGCGGGCAGCCGGTGCGGCACCGTCGCGAACGTGCAGTAGTGGCACCGGTCCCGGCACAGCCTGGTCAGCGGGATGAACGCGTTGCGGCTGTAGGTCACGACGCCGGGGCGGCCCTCGGCGCGCAGGTGGGCGTCGCGCACCCGGCCGGCGGCGGCCAGCAGGGCGTCCAGGTCGTCACCGCGCGCGTGCAGCAGCACCGACGCCTCGGTCACGTCCAACACCGCGCCGTCGGCGGCGCGGCGGAGCGCCCGCCTCGTCGCCGCCGGGGTCGGCGCGGGCTCCGGCGGGGTGATCGAGATGTCCACGGCCACGTCAACGACAGTAGGCGGCCAGAATTCCACTCCCGCGCCGGGAGTGAGATGTCGCACGATCAGGTGCGCAGCGGTGAGTGCCCCGGCACCAGCAGCTCGGTGTTCCGGTCGGTCGGCGCGCCGACCGCGTTCGCGTCGGCGTGGGGGTCGTTGAACGCGAACTCGCGGGCGAGCGAGGCCAGGCCGCGCGGCGTGCGGTCGTCGTAGTCGACGGAGTACGGCGCGTCGCCCTCGACCAGGGTGGTGAACAGCGACAGCGTGCCGTCGCCGTTGTCGGCCAGCTCGATGACCCTGGCGTGCTGCGGGTGGTCGACGTGGGCGGCGGTGTTGATCTCCCAGAAGCCGCGGTCGCCGGTGCCGTGCGGCACGATCCGGTTCTCGTGGGTGTGCCCGTTGACCCAGGCGACGACGTTCGGGAAGCGCTGGAGGAGGGCGACGAGGGCGTTGCCGTCCAGGCGGGGGTCGAGGGGGCGGCGGCGGTCGGGGAGGACGTTGCCCATCGTCCGGCTGGTGTGGTGGCTGAACAGGATGAACAGCTCGTCGGTGACGGATTGCGCCTGCCGCTTGCCGAACACGTCGTAGTAGCGGGAGCTGTTGCGGCGCAACACCTTCTCCAGCCAGAGGTACTGGTGCAGGCCGATGGAGCCGTCGGCGGCCCCGGCGGTGGTCGTGGTGTCCAGGCTGATCCCGGTGACGCCGGGCGCGATGCGGAAGGTGTAGAAGACGTCGACGCCGTCGGCGTTGTCCGGGGTGAACCCGTGGCCGACGGGGCCGGGGCCGGTGTTGCGCGGGTCCAGGTGGGCGCGGACGAACTCGGCGGTGGTGAACGGCCTGCGCCGCGCGTCGGGCGTGACGGTGCGGGCGAACCCGCGGCCGGCGGCCAGGACCGCCGCCGCGTCGGCCGCCTGGGCGGGGTCGGCCATGGCGCGGGCGACGCGGGCGGCGTCGGGGCCGGGGAAGCCCATCACCTTGGTGCGGCCCGTGTAGAGGGCGTCGATGAACGGGATGCCGTCGGGCAGCGTGCCGACCACGCTGTCGTCGTGGTTGCCGAACGTGCAGTACCACGGGATGCGCAGGCCGGGGCTGTCGAACGGGCGGATGGCGGCGTCCAGCAGGCCGGGCAGCCGGGGGAAGCCCTTGGCCCGGTAGTCGTCGGTGGCGGTGCCGTCGGGGTTCCAGTAGATCGGGACGCCCGAGTTCTGCACGCCCTCGTACCGGCTGGGGTCGCCGGTGTTGGCGGTGATCCGGCCGCCGTTGAGGACGGTGAGGAACCAGTCCAGCTCGACCTGCTCGTGGTTGTCGGTGTTGTCGCCGGTGGTCATCATGAAGTCGATCGGGCGTCCGGTGAACGGCCCGCCGGGCAGCGCGTTGACCTTGCGGACGAGTGCGGCGGACGTGTGCTGGGCAAGCGTTTCGTGCGCCCGGAACGCACCGCCGCCGAGCAGCGGGTGGGTGTACTCGAAGCGGGCGGGGCTCTGCGCGTCGACCATGTGCATGTCGGTGAACTGCACGAAGCACGCCAGCGGGCGGCGGTGGTCGACGCGGCTCGCGGCGGGCGGGGCGAGGTCGCCGCGCACCACCAGCGGCCACCCCGGCCCGGCGGTGAGCCGGCGGTACCCGGTGCCGCCGAGGGGCACGGCCGCGCCGTCCAACGTGGTGCCGGTGCCTGCGGCGAAGGCGGGCGACCCGCCACCACCCCACAGGGCCACCGCACCGGCGGCCCCGGCCGCCTGGAAGAAACGCCGCCGGCTGATCCCCACCATCGACCGCTCCTCACCTCGATTGGTGAAAGACTTTCACGACCGGTGGTGCGGGTCACGAACACGACGTGAAGTGCGGCCGAACGAGCGAAGACGATCACCCAAGCGACTTGAGCGCGCGCCACGCCCCTCTTCGGACGAACACCTGCCGGCAGCCCCACTCGACCGGGCGCGGAGACCACCCCTGCTCTCCGACTCGCGACCGGGCGCTCAATCGCCGTAGACGACCGTCACGGGAGCGTGGTCCGACCAGCGCTCGGCATAAGTCGCCGCGCGCTCGACCACCGCGCTCATCGCCACCGCCGCCAACCCCTCGGTCGCCACCTGGAAGTCGATCCGCCACCCGGAATCGTTGTCGAACGCCTTCCCCCGGTAGGACCACCACGTGTAAGGCCCGACCACCTCAGGGTGCAGGGAACGCACCACGTCCACGTACCCGGAGTCGTGGTCGAACCGCTCGCCGTCCACAGGTATGCGCGAGGACTACACCGCGTAGAGCGTTTCCCTGGTCGCCATGACCCGCTCCCGGCGGTACGGGTTGCGGATGCTCGAACCGCTCACGAGGTCGACCGGCCGACCGAAGATCCGCTCCAGCCCTTCCTTCAGGGCGAAGTAGCTGCCGAAGTAGTCGAAGCCCGGACCGGCGTCGAACTCCACGAGGACGTCCACGTCGCTGGACGCCACGTCGAACGAGTCACCGACAGCGGACCCGAACACGTCGAGCCGCCGGACGCCCGATACCCGGCACAGCTCCTCGACCTCGGACCGCTTGGCCGCGATGACCTCGTGCACGGACGTCACCTCCCGGTCACGACTGTGCCCGATCACCGGCCCCCGGCCAGTCGAAGCTCACCGTCACGGGAGCGTGGTCCGACCAGCGCTCGGCATAAGTCGCCGCGCGCTCGACCACCGCGCTCGTCGCCACCGCCGCCAACCCCTCGGTCGCCACCTGGTAGTCGATCCGCCACCCGGAATCGTTGTCGAACGCCTTCCCCCGGTAGGACCACCACGTGTAAGGCCCGACCACCTCAGGGTGCAGGGAACGCACCACGTCCACGTACCCGGACGAGAACACCTCCGACAGCCACGCCCGTTCCGACGGCAGGAACCCCGACGACTTCTGATTCGCCTTCCACGCCTTCAGATCGGCCTCGCGGTGGGCGATGTTCCAGTCACCGCACACCACGACCTCCCGCCCACCGGCCGCCGCCTTCTCCCGCAGCTCCACCAGGTACGGCAGGAACGCCGCCATGAAGCGCTCCTTCTCCTCCTGCCGCGGCGTGCCGACGTCACCGCTGGGCAGGTACAGGCTGGCCACCACCACGGACGGCAGCTCCACCTCCACGTACCGGCCGGAGTGCTCGAACTCGGGCACCCCGAACCCGACCCGGACCGCCTCCGGCGCCTGCCGGGTCAGCACGGCGACCCCGTTGCGCCCCTTGACCTCCGAGTGCGCGTGCGCCACGTGCCAGCCCGCCGGCGACCGCACCTCGTCCGCCAGCTGACCCGGCTCCGCGCGCACCTCCTGGAGGCACACCACGTCCGCGGCGGTCGCGGCGAGCCACTCCAGGTAGCCCTTCTTGGCGGCGGCGCGCAGGCCGTTGACGTTGACGGTGGAGACGGTGAGCACGACCGCACAGCCTAGTGCCGTTCGGCGACCGCCCAGCCGTGCGGGTAGACGGCGTCGCAGCCGGTGCACCGCGCCACCAGCCCCAGCATGAGCACCATCGGGCTCGCACCCCCCGGCGACGGCACGCCGCTCACCTCGTGCCCGTCCAGCTCGGCCCGCAGCCCCGGCCACTCGGGTGCGCACGCGCACGTCGTCACCGCGCCCCGACGCCCCGGGCGCCACCTGAAGAACATGCCGACCATCACACCACCGCCTGGCCGCGCCGCGCGTACCGGACCCGGCAGGGCGCGGCCGGCCACTTCGTCCGCATCCCGCGCACCGGCCGGGGATCGGGGTCGAGCAGCGTGAAGTCGTAGCGGCGCAGCAGCCGGGCGAGCACGACCTTCATCTGGAGGTACGCGAAGTGCACGCCGGTGCAGCGGTGCAGGCCGCCGCCGAACCCGATGAGCGACTGGCGCTCCCGCCTGCCCGCGCGGCCGTCGGCGAACCGGTCGGGCCGGAACTCGTCCGGCCGCGCGTGCTCGCCCGGCAGCCGGTGCGACACCGACGGCGCGGCGATCACCACGGTGCCCTCGGGGATGACGTGCCCGTCCAGCCGGAACGTCTCCACCGCCTGCCGGGCCAGCACGTGCGCGACGGGGTGCAGGCGTTCGGTCTCGTGCAGGCAGTTGTCCAGGTGCGCCATGCGCTTGACGTCGGTCAGGTCGAGCCCGCCTGCCAGGTCGAGCCCGCCCGCCTCCGCACGCACCCGCCCGACGTGGTCGGGGTGGCGCAGCAGGTCGACCAGCGCCCACGAGATGTGCCCGGTGGTGGTCTCGTGCCCCGCCCAGGTGAACAGCAGGATCATGTTGACCAGCACCGGGTCGGGTACCGGCGTGCCGTCGGCGTAGGTCGCTCCGACCAGGGCCTGGAGGAGGTCCGGCGGCTCCAGCGGCGCGGCGCGGCGAGCCCGGACCAGCGCGCCGAGCGCGCACCGCAGGCGGTCGCGGGCCCGGTTGCCCCGGAGCACGGACGGCAGCGGGAGCCACTGCGGCGCGAAGAGGTTCATGCCGGCGGAGAACCGGCGGAACTCGTCGAAGAAGTCCCGGTCCATCCGGGAGCCGAAGTCGGGCCCGAGGAAGCAGCGGGCCGCGATGCGCATGACCAGCGGCCCCAGCTCGTCGGTCAGCTCGAACTCGCCCGCGTCGCCGAGGTGGCGCTCGAACGCGGCGGTCTCGTCGAGCACGACCGCCAGGTAGCCGTCGAGCTCCCGGCCCCGGAAGCGCGGCACGACGATCTCGCGCTGCCGCCGGTACTCGTCGGGGTCCGCGAAGAAGTAGAACCCGGGCGAGAACATGCGCTCGAAGAACGGGTAGGCGGTGCGGATCGACAGCTTGCGGTCGGTCTCGGCGAAGAAGAACCGGTTGTGCCGCGCGCCGAGCAGCACCACCGCCCGCTTGCCCGGCAGGCGCAGGGAGAACACGTCGCCGACTTCGCGGTGCCCGCGCTCGATCAGCCCGACGGGCGCGCGGGCGACCTCGACCACGTGCCCCAGCAGGGGCAGCGCACCGGACACCCGGGGTGGGAGACCATCACCGAGCACGGTTGTGGCGCCACGGGCCACGCGTCACACCGCCTCCGGGGAGACCCGATCTCCGGGGAGGCCCGGTATCCGGGACACCGGCGCGGCTCACCCGCAGTCGCCGTCCGACGTCGGGGTGACGAAGTCGTCCTTCACCCAGTGGCCGTCCGAGAGCTGCCGGAACCCGTTCTGGACCGTGCGCTCGGCCTTCACCACGGCGTCCAGGCGGAGCGTCGACACGATCGGCTCGGTGTCGGCGGGACCGGTCCGCACGTTCAGGATGTCGGCGGTCACGGTGACCTCGCACTCGGCCGACGCGCCCGACGCGCCGCCCATCGGCTTGCCGCCGTTCGCGACGTACATCACCCCCGCCGTCGCCAGCACACCCGCCACGACCAACCCTCGCGCTGGAATCCCCAACATCGCGCCACGCCTCCCGGAACCCGCTTGGGTGGAGATATAGCCGAGGCGAAGCGCGATGGAACGCCGCGACGCCGTTTCCACTCCGCAGGTGAACCGAACGAGTGACACCACCGCACGCGACCACTCAGCGCACTGGACACTCGGGCGTGTACGGGCAGGAGCCGGGCAGCGGCCAGGCGCCCCCGCAACGGCGGAGGGGACCGCCCGGAAGCGGTCCCCTCCGACCCGGCCCGGACCCCGCCCGGCCGTGCGCCTGCCCGTGCTCAGCCGGCCATGCGCTTCTGCAGGTTCTCGTCCAGCGTGCCGAGGAAGTCCTCGGTGGTCAGCCACTCCTGGTCCGGCCCGACGAGCAGCGCGAGGTCCTTGGTCATCCGGCCGCTCTCGACGGTCTCGATGACGACCCGCTCCAGCGTCTCCGCGAAACCGGTCACCTCGGGGGTGCCGTCCAGCTTGCCGCGGTGCTTCAGGCCGCCGGTCCACGCGTAGATCGAGGCGATCGGGTTCGTGGAGGTCGGCTTGCCCGCCTGGTGCTGGCGGTAGTGGCGGGTCACGGTGCCGTGCGCGGCCTCGGCCTCGACGGTCCGGCCGTCCGGCGTCATCAGGACCGACGTCATCAGGCCCAGCGAGCCGAAGCCCTGCGCCACGGTGTCGGACTGCACGTCGCCGTCGTAGTTCTTGCACGCCCAGACGTAGCCGCCCTCCCACTTCAGCGCCGCCGCGACCATGTCGTCGATCAGGCGGTGCTCGTAGGTGAGGCCGGCGGCGTCGAACTTGTCCTTGAACTCGGACTCGAAGACCGCCTGGAAGATGTCCTTGAACGCGCCGTCGTACGCCTTCAGGATCGTGTTCTTCGTCGACATGTACACGGGGTAGTTCCGCTGCAAGCCGTACGAGAACGAGGCGCGCGCGAAGTCCTCGATCGACTTGTTGAAGTTGTACATGCCCATCGCCACGCCGCCGTCGGGGCCGTAGTTGGCCACGACGTGCTTGATCGGCTCGGAGCCGTCCTCGGGCGTGAACGTGACGGTCAGCTCACCCGCGCCGGGCACCTTGAAGTTGGTGGCCTTGTACTGGTCGCCGTGGGCGTGGCGGCCGATGATGATCGGCTTGGTCCAGCCGGGCACCAGCCGCGGGATGTTGGAGATGATGATCGGCTCGCGGAACACCACGCCGCCGAGGATGTTGCGGATCGTGCCGTTGGGCGAGACCCACATCTTCTTGAGGCCGAACTCCTCGACCCGCGCCTCGTCGGGCGTAATGGTGGCGCACTTGACGCCCACGCCGTGCTTCTTGATGGCGTGCGCGGAGTCGATGGTGACCTGGTCGTCGGTGGCGTCCCGGTGCTGGATGCCCAGGTCGTAGTACTCCAGGTCGACGTCCAGGTACGGGTGGATCAGCTTGTCCTTGATGAACTGCCAGATGATCCGGGTCATCTCGTCGCCGTCGAGCTCGACGACGGTCCCCTGCACCTTGATCTTACCCATACTCCGGGCGCTCCTCTCGCGACAATGCAAGCAAGACAAGCGTACTGCTATGTCCGGCCGCGCGTGACCCCACCGACTCGAATGGGAACGGGGTCACAATGCCTTAGCCTCCACTCACGATCTTGGAGGGGGCACCATGTCGACCGGACCGACGCACGCCATGAGCGGCTTGCTGGCCTGGGCGGCGGTGACCGCGCTCGCCGACCACCATCCCATCGGCCAGCTCAGCCCGCAGAGCTGGGCCGTCGGGGCGGTCCTGGCGACCGGCGCGGCGCTGCTGCCCGACCTCGACCACCCGTCGTCGACCATCTCGCGCACGTTCGGCCCGATCAGCGCGGGCGCGTCGGCGGCGATCAACTCGATCAGCTCGTTCGTCTACCGCACCACGCGCACCCGCAAGGACTCGAACCGCGACGGCGGGCACCGCGGCCTGACCCACACCCTGGTGTTCGCGCTGCTCGCGGCCCTCGGCACGACCGCCGTGGTGCAGCAGTCGCAGAAGTGGGCGCTGCCCGCCCTGATGTTCGTGTTCGCGGGCCTGGCCGTGCGCGGGATCATGAACGACTGGTGCCCGAAGAAGGACGCCCTGCTCATCACGGTCGTGTCGGCCGCGATCACCGGCATCTGCCTGGCGTGGACGGCCCGCACCCCGGCCAGCGCGGCGGCGTGCGGGCTGGCGGTGGGCATCGGCTGCGTGGCGCACTACCTGGGCGACGCGATCACCGAGCAGGGCTGCCCGATCCTGTGGCCGATCCCGCTGGGCGGCAAGACGTGGTTCCCGGTCGCGCCGCCCAAGGTCATGCGGATGCAGACCGGCGGCGCGGTGGAGATGAGGATCGTCGGCCCGCTGATCACGCTCCTGTCGATCTGGCTGTCCGCGGCGGCGCTCCAGCGGGCGGGCGCGCTGCCGTTCCTGACGGGGTTCGATCTGATCCCGACCTAGATGTTCGATCTGATCCCGACCCAGATTTCGGACACCGGCCATCCGGCGGCTACCCGAGCCTCACCCGATCGGACTAATCTCGACGGGAGCCGCGGCCGGGTGGCCGGCCGACGCCGATGGCGGGCCCGCGCTGATGGCGGGCTCGCGCCGACCCGCGGTGGGCTCGCACCGGACCGCGGGGGAAGGGACCGGGATCGATCCTCGTGGACGTGCGATGACGACGTGGCTCGGCCTGGACGCGGGGCACGCCGACCCCCGGACGGCGGACGACACGGCGGTGGCGCTGTACGAGTCGCTGCTGTTCCACGCCCACGTCGTGTGCGTGCACGCGGTGGAGGGTCACCACGCCATCTCGTTCCGCCTCACCGACGACCCGTCCGAGAACACGGTCTCGACCCTGCTCGAACGCGGCTACGGCGTCGCCGTGCACAACGGCGGGCTGCAACGGCTGGCCGGGCCGGACCACCTCACCAGGGGGGCGCTGCGGGCCG
The DNA here is from genome assembly GCF_003634935.1 of Saccharothrix australiensis. Taxonomy (NCBI): domain Bacteria; kingdom Bacillati; phylum Actinomycetota; class Actinomycetes; order Pseudonocardiales; family Pseudonocardiaceae; genus Saccharothrix; species Saccharothrix australiensis. Next base: position 7,426,901 of record NZ_RBXO01000001.1, read on the forward strand.
CCCTGGCGCACCGGGACCGCAGGGAGGGGCGGGCGCTGCGCTTTCCGGGACGGCGGTCGCTGCGCGGCAGGCACGGGGTGTCGGACATCCTGGCGTTCAGCGCGATCGAGGAGGTGCTGCCGCACGGCATCAAGAGCGTCGACGCCAGGGGCGACCTCCAGCCGTGCTTCCTCGACGGCCGCCTGGTGCTCGTCTGCCCCGAGCCGTAGCCCGCGGTTCCGACCCCGCTAGCCGGGGTGCGCGCCCGCGGTGTCCTTGATCTGGCCGCCCAGCCCCTCGGCGCTGCGCGCGCAGTGGGCGCAGCAGAAGAACCGCCCCTCCACCTCGACGCCGTGCCCGAGGATGCGGCAGTCGCAGTGCTCGCACCGGGGCGCCAGGCGCTGGGCGGCGCACTCGATGCTGTCGAAGGTGTACGCCCCGCCGCCGACGGTGCGCACCTCGAACGCCATCCAGTAGTCGTTCCCGCAGACGTCACATGTCGCCATGGGCGCAGCGTGCGGCAGCACCGCGCACCCGGCAACTCGAAACCGGGCCGGGACGTGGGCGATCCCGCGCGACTCGCGCGGTGTGGTCGGTGCCGTGCCGCCTGCGTCCGCCGTTGGTGTGCCGTCGATGCGGGCGGTGTGCCGTCGATGCCGCGGACCAGGCCGGATTCGAACCGGCGTACTCCCGCCCCGGAGGGCACGGGCGCGTCAACCACTGCGCTACAGGTCCACGAGCCGTGGCCGGTACCGGGCCGTCGGGCTCGGCACCAACACTAACCACCACCCAGCGCCGGAAACAGAGCCGAAACGGGGCCACGCCCGCGTGCCGCGACCCGACCGCACCACGCGGGAACCCGGCCGAGACCCGACCGCACCGCACCGAAGCGCGTCCGCGACCGACCGCACCGCACCGGACCGCGCCCGCACCGGTGCCGCTAAGGTCTGCCGCGTGCGCGGGGTCGACTACTACGAGCTCCTCGGGGTGGGCCGCGACGCGTCCACGGCGGAGATCAAGTCCGCTTACCGATCGCTGGCCAAGGTCATGCACCCGGACGCGGGCGGCTCGTCGCCGACCTTCCGGGTGCTGCAGGAGGCGTACGACACGCTCCGCGACCCGAGCCGCCGCCGCGACTACGACCGGGGCTGGTCGACCACCCGCCCGCAGTCGCCCACGAGCCCGTCGCGTCCCCGCCGGACGGGGCGCACGGGGCGGTTGCGCGACTTCGGCGACGACCCGGACTTCGTGCCGCCGAGGCCGGTGGTCGACACCGACGAGGTGCCGTGGTGGCACCTGGTCGACCTCGGCCAGCGGGTGCGCTACGCGCCGGCGTCCGGTCCCGGCCACGCGCCCGCCCTGGCGGCGGTCTGCGGCTGGTTCTTCCTGCTGCTGCCGGTGTTCCTGCTCGACTTCTCGCCGCTCACGCTCACGTTGTGGCTGCTGGTGGTGGCCGCCGCGGCGGCGGTCGCGTTCCGGTTGGTGCGCCGCTACCTGCGAGCCGTCCGGGCGGACCGGGCGTTCGCCGTGCAGGTCGACACGGACGTCGTCCACGGCACCCCCGACGACCGCCCGTGCGAGCGCGCCACGGCGGACCTGCTGGCGCGGTACGTCACCCGCCTGCCCGGCGCGCGGGTCTTCCACGGGCTCGCGTGGCCGGGTTCGGTGTTCGCCGACGTCGACCACGCGGTGCTGTGCGGCCGTCGCCTGGTGCTGATCGAGTCGAAGTCCTGGCTGCCCGGCCACTACGCGGTGGAGGACGACGGCGTGCTGTGGCGCAACGGCCACCCGTTCCGGGGCGGTGGCACCCGCCTCCCCCGGACCCACGCGGCGTACCGGAAACTGCTGCCGTGGCTGGACATCCGCACCGTTCTGGTGGTGTACCCGAGCAGGGCGGGCGAGATCACCACCGATGAGCCCGCGGACACCCTGGTGCCACCGATGACGCCGGCGCAGTTCGTGTCGGAGGTCGGCGAGTGGCTGTCGGAAGACCCGGCAACAGTGGACCGCGAAGCCTACCGCCTCCTGCTGGCCCAGGTAGTGCCGATCACCCGCAACACCGCGTGAGCCCCTCAGCCGACTCATGACCCACGAAACGGTCCTACGAGATGTAGAATCATGCCAGTGCGAAGCTCGCCGAAATACCGGACGAATTCGACATGGCCGAACCGTCCTTCGGCTGCACAGGTCAGCCAACTTACGCTTGAAGCTCCTGGCCCAGCGATACCGCCTGCACTTCATCAGGCGACAACTGGGCCCTGGCCATCTGGCGAATCTTCTTCGAAGTGAACCAGGTGACGACGGGCCTTCGATCCGCGCGCCCTGAGCCGCGGGTGCGGCCATGTCCTTTGGCCCCGCCAGGCATGCGTGGCCCGACCCGGAGGCCGGCGAACCCCCCTTGTGCACGGACTCGTCCGTCCTGCTCCGGGCATGTTGCTGGACCAGCACGCCGTCTGATGCATGTCCGAAAGGACAAGCGCCTGCCGACTGCCGGACGACTCCTACGGCTGCCGAGTGGTCCTGCCGGTCTTCGAAGGCGCTCCGGGATGCGTCAGGCGCGGTAACAACCCTGTCGGCGGCGGCGATTCCCCAGTACATCAATCGAGGGGCAATCGTCATGACCTATCCGCAGGGTGCTCCGGAGTACGCACCCGCCGCACCGCAACCCAAGCCGAACAAGTTCGGCGCGCTCGCGTGGACCGCGCTGATCGTGGGCATCGTGGGCGTCGTCGGCTCGCCCGTCATCTTCCTGAACAACCTGACCGCCGTGGCCGCGTTCGTCGGGGCCGTGCTGGGCGTCATCGCGCTGTTCGGCACCAAGAAGGTGCTCGCGGGCATAGGCACGGCGCTGTGCGTCCTCGGGATCGTCTTCACGGTCATCGCCCAGCAGGCCGCCGTGGAGAAGCTCGACGAGATCATCAACGGCACGACCAACCAGGGTCAGGTGAACGACGGCGACGCGGGCAACGGCCAAGCGACCCGGACCGATACGACGAACGCTCCACCGACCTGGGGCCAGCGCTACACGTGGAAGAGCGGTCTGGCCGTGGACGTCTCCGCACCCGCCGCCTGCACCCCCGGCGAGTACGCGTCACCGCGGGGCGTCGAGCGAGCCGTCAAGATCACCGTCACGGTCACCAACGGCACGGACAAGGCGTTCGAGACGGCGGTGCTGACGATCGGCGGCGACGCCCAGTTCAACGGCAAGAAGGCGGAGCAGGTCTTCGACTCCAACGGCCAGTGCGGCGGCGGGGGCTTGGACAGCACCACGGTCCTGCCGGGCAAGACCTACACCTACGAGACGTCGTACGCGGTCGGCGCGCAGCCGGGCGAGTTGCAGGTCGTGTTCCAGCCCGATTTCGGCTCGGACAAGGCGGTTTTCGTCGGCCAGGCGTGAGCATCGGATGCACGTAGCCGTCTTTCATGAGACCGCCACCCGCCTGGTCGATCAGCCGAACAGCCTCTTCGGCGGCTGTCCGGCTGATCGACCAGGCGGACGTGCGGCAGCGGACGCAGCGGGCGTTCGAGGTGATCCCCGGATGTGGACCCAGGAGCGCTTCTCGTACTCCAGTCCGGACTTCGAGATCATCGACACTCAAATGGGTCCCCGAGTCGCGGCGAGGGCCACACCACCGCTGTGGTAGGCGGTCGCGAATCCCGCGTCGTTCGTCCAGGCGGGCGGGCCCGGAACCAGGGTGCCGGAAACGATCCGGGAGTCGGCTCGTACGTGAACACCAAGTCGGCCTTCCGCCTCCGAGCCGCGTATACCCTGGTCAGCTCCACGATCAACCCGTTGTCCCCGCTCGATACTCGCTCCTTGCAATTCAGTCTGGCTGTCCGTCACATTGACTGGGCTGACCACCCACCGCTGGCGCTGGCGCACGGCGCCACCAAGACCACCGTGGGATGCTTCCGCCATGAGCCCGAAGCTGTGCCTCGCCCAGGACCAGGAAGCCGACGAACTCCTGTCCGAGAGCCCTCTCGCCCTGCTCTTGGGTATGTTGCTGGACCAGCAGATCCCGATGGAGAAGGCGTTCAAGGGGCCGAAGGACATCGCCGACCGCATGGGTGGGTTCGACGTTCGTCGGATCGCCGAGGCCGGTGAGGAGGAGTTCGCCGCCGTCATGGCGCGGACCCCGGCCATCCACCGGTTCCCCGGCTCGATGGGCAAGCGGCTCCAGGCGTTGGCGCGGTACCTCGTCGAGCACTACGACGGCGACCCCGAGGCCATCTGGACGCGCGACGAACCCGACGGCAAGACCGTCCTCAAGCGGCTCAAGGAGTTGCCCGGCTACGGCGACCAGAAGGCGCGGATCTTCCTCGCCCTGCTCGGCAAGCAGCTCGGCGTGCGGCCCGAGGGCTGGCGGGAGGCCGCCGGGGCCTACGGGGAGGAGGGTTCGCGGCGCAGTGTCGCCGATGTCCGGGACAAGGTCACGCTCGCCGAGGTGCGGGAGTTCAAGAAGGCCGCCAAGGCGGCGGCGAAGGAGTCGTCCTGACGCGGCGTCGCGTCGGCATCGCCCTCGACCGGTCGCACCGCGCGCAGGCGGCCTCGGCGTGCGCCCGCATCACCGAGGCCGACCCGATCACCGGTTCGCCGCCGCGAGGGAAGCGGAGCGCCGGCCGCCCCTGCGGTCACGTCACCGGTACACGGCCAAGACCTGCAACACCACCAAAGGCCCGCGCACGACGGCGAGGTCCGCCTCCGCCTTGGCCGCCTGGCGGCGTTGCCGCCTGGTCAGCGCCGGTTGACCCGGCACCTCCAGCAGCGTGTACTCCCCCTTCCTCGGCACGATGTCGGAAACCTTGCCGAACACCGTCGACCGCCCCTCCAACTCGTTGAACCGGCCGCCGATCAGGCCCGCCCTGATGGGCAGCACGAAGGGCGGGGCACCTGAGCCCGGATGCATCACGACGGACACCTTGTCGCCGATGGCCTCGCGCGCCTCGCCGATCAGGGTGACCATGTCGAAGAACTCCTCGCCCACGTCCACGTTCCCGGCCAGGCCGAGGTGGCTGATCTGCCGGACGACGTTCCCGATCAGCTGGTACTTGTCGGCGTTCATCATCGCGCTCACCAGGGGTGAGATCTGGATATCCCCTCGCACCTGGAAGAACGACTCCTCCTCGACGGCCTCCAGCGCGAGCGCTTCCCCGGCCCGGACGTGGTTCACCTCGCCCTCGTCCATCATGTACCGCAACAACCGGCCGAACCGGGCAGCCGAGGTCTGCCGGACCGTCTTCCTCCTGCTGTCGGACGACGACAAGCCGTTCGGCGCCACCTCGTGACCGGACGGGGTGACACCCGAGCTGTCGAGGGTGGTGTGCCGGTCCTCCTCGTCGAACAGGCCGCCCTCGATCACGGAGAGGTAACTGTCGACGGTTCGGTCATCGCAGTACAAGAAGTCCCTGAACAGGCTCATCCGCCCTCTCCACCGATTTCCAGGGCATCGGACACCGCTTTGTTGGCCGCCTCGATCGCAGGCTGGAAATCACCGGCCGACAGCCAACCGCCGCCCACCGTGTCCACCTCCAGGCCCGTGCTCGCGAGCCGGTCTGCCAACGTCTTGCGCTTGGCGGCGGAGCCGTCGAACCGCACCAGCAACCGACCCGAGACATCGCTGAACGACTTGACCCGGCCGACTTCCACGAGCAGCGTGCGATTGCGGTCGATTCCGTCGGCGATGCCCGCCTCGTAGTAGACGTTCGGCCTGGCCTGCCCCCGGACCTCGGACTCGTCCGGGCCGTCCGCGTCATCGAGCAGGTCGCCCCGCAAGCGCACCAGGACGTCCGGGGTGAACAGGATGACCACCGCGTCGGACATCTCGAACCCACGGGCGACCACCTCCCCCACGTAGGGGTTGGGCACACCGGTGCGGCGGACCGCGTGCGGCCACTCGATGACGCGCAACCCCAGCGAGCGGAGGAATTGGTGCATCGCCTCGACGATCGCCGCATCACGGCCGTGCACCAGGAAGACGCTCCGCCCGTCGACCCGGTGGCGCACGCCGGGATCACTTCGCGCGCCGTTCCCGCCGGAGCCCTCCGAGCCGCCCGGCGGTCCACCGACGTGCTCGTCGGTCACGTCCTCGGCCCGGTCGGCCGCGCGCCACTCGACCGTCGGCCCACCGGCGAAGAGCACCGGCGAACCCCGGTCTTCGCGCTCGATCTCGCGGATGAGCACGGACGACGGCACCGCGCTCGCGGACACCCGCAGCCGGGTGATCGAGGACGCGTGGACGGTCCTCCCGTTGACCGTGATGTGGCGACCCTCGCGGTACGGCGCGAGGAACTGGGACTCCAGCTGCGCCGGAGCGAGGTCCAGTTTCACCTCGTCGTGCCGCTCACCGGCGATCGAAAGACGGGTGTGGAAATAGCTCACGGACGCTCTTCCCCGTATTCGTGCCAGGCGCTGACCACGCCGCCGGCCGCGGCGGTCCGGTGGCACAGGTACTCGGCGAGCTGGTCGGCGGCGGTGTCGAGCTGCGCCGCCACCTGGTAGCGGCTCATGCCGAGCCGCCTGGCCGCGGTGGACCGGTCGTTGTCGTCGATGAGCACGTGCGAGACGAGGTCGGCCTGTTGTGGCGTGACGACACCCGAGCGCATCGCCTCCGCGAGGACGATGTCCGGGTGCCCACCCGCCGGGCGGTGCCGCCGAACCGTCCCGGTGGGCTCCGAGCGGCCCGCCGACCGCAGCTCCCTCCGGCACACCTCGTGCCCCCGCCGGCGGGCGGCTCCGTGGAGTTGCGCGTAGATCCGCGGTGTCCGGGCCTCCGCCAGGTCGAGTTCCTGGAGGAAGCCCGCGACCACCTCGGATTCGAGGTCGACGTGGTCGACGGGGAAACGCCCGCGGAGCGCGGTGACGATGTGCCTCAGCCCCGGCCTCATCATTCCGGCGGCCACGGTCGTCCACGGGTCGGGGATCGCCTGCGCCCGCTCGACCAGCTCCGCCCACACCGCGTCCTTGGTTATCCAGGCCGTTCCCCGGCGGAGGAGCAGTGCCCGCAGCTCGTCCGGCCGCAGCGCTTTCGCGGGCAGCCCGCAGCCGAGCGCGGCGCAGTCGAGCAGCACCGGTTTCGAACCGGAAGACAGTGCGAGGAACTCGCGCTCGATCGCGTTAAGGTGCGATGGCGAAGACATCAGCTGACGCCTTTCGGGAGGAGGTGGGGACCAGTCACCCAATTAATGCCCGATCAATGCCGAAGCCGGCCCGGAAGTCACCGGAACGAGTGATATGCCCTCGGCACGGCGGGCTTTCCCGGTAGGGTTCGGAACTCGCGCTCTTCGACCGGGAGGTCAATGGACGAGGTCCACGCACCGGACCGCATTGATGTGGTCGATCATCACCGCGCCGCTACGAGACGAATTTTCGCCACCGCCTCGGCGGCCTTCTCGAACACCCCGCCCTCGGCGCGCGGGAATCCTGCTCAGGGCATCGGCGACGCGCGGCACCACCGGCCGGCAAGGCCGCGGCACACGGGCGCACGGCGCGTCGCGCAGGCCAGCGGCACGCGGGCACACGGGGCGTCGCGCACGCCGGTCGCGCACGTGGTTTCGCGCTGCGGCCGAGCGCGGGCGATGTCGGTGGCTCGGGTTGGAGTCCCCGCGTGGGACTGCCGGGATCGGCCGATCCCACACCGCTGGGGCAGGGCGGGTTCGCCACCGTCTACCGGGCGCGGCAGGTGGGGTTGGGGCGGGACGTCGCGGTCAAGGTGGACGACCGCGTGTCGCGGACCGAGCGTGATCGGCGGCGGTTCCTGCGGGAGGCCGAGGGCGGCTCCACGGTCACCCCAGGACGCCCTCAGCCCCGGCTACGCGCCGCCCGAGGCGTTCGCGGGCCGAGGTGATGAAGGCCGACACCCGCCCCACGCTGGACACGTCGACTTGGGAGATCGCCGCCGTCGCGTTCAGCGAGAGCGACCGGAACTACTTCCACTGCTTGGCGAAGGACCCCGAGTCGGGCGAGGCGACCACCAGCGCGTTCGGCTCGGCGGGCTCCTGACGCGGCGGGCGCAGCGCGAGGACCAGCAGCACCAGCGCGACCACGGCGAGCAGCGACGCGATGGGCGCCAGCGGCACCAGGCCGACCCAGCTGATCACCACGCCGCCGACCACGCCGGACAGGCCGACGCCCAGGTAGATCGCGGACGCGTTGAGCGACAGCAGCAGGCCGCTGTTCGCGGGCGCGAGCGCGATCAGCCACGTCTGGATCGGCGGGTTCGACGCCCACGTCAGCGCGCCCCACACGAACAGCGCCACGGCCGCGCCCGCGACGGTGGACGTGGTCAGCGGCAGCGTCGCCAGCACGACCGTGAAGGAGCTGAACAGCACCAGGAGCAGCTTGCGGATCCCGAACCGGTCGGTGAGGCGGCCCGACGCCCAGTTGCCGAACGCGCCGCCGACGCCGTAGGCGACGAGCAGCCCGCTGATCACCGCGCCGTCGACGTGGGCGGTGGCCGTGAGCAGCGGCGCGATGTAGTTGAACACCGTGAACACCGCCAGGCACACCAGCACGGTCAGCATCAGCACCATGACCACGCGCCGGTCGGCGGCGGGCGCGAACCGCTCGCGCAGGCGGACGCCGGGCGGCGGCTCCACGCGCGGCAGGCCCAGGCGCACGGCGACAGCGGCGACCGCGGTGACGCCCGCGATCAGCCAGAACACGCCCTGGTAGCCGAGCGGTCCGCCCAGCAGGTTGCCCGCGGGCACGCCGAACACCAGCGAGAACGTCAGGCCGCCGAACACCAGGGCGACGGCCCGGCCACGGCGGTCCGGCGTGCTGAGCACGGTCGCCACGAGCGTCGCGGCGGGTGTGTAGACGGCCGCGCCGAGCGCGCTGACCACGCGGGCCGCCAGCAGCAGCGGGTAGTTCGGGGCGAGCGCCGCGAACAGGTTGCCCACGGCGGAGACGCCCAGCGCGGTGACCAGCAGCGTCCGGCGCTCCCACCGGCCGGTGACGGCCGCGAGCAGCGGTGACGAGATCGCGTAGGCGATGGCGAACGCGGTGAGCAGTTGGCCTGCGGTGGCGTGCGAGACGTTCAGCTCGCGGCTCACGGCGGGCAGGACGCCGGAGACGATGTACCCGCTGGTGCCGATGGCGAACGCCCCGGCCGTGAGCAGGTAGGTGCGGGCAGACATGTGGCTTCCCCCGGTGGGCTGATTGGTTCGATCAGAACCGTACTACGAGATCCGTCGAACTTCGATGATTCTCGTATCATGGGTCCATGCAGAGCCCCCTGCCCCACCCGGCGCGCGACGAGATGCGGATCGAGGCCGTGCTGAGCGCGCTGGCCGACCCGATCCGGCTGCGGATCGTCCGCGCGCTCGCCGACAGCGCGGAAGGGATCTCGTGCGGGCTGCTCGACCTCGGGGTCAGCGCGTCGACGTTGACCCACCACGTGCGGACCCTGCGCGAGGCGGGTGTCGTGCGGGTGCGGCCGCGCGGCACGTCCCGGATCAGCAGCCTGCGCCGGGACGACCTCGACGCCCTCTACCCCGGCCTGCTCGACGGGGTGCTCGCCGCGCCCCGCTGACCCGCCCCGCTGGGCACCGCCTTTCCGGGCACCGCCTGGGCGACACCCGTCCGCGCGGCGCGCCACCCCGAGCCCGGAGAAATGGATTGCGGCCGTTCCTAGGGTGGTAAGACGTGCGCGCCTATGCGCAACTCGCGCTCGCCGGATTCCGCCGTTACTCCACCTATCGACAAGCGATGTTCGCCGGCCTGGCCGCGAACGTCATGTTCGGCCTGCTCAGGACCTCCGTGCTGATCGCCGCCGTGGCCGCCGCGCCGGTGGCCGGGTACGACGTGCCCGCCGTCGTCGCGTACGTCTGGCTCGGCCAGGGCCTGATGGCGTTCGTCCAGCTCTGGGGCGACACAAGGCTGACCGAACGCATCCGCACGGGCGACGTCGTGGTCGACCTGCACCGGCCGTGGCACCTCCAGACGGCGCTGTTCGCCGAGGACCTCGGCCGCGCCGGCTTCAGCGCCTTCCTGCGGTTCGCGCCGCCGCTCGTGATCGGGTCGCTCATCTACCCGTTCCGGTGGCCCGAGGCCGCGGTGTGGCCGCTGTTCCTGCTCAGCTCGGCGCTGGCGCTGGTGGTCAGCTTCGGGCTGCGGTTCCTGCTCAACGCCACCACGTTCTGGTTGCTGGACAGCCGGGGCGTGATCACGCTCTACGTGGTTGCGGTCAGCGTGCTGTGCGGCTTGGCCGTGCCGCTGGACTTCTTCCCGGAGTGGTTCCAAGACCTGTTGTGGGCCACGCCCTTCCCGGCGCTGATCCAGGCGCCGATCGACGTCTACCTCGACCGACGTCCACAGTGGACGGTCCTCGGCTACCAGGCGTTCTGGGCGGTCGCCGTGTACGCGGCCGGGCACGTGGTGCTCGGCCGCGCCGTGCGGAAGGTGGCGGTGCAGGGTGGGTGACCGCGTCTACCCGAAGCTCGTCGGCGCCCGGCTGCGCGGCCAGATGACCTACCGGGTCTCGTTCGCCCTGGAGTGCCTCGGCCAGGGTTTCGCCCAGGCTTCCGAGCTGGTCGTGATCCTCGCGCTGTTCGGCCAGGTCGACTCGCTTGGCGGGTTCTCCCGGTCCGAGGTGATCCTGATGTACGCGATCGCGAGCACGGCGTTCGGGATCGCCGACCTGGTCGCGGGCCAGCTGAACGAGCTGCCCGACTACATCCGCACCGGCAAGTTCGACGTGCTCCTGCTGCGCCCCTTGGGCACCCTGCCGCAGATCGTGGTGTCGGACGTCCGGCTGCGCCGGGTCGGCCGGGTCGCCATCGGCGTGGTCGTGATGGTGCACGCGTTGGGGCACAACGACATCGCGTGGTCACCGTGGACCGCGCTGCTGGCGGTCGTCGCGCCGCTGGCCGGCGCCGTGATCTTCTCCGCGGTGTGGGTCGTGGCCTGCGCCGTGTGCTTCTGGCTGGTGGAAGCGCAGGAACTGGCGAACACGGTCACCTACGGCAGCAACGCCTTCACCTCCAACCCCATCACCGTGTACCAGGGGTGGCTGCGGCGGTTCATGGCGTTCGTCGTGCCCGGCGCGTTCGTCGCCTACTACCCCGCACTCGCCCTGCTGGACCGCCCCGACCCGTTGGGCGGCCCGGCGTTCCTGGGCTGGGTCTCACCGCTCGTCGCACTGGCCGCCGCGGGCGTGGCCGGGCTGGTGTGGCGGTTCGCCGTTCGCCACTACCGAGGGACCGGGTCATGATCGAAGTGCGGGAGCTGTGCCGCGAGTTCACGGTGACGGGCAAGGCCGGGCGGTTCCGGCGCACCCGGACGACCGTCCGCGCGGTCGAGTCGGTGAGCTTCGACGTCGCCGCGGGCGAGGCCGTCGGGTACGTCGGGCCGAACGGCGCGGGCAAGTCGACCACCATCAAGATGCTGACCGGCATCCTGGTCCCGACGTCCGGGCACGTGCGGGTGTCCGGCGTCGACCCGTCCCGGTCGCGGCGCGAGCTGGCGCGGCGGATCGGGGTGGTGTTCGGGCAGCGCAGCCAGCTGTGGTGGGACCTGCCCCTGCGCGACAGCTTCGCGCTGCTGCGGTCCATCTACCGGGTGGGCGCGGCCGACCACGCGCGGCGGCTGCGGGAGTGCGTCGAGCTGCTGGAGCTGGCCCCGTTCCTCGACCGGCCGGTGCGGCAGCTCTCGCTCGGGCAGCGGATGCGCGGCGAGGTGACCGCCGCCCTCCTGCACGGCCCGGAGCTGCTGGTGCTGGACGAGCCGACCATCGGGCTGGACCTGGAGTCCAAGGAACGGCTGCGCGAGTTCCTGGCCGACCTCAACACCGCGCGCGGCACCACGCTGCTGCTGACCACGCACGACCTGGACGACATCGAGCGGCTGTGCCGCCGGCTGGTGGTCATCGACCGCGGGACGGTGCTGGCCGACGGCCCGCTGGAGGGCCTGCGGGCGGAGGTCGCGCCGGACCGCGTGCTCGTGGTCGACCTGGAGCGGCCCGCCGAGCCGTTGGAGGGCCTGCTGGGCGTGGTGGACGTGCGGACCGAACTGGGCGGGTTGCGACAGCGCCTCACGTTCCGCCGGTCGGAGACCACGGCCGCGGCGCTGATCACGGCCGTCGTCGCCCGCGCGGAGGTGCACGACCTGGTGATCGAGGAGGCGGATATCGACGATGTGGTGCGTCGGCTCTACGCGCGTCGGTAGAGTCGGACGAAACGGTCAGCCGAGTTCGGCCGAATCCACGGGAGTCGTCATGCGCGCAGGTCGTCCGGTCGCCACCCTCGTCCTGGTGCTGGGACTCGCCGGCGCGGTCTCCGCGTGCGACGCGGTGCAGCAGGCGTCCGACACCGCCAACCAGGTCGGGGCCGCCGCCGACAAGGCGCAGCTGTGCATCGACGCGCTCGCGCTCGCGGGCTTCACCCCGAGCTCCGCCGACCCGCAGAAGGCGGTGGAGGAGACCAAGGCCAAGGCCGAGGAGCTGACCAAGCTCGCGGAGAAGACGGGCGACACCACGCTCAAGGACGCCATCACCGGCGTGTCGGACACCATGTCCAACGTGACGCTGAACGACCTCGACCCGGCGCGGCTCGCCGACTGGTCGCAGCGGAAGCTGGAGCAGGTGGAGAAGCTGACGCGCGCCTGCGGCTGAGCGGAAATGCCAGGCTGTCGGTACCTTCGGAACCGTCCTACGCTGTGACGCACCGGAGGTGTTGCAGATGCACGCGACAGTAGGTGACCGGCTGCACGTCCACAGCCGCGCGGTGGGTCTCGACGAGCGCATCGGCGAGATCGTGGAGGTCCGCGGTTCCGATGGCGCGCCGCCGTACCTGGTCCGCTTCTCCGACGGCCACGAAGGGCTGGTCTACCCCGGCCCGGACTGCCTGGTGGAGCCCCGCACGGGCGACTGAGTTGAATTGGCTGTGTTGGATTGCCTCGGCTCCGCCGAGGCGGGCTCGGCCGCCTGGAGTCGGGCCATCGCGCCTGATTTCCCGCCGATCGTAAAGCGTGATCGGCGGGAAATGAGGCGCGACAACCCGACGCGGCCTCGCGGCGCGGGGACCGGGGGTCAGGGAGCGGGGGCAGGGCGCGGGCGTGGGGCAGGGGGCTGGGTGCCCGGTTGTTGCCGGTGCTTTTCGGGTGGCAGGTGGCCTCCGGAGCCGGGGTGGCCCTGGGGTCAGCCCAGTACGGTGGTGATCAGGTCGTCGGCCAGGGCCTCGGTTGCGGCTGCGACGCCTGACCAGCGGCGGGTCAGGTCCAGGTCGAAGGTGAGCGGGCGGCCGTGCAGGTCCAGCAGCGCGCCGCCGGCGGCGGGCACCGTCACCAGGGCCGCGATCAGGTCCATCAGCCGGTGGGTGTCCGAACCGGGGTCGGCGAACGCGTCCACCGAGCCCTCCGCGACGAGCATCGTCTCCAGGCAGGTGGTGCTCAGGACGCGGATGCGGTCGACGGCGTTCGCCAGGCGCAGCCACGCGTCCTCGGTGCCGCGCTTGGGGCGCATCGCGCAGATCGACGCGCCCCGGAGTTCCGTGCGGCCGGACGTGCGGAACGGCGTCGGCTGACCCGCCTTCGCCGACCAGGCCCGACCGGTGTCGAACCAGACCGTCAGCGCCTCCACCGGTCGGGTGTCGAGCACCAGCGCGCCGGCGAAGCAGGACAGCGGCACGCCGGCCGCCGCGTTGGCCGAGCCGTCCACGGGGTCGACGACCAGGGTGGCGGCGGAGCCGTTGTCCACGAACCCGGTCTCCTCGGACAGCAGGTTGGCGCCCGCGTTCGTCGCCGCCTCCGCGATCGCCGCCTCGACGATCGCGTCCACCCGCATGGTGGGTGTGCCGTCCGCGCCGTCCGCGACCTCCGCGCGCAGCTCGGCGCGCGTGTGGAGGTGCCGCGCCTCCTGGTACGCGCGGGACGCGGCGCGGGCGGTCGCCGCCAGGGCCGGGTGGACGTCGGGGGCGAGCAGGGGTTCGGGAACGGGCCACGGGTTCTTCGTCACGACGGAGAACATGCCACGGGGGAGCCCCGGACAGGGCTCCCCCGCGACGTGTTGCCCGGATCCGGTCCGGATCACCGGCTCAGATCAGGCCGAGGGCCTTCACCGCGTCGCGCTCCTCGACCAGCTCGGCCACGGAGGCGTCGATGCGGGCGCGCGAGAAGTCGTCGATCTCCAGGCCCTGCACGATCTCGTACCGGCCGCCCTTCGACGTCACCGGGAACGACGAGATCAGGCCCTCCGGCACGCCGTAGGAGCCGTCGGACACGACCGCGGCCGACGTCCAGTCGCCCTCGGCGGTGCCGTTGACCCACGTGAAGACGTGGTCGATGGCCGCGTTCGCCGCCGACGCCGCCGAGGACGCGCCGCGCGCCTCGATGATCGCCGCGCCGCGCTTGGCCACGGTCGGGATGAAGTCGTTCTCCAGCCACGCCTGGTCGTTCACGGCCTCGGCGGCGATCCGGCCGTTCACCTCGGCGTGGAACAGGTCCGGGTACTGCGTCGCCGAGTGGTTGCCCCAGATGGTGAGCTTCCTGATGTCGGTGACCGACACGCCCAGCTTCTTGGCCAGCTGCGACAGCGCCCGGTTGTGGTCGAGGCGGGTCATCGCGGTGAACCGCTCGGCCGGGACGTCCGGTGCGTGCCGCTGCGCGATCAGGGCGTTGGTGTTGGCCGGGTTGCCGACCACGAGCACGCGGACGTCGTCCGCCGCGCCCGCGTTGATCGCCTCACCCTGCGGCTTGAAGATGCCGCCGTTGGCCTCCAGCAGGTCGCCCCGCTCCATGCCCTTGGTGCGCGGGCGGGCGCCGACCAGCAGCGCCACGTTCACACCGTCGAACGCCGTCTTGGCGTCGTCGGTGATGTCGATGCCGGACAGCAGCGGGAACGCGCAGTCGTCCAACTCCATCGCGGTCCCCTCGGCGGCCTTCACCGCCTGCGGGATCTCCAGCAGGCGCAGGCGGACCGGGACGTCGGGGCCCAGCAGGTGGCCGGAGGCGATGCGGAACAGCAGTGCGTAGCCGATCTGGCCGGCCGCACCGGTGACGGTGACGTTCACGGGCGTGCGGGTCATGAGCCTTCCCGAATGACGATCCGACGGGCTTCAGTCCTCGGGCACGACCACTAGGCAGGCTGCACCTGTCAGCGGCGGTCTCTACTCCGGGACCGGCGCATCGGGCGGTTTGCCCGACGCGGTGAGGTTACCAACCGTTGAACGATGGCAAGGTGTGACAGTGGACATCATCGAAGCGGACGAGGACTACGGCGACGCCGTGCTGGCCGGGCAGCGGTGGGAGGGTCGCTCGTTCGTGCGGTGCGACTTCACCGAAGCCGACCTGCGGGGGCTGGTGACGTCGGGTTGCTCGTTCACCGAGTGCACGTTCGACCGCGCCGACCTGGGCGGTTCCGCGCACACCGCGACGGCGTTCCGGTCCTGCCGGTTCGACCGGGCCGTGCTGGCGTCCGCCTCGTTCCGGTCGTGCACGCTGCTCGGGTCGACGTTCGTGGACTGCGGGTTGCGGGGGCTCGCCCTGGAGGAGACCGACCTCACGCTGGTGGGGCTGTCGCGGGCGTTGCTGCGCAAGGCGTCGTTGCGCGGGTTGCGGCTGCGGGAGGCCAACCTGGAGGGCGCGGACTTGCGGGACGCCGACCTGCGGGACGCCGACCTGACGGGCGCGCGGCTGCGGGAGTGCCGGTTCGAGGGCGCGGACCTGCGCGGGGCCAGGGTGGGCGCGGACGGGCTGGTCGCGGCGGACCTGCGCGGGGCGCGGGTGGACCTGGCGACGGCCGTGGCCTTCGCCGCAGCGCACGGGCTCCGCGTGGATTGACCGCCGGGTGGGCGGCACGGCGGCCGGTAAGTGGCCGCACGTGGGCCGATGGGGTCCGGGGATGCCGGCCGGCGGTCCGCGCGTGTGCCGGGCCGCTCGGGTGCGCCTGGTGTGGACCGGTCCGGGCGGGTGCGCGCGGACCGGTCCGGGCACTGGTCAGTGGGTCGGCGCCTCCTGGTTCGCGACCTCCACCAGGACGCCGTCGGCCAGCATGTCCTCGATCGACTTGGGCATCAGGTAGGCCGTGCCGCCGCCGGGCTGCTCGAACCACGGCACGGCGACGCCGGTCAGCACCTCCACCGCGCGGCGCAACCGGTACACGCGGTACGGGCGGTTGATCCACGACGGGACCAGGGAGCGCTCCTCGAACGGGGTGCCGACGGCGTAGACGAGGTTGCCGTTGCCGTCGCCGAACCGGTCGACCTCCGTGCCGGCGGGCAGCTCGACCATCTGCTTGTGCCGGAAGAGGGTGAGCGGTGGTTCGCCGTTCATGGGCGTGATCGGCCAGGAGCGCGCCTTCGGTGCTTCGGGCTGGTTCTCCGGGCGCGGCGTCGGCGGCGGCGGGACGGGGCGGCGGTCGTCGCGGAAGCCGTTGGTCGCGGGTGGGCGTGCCGGTTCCTCGCGGAAGCCTTCCCCGTGCGGGCGCTGGGGCTCGTCGCGGAAGGCTTCGCGGTGCGGTTCCTCGCGGAAGTTCTCGCCGTGCGGGCGGTGCGGTTCCTCGCGGAAGCCCTCGGCGGGAGCGCGGTGCGGCTCGTCGCGGAAGCCCTCGCCGTGCGGGCGCTGGGGCTCCTCGCGGAAGCCCTCGGCCATCGGCGGGCGCGGTGGCTGGTTGCGCGGCGGGGGTGGTGGCAGCGGGCGCGGGGCGCGGCGGCCGGTGAGGACCAGCTTGCCGATCAGGTAGGCCGCGGCGTCCTCCACGCGGTCGAACCGGACCGGGTTGGTCGGGCCGTGGTCGAACCACGACACCTCCCACGACCGGCCCTCGGTCCGGAGCACCCACGTGCGGTCCGCCGGCTCGCCGAACCGGTAGGCGGCGGGCGGCACGTCCAGGTCGTCCAGGGCGCGCCGGACGCCGGTCAGCTCGCGCTCCTCCTCGGGCGTGACCTGCCTCGGCTCGACCGGCGCGGCCTGCTCGCCGAAGGACCCCTCCGCGAAGCCGCCCTCGCCGTCGAACTCGCGCTCGCCGAATTCCCGCTCGGCGAACGGCCGACCCTCGAACTGCTCGCCGCCGAACTGCCTTCCGTCGAACTGCCGGTCACCGAACTGCTGGTCGTCGAACCGCTGGTCCGCGAACTGCTCGCCGCCGAACTGCCGGCCCTCGAACTGCTCGTCCTCGAACGACTTCTCGGCGAACTGCTGGTCGGCGAACTGCTCCTGCGCGCCGAACGGCGGCTGCTCGTCCGCGAACGGCTGCCGGTCGCCGAACTGCTGCTCGTCCGCGAACTGCTGCTGGTCGCCGAACTGCTGCTGGTCGCCGAACTGCGGCTGCGCGAACGCCTGCTGCTCGTGGAACAGCTCCTCCTGGTCGACCTCGAACTCGGTGGTCTGCTCGACCGCCTCCGGCGCGGCACCGGCCTGGTCGTGCCCGGCCTGTTCGTGCCCGGCCTCCGCCACCGGCACGTCGGCGAGGTCCGGCCCGTCCTCCGCCACCTCCTCCGGCGCGGGCTCGGCGGGCGCCGCCGCCTCGGCGGTCCCCTCCCGGACCGCCGGCTCGGAGCCCTCCTCGGCGAACGGGCTCCACGCCTGGGTGTCGTTCAGCTCCCGGTCGTAGCTCGCGGGCGCGAACAGGTCCATCCCGTCGACGTAGGTCTCCCGCCGGTAGCGGTCGTCGATGACCGGGCCGCCGTCCTCCTCGAACCGCACCCGGTACGGCGGGCCGTCCTGCGTGAACTCGGCGACCTCGGGCGTGATCTCGGTCAGGTTCGCCGTCTCCTCGACGTCCGCGGGCGCGGCGGCGGGCGGCTCCGGGTCGTGCTCGCGCTCGCGCTCCGCCTCGGGCGGGTCGGCCACGGCGGAGGGCGGCGGGGGCACCTCGGGCCGCGGCGCGACGACCGTCGCGCCCACCTCCACCGGCTCCTCCCGCTCGGCGAACGCCTCGAACGGCTCGGCGGCCTGCTCGGCGGCCTCGGCCACCGGCAACCGCGTGTCGCGCGGCGCGGCGGGCGCGCCCAGGTTCGCCGCCGCGGCGATCCGCGCCTCCTCCGGGACGTCGGGCAGCACGTAGTCGTTCGCCTTGGCCCGCTCGACCAGCTCGGGTTCCGGCGGCACGCCGTACGCCCGCAGGTAGTAGCCCACGGCGGCGGGCCAGATCCAGTGGCCGTCGGTCTGGAACGCCACCGGCACGACCGCGGGCGCGTCCGGGTTCAGCACGTCGGCGTCGAACCCGCGCCCGATGACGGCGACCGGCGCGTGGTCCAGGTAGTCCAGCAGCAGCTCGTGCTCGCCCTCCGGCACCGGCGGCCGGTTCACCGAGGGCCGCCCGCCGGGGCCCGCGCCGTCGAACACCCTGGCCGTCCGGAAGCCGCGCGGCGGGGTCGGTGGCGGCGGCGTCGGCGGCTGCTGCGCCAACCTGCGGCGCAGCCAGTCCGGCACGTTCTCGTCGGCGCGCGGGAAGAACCGCATCTCGTCCACGTACGCCTGCGGCGGCGGTGGCGTCTGCCACGCGGGCTCGGCGCGGTCGAAGTCGAGGTTGTAGCTCGACGGGTGGTCGAGCTGGTAGCGGGCGTTGGTCCAGCTGCCGCGACCCTCCCGGTACATGCCGGCGCGCAGGCGCGAGAACAGGCCCGCCACCTCCTGCGGCGGCGACCAGACGCGCATGGTGCCGTCGGCGGACCGCACTTCGGCGGCCAACTCGAAGTACCGACCGGTCGCGCGGTACTCCGCGGACACGTGCCGCCAGTCTTCCGGGGCGGCGCGCATCAGCGTCAGGCCGATCTGCTTGACCAGCGCATCCTGCTCGGTCGGGTTCAACGGCTTCGGCTCGGACACGTGCATCATCTTCCCCCGCGACTCCCCGTGCCCGCACGGACCCCCGCTGCGCCGAATGGACTAACCAAGCGGTGGAATCATTCCCGGACCTCGGGTGACGGCGGCCCGATGGTCGCGCCGGGGATCTCGACGAGGCTCCCGTCGGCCAGCAAATCGCGCACGGCCTGCGCGAGGAAGTAGCCGGTGCCGCCACCGACCTGGCCGAACCACGGCACCGCGACGCCCCGGAGCGCCGGCACCGGCTTCCGCACCCGATACACGTGGTAGTCGCGGTTCAGCCAATCCGGTGGCAGCGATCGGTTCCCGTACATCGTCCCGGCGGCGTACACGAGGTTGCCGGCGTCCGGCCCGAATCGATCCAGTTCGGTGCCCACCGGCAGCACGACGGCCTCCCGGTCGCGGAACAGCGACAACGGCGGCTCGTCCGGCAGCGGCTGGATGTCCGGCACCGGTCGCACGTCGGCCACCGGTCGCGCGGCCGCCGCCCGGTTCGCCGCCCGCGCGGCGTCCAGGTCGTCGCGCCACAGCAGCTCGGCCAGCAGCGATTTCGCCGCGTCCACCACGTGCTCGTGGACCGGCGGACGCCCGTGCGGGCCGCGACCGGCGTCCCAGAACTGCACCTGCCACCCGGCCGGTCCGGGCGCGGGCTCCAGCACCAGCGCGTCCGGTTTCGGCTCGACGATGCCGTACTCGTGCTCGTTCACCCCGTAGTGGTCGAGGCGCGCTTTCAGGCGATCCAGGACGCGCCGCTCGTCCTCGGTGATCACGCGGGGCCGGTGCTCGGGCAGCGGCACGCCCTCCGCCCGACCGCTCGCGAGGGCCTCGGCGGCGCTGCGCGCCTCCGGGGTGACCGGCGGCAGGGCGTAGCCGTTCTCCCGGATGTGCCGCACGAGCTGCGGCACGGGCGGCACGTGGTGGTTGCGCAGGTGGAAGCCCACGCCGCCGGGCCACACCCAGGTGCCGTCGGTGTGGAACGACAGGGGCACCGACGGCGTCGCGTCCGGCTTGAACGCGTCGACGCCGTAGGACCGGGCCGCCAGCACGACCGGGGCCTGCTCCAGGTAGGCCAGGACGTCGTCCAGCTCCTGCGGGTGGACGGGCGGCCGGTCGTGGGTGGGCAGGCCCCGCGCGTCGACGCCGTCGAACACCGGTGCGGCGATCAGCCCGACGCGGGGCACCCGGCCCGCCTTCGCCGCCAGCCAGTCCGGTGCCGGGTCGCGCGGGTGGCGCTCCAGCTCCTCCTCGTACCGCTCGGGCGCGGGCGGCGACGTCCAGTCCGGCTCGCGGTCCCGGTCGAACACCGCCGAGTACGTGTCCGGGTGTTCGAGGTGCAACCGCACGGCGAACCAGGTGCCCTGGCCCGGCCGCGCCATGCCCTCGCGCAACCGCACCAGGAACGGCAGCGCCTCGTCGGGCAGCCGCCACGGGAACGACCCGCCGAAGATCGTCCGGCCCGACGCCTCGGCCTCCACGTGGGAGCCCATCGCGCGGAAGTCGACGGACAGCTGCTCCCAGTCGCCGGGCAGCCGGTGCACCAGCAGCGTGGTGAGCGAGCCGAGGATCGCGTTCTGGTCCTCGACGTCCAGCTGCGGCGCGACCTCGACGCCCGGCGGCGGCGTGCCCTCGACGCCCGGCGGCGGCGCGTGCCCGACCTCCGACCGCGGGGTGCCCTCGGCGTCCGGCTGCGGCGCGCTCATGCGTTCTGCTCCTCGGTGGCGGCCTCCGCCAGCTCGGCCCGCAGCCAGTCCGGGATGAAGGCGTCGTCGCGGGGGAAGGCCGCCAGGTCCCGCGCGAAGTCGGTGGCGGGCACCGGGGGCGCGAACAGCGGGTCGTGGTCGAAGTTGTAGGTGATGTCGATCCGCGCCGGCGCGTTCACCACGCACCGGCAGGAGAACCACGTGCCGCGGCCCGGCTGGTACAGCACCTCGCGCATCTCGCGGAACGCCGCCGTCAGCCCCTCCGGCGGCAGCACCTCCGGCGTCGACCCGTCCGGGCGGTACACCGTCAGCGCCAGGTCCTGCACCGCGACCGTCATCCGGACCAGCAGGTCGACGCGCCGGAAGTCCTCCGGGACGGCGGCCAGCAGCAGGCCGCCGATGCGCTGGAGCAGCTCGTCGTGGCGCTGCTCAGCGGCCGGCGGGCCGGTGGGCTCCGGTGTGCTCATGGGGGCGGCTCCTGACGTAGGTCCCGGTCGTGCCGTCGGCGCGCCACCCGCCACCGGGACCGGTGCCGGTGGCGGAGCGGGTCGCGCGGGGCGGCGGTGTCGATGATCTCGACCGTACCGCCGGCACCGGCGGACTTCGACCGGTCCCGCGCCATCGGCGGCGGGTCTTCCGGAGGGTTCGGGCCGACGACCGCGCGCACCCCGCACGAGTGTATTTGGTGTGGGATACATCACAGTTATCTTTGCGAGGGGCCCTCCGGACAGTGATGACGCGATCACGCGATCAGACGTCCCACGTCTGCGCAGAACGGCGGGCCGGCGTCGCGTGCAGAGTGGTTGGGTGCTCCGCCCTTACCGCGAACTGGCCGCCGTGCCGGGACTGCCCGCGTTGTTGACCTGGTCGATGCTGGGTCGGGTGCACATGCCCGGCACACCGCTCGCGACGTCGTTCCTGATCGCCGGGTGGACCGGGTCGTACACGGCGGCGGGGCTCGTGGCCGGCGCGTTCGCGCTGGGCCTCGGCGTGGCGAGCCCGTTGCGCGGGCGCACCGCCGACCGCCGCCCGGCGAACCGGTTGCTGCTGGTCACGGCGGCGGGTTACACGGCGGCGATGGCGGTGGCCGGCCTGCTGCCCGCGCTGCTCCCGCCGTCCTGGTGGCCGCTGTCGGTGCTGGTGGCCGCGCTGGCGGGGCTCTCGCTGCCACCGGTGGCGCAGGTGAGCCGGGCGAACTTCCCCCGGCTGGCCACGGGGCCGGCGCGGCAGGCCGTGTTCACCGTCGAGGCGTCGATGCAGGAGCTCCTGTACATCGTCGGGCCCGCGCTCGCGGCGACCGTCGTGGCGGTGGCGAACGCGCAGGTCGCGCTGTGGCTGTGCGGCGCGCTGGGCGTGCTGGGCGCGCTCGGGTTCCGCGCCGCGCTGCGGCGGACCGGGCTGGACGAGCCCGAACCGCGCGGCGAGCACGCCGGGCGGACCCTGCTGGCGGACCGCTCGATGGTGTGCGCGCTGGTCACCAGCCTGTGCGTGGTGGCGTCGCTGGTGACGGTCGACATGGTGGTCATCGCGTGGGCGCGCGACCTGGGCGACCCGGCGCTGGCCGGTGTGCTGGTGGCGGTGTGGGGCGTCGGGTCGACCGCGGGCGGCCTGGTCGTCGGCGGGATGAGCGGCGAGGTCCGGTTCACCCGGCGGATGGCGTTGCTGGCGCTGGGCGTGGCGGCGCTGGTGCCCGTGCTGCCGCCGGTGCTGTCGCCGTCCTCGGCGTGGCTGATCGGCCTGGTGCTGTGCGTCGGCGGGATGGCCATCGCGCCCGCGATCGCCGCCAACAACGCCCGGATCAGCGACCTCGCGCCGGACGGCCGCAAGGCCGAGGCGTTCGGGTGGGTGAGCGCGTTCTCCACGGCGGGTTCGGCGACGGTGCTGCCCCTCGCGGGCTGGCTGCTCGACCACGTCGGGCCCGCGGCGGCGGCCGGCGCGGCGGCCGGGGCGGCCGGGCTGGCCGTGCTGCTGGCGAGCCGGGTGCGCGTGCCGCGGCGGGAGCTGGCCGGCTCCGTTGCCTGAGCGGGCTCCATTGCCTGGGAGTGCTCCGTCGGCGCGGCTGCGGGCCGTCGGCGCGCTCGTCGCGTTCGCGGGCGGGGTGGTCCTCGCGGTGCAGGGCCGGCTCAACGGCGAGCTGGGGCACGTGTTCCGCGACGGGTTCCTGGCGGCGCTCGTGTCGTTCGGCGGCGGGTTGCTGCTGCTGGTGGTCGGGGTGGGCGCGTCCGCCGCCGGGCGGGCCGGGTTGACCCGGCTGCGGGCGGCGGTGCGGCGCGGCGACCTCCGGTGGTGGCAGTGCGTCGGCGGCGCGTGCGGCGCGTTCTTCGTGTCCGCGCAGGGGTTGACCATCGCGTCGCTCGGCGTGGCGGCGTTCACCGTGTCGGTGGTGGCCGCGCAGGTCGTGAGCAGCCTGCTGGTGGACCGGGCGGGCGTCGGTCCGGCGGGCGCGCAGCCGTTCACGGTCCCGCGCGTCGCGGGCGCGGCGCTCGCCGTGGTCGCGGTGGGGGTGGCCGTGTCGGACGGGTTCGGCCGGCCCGGCGCGCTGTGGCCGGCGCTGCTGCCCGCGGCGGCCGGTGTCGGGCTCGGGTGGCAGCAGGCGGTGAACGGCCTGGTCCGGGAGGCCGCCCGGAGCACGGGAGTGGCGACGCTGGTCAACTTCGCCACCGGGACGATCGTGCTGCTGGCGGTGTGCGCCGTCGACGTGGCGGTGCGCGGCCTGCCCTCGGCCGCGCCCTCGTCGCCGTGGTTCTACGCGGGCGGTGCGCTGGGCATCGTCACGATCGGGACGGCCGTGGTGGCGGTGCGGTGGAGCGGGGTGCTGCTGGTCGGACTGGGCCAGGTGGCCGGGCAGCTGGTGGGCGCGCCGGCGGTCGACCTCATCGCGCCCGCGGGCGGTGCGCGCGTGGGCGTGGTGACCGTGGTGGGCACGGTGCTGACGCTGCTGGCGGTGGTGGTGGCCGCGCTGCCGGACCGGCGACGGGGCTGAGCCGCCCGGCGGTGGTAGGACCGCCGGGCGGAGCCGCGCCGACTGCCGAACGGCGCCGGACGGGCTTCGGCGACCGGAACCCGGTCGGCGGGCCGGTGGCCGGGTGGTCGGGCGGCAGGGTGCTCGGGCGGCCGGGCGGTGGTCGGCGCGCTCCGCCGGTGGCGGTGGTGCGAAGATGGGGCGCGTGACGGCGACGATCCTCAACGGCAGGGCCACTCGGGACGCGATCTTCGACGACCTGCGCACGCGGGTCGCGGCGCTGGTCGAGCAGGGGGTGACGCCGGGGCTGGCCACCGTGCTGGTCGGCGACGACCCCGGTTCCCACTCGTACGTGAAGGGCAAGCACGCCGCGTGCGCCAAGGTCGGCATCACGTCGATCCGCCGCGACCTGCCCGCCGACACCACGCAGGAGCAGCTCGAAGCCGTCATCGACGAGCTGAACGCCGACCCGGCCTGCACCGCCTACATCGTGCAGCTGCCGCTGCCGAAGCACCTGGACGCGAACGCGGTCCTCGGTCGCATCGACCCCCGCAAGGACGGCGACGGCCTGCACCCCGTCAACCTGGGCAAGCTCGTCCTCGGCGAGGAGGCCCCGCTGCCCGCGACGCCGCGCGGCGTGATCGAGCTGCTGCGCCGGTTCGACGTGCCGATCGCGGGCGCGAACGTGACGGTGGTGGGCCGCGGCGTGACCGTCGGCCGCCCGATCGGCCTGCTGCTGACCAGGCGCAGCGAGAACGCCACCGTGACGCTGTGCCACACCGGCACCAAGGACCTGGCGGCCGAGGTGCGCCGCGCGGACATCGTGGTCGCGGGCGCGGGCAGCCCCGGCCTGATCACGGCCGACATGGTGAAGCCGGGCGCCGCCGTGGTGGACGTCGGCATCACCCGCACCGACGCCGGCCTGGTCGGCGACGTGCACCCGGACGTGGCGTCGGTCGCCGGCCACCTGGCCCCGATCCCCGGTGGCGCGGGCCCGATGACCATCGCGATGCTGCTGACCAACACCGTCGAGGCGGCCGAGCGCGCCGTGGCCGCGGGCTGAGGCGGGAGCGGTGGAGCTCATGCCGGAGCAGCGCTGGCGCTCGGCGGCCGGCCGGCACCTGCCGTTCGGGCTGGTGCTCGGCGTGGTCGCGCTGGGGCTCGTGCGCATCCTGCAGTACCACTGGCGGCAGGGCGCGGTGCTGATCGGGGTGGCGCTGCTGGTCGCGGCCCTGCTGCGGCTGCTGGTGACCGACGAGCAGGCCGGCCTGATCGCGATCCGGGGGCGGGGCGTCGACGCGCTGCTGTACTCGGGGCTGGGCTTCGCCGTGATCGTCGTGGCGATGACCATCATCGGCGGGCCCCTCAGCCGCTGACGCCGGGGCATTCGGCGCGCCTCGGGCGTTCCCGCGCGCTGGACCGGCCTGGTGCCGTGTTCGACTCGCCCGACTTCGATCCGGCGCCTTACGCGGATGTCGACGCGTCGGCACAGGTGCGGCGCACCTATTGCAGCTGGGGCGACGCGGGCCGGCGGTCGCTGCTCGTGCAGTGCTTCGACCACGCGGCCGAGGCCGACGACGTCCGGCTGCCCGGTGTGGCCGACCTGCACCTCGTGCTCTACGCGACCGGTGACGCCGTCATGCGCACGCGGACCGACGGGAAACCGGTCTCCGCGCGCCGGGTGCCCGGCGACCTGGAACTCGTGGTACCCGGCCGGGCGAGCGTGCGCGACTACCGGGCGACGGCCGCGATGCGCACCATCCAGGTGCACGTCCCGTCGGCGACCGTCGAGCGGGCCGCCGCCGGCTCGGCGGCGGTCCGCCGTGGGCGGTGCGGTTGTCGGTCGCGCCGCCGGCCCACTCGGGTGCTGCGACGGTCACCGAGCCGGTGAAGTCGCGCTACGTGCGCACCCGGTCGTCCGCGCCGGCACGCCGCGCGCGGCACCGCCCGTGAGAACCGCCCCGCACCCACCAGCCCGCACCCACCGGCCCGCACCCACCGACCCCGCCCAGCGACCCGCGACCCGCGACCACCGCGTCACCGGAAGTCCCGCGAGCGGGACGGGACGCGCAGGTCCAGGGCCTGGAGCCGGTCCGCCCGGATGCTGATCACGCCCTCCGCCTTCTCCAGCACGCCGCGGACGAGCAGGGCGGGGCTCGTCCGCGCCACCTTGCGGTACCTGGCCCAGAGGCCGGGCGTGCAGACGACGTTGACCATGCCGGTCTCGTCCTCGATGTTCAGGAACGTCACGCCGCCCGCCGTGCCGGGGCGCTGGCGGTGGGTCACCGCGCCGCCCACCAGGACCCGCGCGCCGTCCGGCGCGGACGCCAGGTCCACCGCGGCCAGCGCGCCCAGCGCGGTGAGGCGGTCCCGGACGAACTGGGTCGGGAAGCTGTCCGGCGACAGGTTCAGCGCCCAGACGTCCGCCACCGCCAGCTCCACCTCGTCCATGCCGGGCAGGGTCGGCGCGGTGGTGCCCACGACCGTGTGCGGCAGGCGGTCCGGGCGCATCCCGGCCACCGCGCCCGCCGCCCACAGGGCCGACCGGCGGTCCAGGCCGAAGCAGCCGAAGGCGCCCGCCGTCGCCAGCGCTTCCACCTGCGCCGTGGTCAGGCGCGCCCGCCCGCCGAAGTCGGCCATGTCCCGGAACGGCGACGTGCCCCGGCTCGCCACGACCCCCTCCGCCACCCGCTCGCCGATGCCGCGCACCCCGGCCAGGCCGATGCGCACGGCCTGCTCGCCGTCGACCCGCTCCAGCGTGGCGTGGGGCAGGCTCGCGTTCACGTCCGGCCCGAGGACCCGCACCCCGTGCCGGCGCGCGTCGGCCACCAGGGACTGCGGCGAGTAGAAGCCCATCGGCTGCGCCCGGAGCAGGGCCGCGCAGAACGCCGCCGGGTGGTACAGCTTGAACCACGCGCTGACGAACACCAGGTGGGCGAAGCTCAGGGCGTGGCTCTCGGGGAAGCCGAAGTTGGCGAACGCCAGCAGCTTCGCGTAGATCCGCTCGGCCGTCGCCTCGTCCACGCCGTTCGCCCTCGCGCCCCGGTGGAACCGGTCGCGCAGGCGTTCCATGCGGTGCGTCGAGCGCTTCGCGCCCATCGCCCGGCGCAGCTCGTCCGCCTCGGCGGGGCTGAAGTCGGCCACGTCCACGGCGATCTGCATCAGCTGCTCCTGGAACAGCGGCACGCCCAGGGTCTTGTCCAGCGCGCCCTTCAGCAGCGGGTGGTCGTGCTCCCACGCCTCGCCGCCGTTGCGGCGGCGGATGTAGGGGTGCACCGAGCCGCCCTGGATGGGGCCCGGCCGGATCAGGGCGACCTCCACCACCAGGTCGTAGAACTCGCGAGGCTTGAGCCTGGGCAGGGTCGCCATCTGCGCGCGGCTCTCCACCTGGAACACGCCGACCGAGTCGGCCCGGCACAGCATGTCGTAGACGCCCTGGTCGGTGAGGTCCAGCGCGCCGATGTCGACCTCCACGCCCTCGTGCTCGCGCACCAGGTCGATCGCGTAGTGCAGCACCGACAACATGCCCAGCCCCAGCAGGTCGAACTTCACCAGTCCGATCGACGCGCAGTCGTCCTTGTCCCACTGGAGCACGGTGCGGCCGGCCATGCGTCCGCGCTCCACCGGGCACACCTCGCTCACCGGGCGGTCGCAGATGACCATCCCGCCGGAGTGGATGCCCAGGTGCCGGGGCGAGTCCTCCAGCTGCGCGGCCAGCTCCAGCACCGGTCCGGGTATGCCGCGCTCCTCCACCGCGGACCGCAGCGGGCCCCAGCGGTCGATCTGCTTGCTCCACGCGTCCTGCTGACCGGGCGAGTGGCCGAGCGCCCTCGCCACGTCGCGGATCGCCGACCGGGCGCGGTAGCCGATCACGTTCGCGACCTGCGCCGCGTGCCGCCTGCCGTACTTGGCGTAGACGTACTGGATGACCTCCTCGCGGCGGTCGGACTCGATGTCCAGGTCGATGTCCGGCGGACCGTCGCGGGCGGGCGCCAGGAAGCGCTCGAAGAGCAGGTCGAACCGGACGGCGTCGACGTTCGTGATGCCCAGCGCGTAGCAGACCGCGGAGTTCGCCGCCGAGCCGCGCCCCTGGCAGAGGATGCCGTTCTCCCGGCAGAACCGCACGATGTCGTGCACCACCAGGAAGTAGCCGGGGAAGCCCAGCTCCTCGATGATCCGCAGCTCGTGCTCGACCTGCCGGTACGCCTCGGGGTTCTCCTCCGGGGCGCCGTAGCGCCGCGCCGCGCCCGCGTGGGCGAGCGCCCGCAGGTGGCTGTCCTCGGTCTCGCCCGCGGGCACGTCGAACGGCGGCAGCCGGGGCGCGATGAGCTTCAGGTCGAACTGGCACCGCATGCCCAGCACCGCCGCCCGGTGCACCGCGCCGGGGAACCGGGCGAACCGGCGGGCCATCTCCTCGCCCGACCGCAGGCACGCCGTGCGGCCCGGCGGCAGCCAGCCGGCCATCTCGTCCAGGCCGCGCCGCGCCCGCACCGCCGCCATCGCCGCCGCCAGCCTGCCGCGCGAGGGCACCGCGTAGTGCACGGCGTTCGTCGCCACGGTCGGCAGCCGCAGGTCCCGCGCCATGCCCCACAACAGGTCGTTGCGCGGGCCGTCCTCCGGGTAGCCGTGATCGGTCAGCTCCACGAACACCCGGTCCTCGCCGTACAGGTCGACCAGCCGGCGCAGCTGCTCGAACGCGGCCTCCGGACCGCCCGCCGCCAACGCCCGCCGCACCGCGCCCTTGCGGCACCCGGTGAGCACGACGCACTCGTCGCGGGTGTCCGCGACCACCTGCTCCAGCGAGTACACCGGGCGGCCCTTCTCGGCGTCCTCCGCGAGCTGGCCGGTGGTGATGGTGCGGCACAGCGCGTGGTAGCCGTCCGGGTTGGTGGCCAGCAGCAGCAGGTGCTCGCCTTCCGGGTCGGGTGAACCGCTCTGGGGCGCGGAGAGCCCGAGGCTCAGCTCGGTGCCGAACACGGTGCGCACGCCGAGTTCCCCGGCCGCCTCGGCGAACCGCACCACGCCGTACATGCCGTCGTGGTCGGTGATCGCCAGCCCGTCCAGGCCGAGCTGCTGCGCCGCCTCCACCAGTTCCTCGGGGTGGCTCGCGCCGTCGAGGAAGCTGAAGTTCGAGTGGCAGTGCAGCTCCACGTACGGCACGCGGGACCGGGTCGCGCCCAGCTCGTCGACCTTGACGGCGAAGTCCGGCGCGGCCTCGTACCGCTCGCGGTTGCGCGTCCACGCCGGGCCGTCGCCGCCGTCGGCGGGCGGTGGCGCGCCCCTCAGCGCGCGTTCCAGCTCCGACCAGCGGACGGGTGGGTTGTTCCAGCCCACGTCAGAACAGCTCCTCGGGTGCGCGGCGGGGTGACGGGATCAGGTCCCGGTCGGTCAGGTCCCGGTCGCCGGGGCACCGGCCGGTCAGGTCCCAGTCGCCGGGGCACCGGCCGGTCACGTCCCGGTCGGTGGGGCGGTGGTTGGTCGGGCACCGGTCGGTGGGGACCCGGTCGGCCGGGCCCCGGTCATCGGACAGGTCACCGGGCATCAGTCGTACACCCCTTCCACCGCCCACTTCCCGCCCGCGCGGATCAGCAGGAACGCCAGCTCTTCCCCGTTCGGGGCGGTGCCGAGGACCTGGAGCCGGGCGGCCCGCACGGCGTGCCCGTCGTCCCACCACCGCTCGTCCACGGGCCACGGACCCGCCCACGCCACGACCCGCCGCGACTGCCCGCCGTGCACGATCCGGTGCGGCCGGGCGACCAGCTCGGCGTACCCGGTGACCACGACGTCCCCGCCCGCCTCGTCCACCAGCGCCGCGGGTTCCGGCGACGCGAACACCGTCGCGGGCGACGGCGCGGGCAGCCGACCCGGCCACGGCTGCGCCGGGTCGGTGGCGGGTGTGCGCTCGTCGCCCCACGGCACCAGCCGGACGCGCTCCACCGGGCCCCGGCCGCCCTGCGGCACGGGCGTCACCACGGCGTCCGGGCCCAGCAGGCCCTGCACGTGGACCAGGGCGCGGGCGGCGCGTTCGGCGGCTTCGCCCCGGTCCTCGCCCGCGCCCGGCCACAGGGCCGGCTGCCGGGCACCCGCGACCACCACCTCCTCCGGGTCGAGCCGGAGGAGGCGGATGCCCGAGGTGAGGCGTTCCCGCGTGAGCCAGCCGTCGAGCTGCCACCGCACCCGGTCGGCGATGCCCTGCGGCGTCAAGGGGTCGGCGCACTGCCACACCCGCCGCAACCGCTCACCGTGCTCGGTGGTGGCCTCGATGCCCAGCCGGGTGCAGGCCAGGCCGTGGCGGACGAGGACCCGGTGCAGGCGTTCGGCCAGGGCCTTCGCGGCGAACGCGGCGGCGTCGACCCGGTCCACCGGCGGGTCCAGGTCCCCGGTCACGGACAGCTCCACCGGCGGCCTGCGGCGCACGCGGGGCCGTTCCACCACGCCCGAGGCCAGCCGGTGGGCCAGCACCGCCTGCCTGCCGAACCGGCTGGCCACGTCGCGCTCCGGGATGCCCGCGAACGCGCCGAGCGTGCGCAGGCCGAGCCGCCGCAGCAGGTCGACCAGCTCGGCGCGGTCCTCGCGGTGCTCGGCGGGCGGGTCGAGCTCGTGGATGCCGAGCGGCGCGAGGAAGTCGCCGGTGCAGCCGGGCGGGACGAGCCGGCCGCGCTGGGCGGCGAGGGTCGCGGCGAACAGGCCGTCGGCGAGGCCCACCTGCGCTTCCACGCCGGCCCGGACGGCGATGTGGTCGACGAGCCGTTCCGCCGCTCGTTCAGGTGATTTGTAGTACCCGATCGGGCCTTGGGCGGCGACCGTGACCAGGCCGGGGCGCACCACCTCGATGCCGGGCGCGAGTTCTTCGACGGCGGCGGCGACCGGCTCGAACAGGCGGGCGTCGCGGACCTCGTCGTGCTCGAAGACCGCCAGGTCGGGGCACTGGCCCTGGGCGGTGCGCTTGCGCTGGCCGCGCCGGACGCCCTCCGCGCGGGCCACGGCGGAGCAGGCGACGACCTCGTTGCCCCGGACCACGGCGGCGGGGACGTGCGGCGGCAGGGCGGCCTCCGCCGACGCGGCCACCACCGGCCAGTCGGGGCACCACACGGCGAGGGTGTACATCGCGGTCACCTCGTTCCTCGGGTCGGGTCGGGTCGAGCGCTGCACGGATCGAGCGCTGCACGGGCCGGGCGCTGCACGAATCGGGTGTCGCTCGGGCCGGCGGGCTGCACGGGCCAGGGGCACTCGGATCGGGCGCTGCCCGGTCGGGTGCCCTGCGGTGGGGGCCGACAGGTGCCGGGCACCGCGACGCGCGCACGCCGATCACCCCGCCACCGGGCGCAGGGCCGGGCGGGGCGGTTCGGGGCTCGTCGGACCGGGCAGCGGCAGGGTCGTGGTCCTCTCCCGCGCGGCGGCGCCCCGCCCACCGACGTGGACGGTCGCCGTGCGGGTGGTCAGCAGGCCGTGCCCCTCGCCCAGGCCGTGCCACGGGCCGAAGGAAGCGCGCAGTTCCACGTCCGCGCCCGGCCAGGACGACCCGAACGGCAGCAGGACGGACTTGCGGTGACGTGCGCGGGCGGAGAGCTTGCGCGCGGTCGCGGGTGTCACGGGGGTCGCCAGGGACACCAGGTCGAACCCGTCCAGCAGGGCCGCCACGGTGCGCTCGACCTCGCCCTGGTCCCTCCCCGGACGAGGGACCAGGGCGAGTCGCTGGACGGCCACCCCCAGCTCGGCCGCCGCGAGCGCCCCACACCCCGGCAGGCCGGCCACGACCGCCCAGCACCCTTCGGCCGTCGCCTGGGCCAACAGCGTGAGCAGCAACGATGTCGACCCGCGCACCGACACCGTGCTGCCCCGCCGCAGGCCGCCCCACGGGAGGACCTCCGCCAGTTCCCCGCGAACCGGCAGGACCCGAGCCGGTGCCTCGGTCGACTCGCCGGCCGCGCCTACCCCGAGCGCGACCAACGTCGCCGTTGCCGACCTGGACACCAACCCTCCTCCCACGAATCCGCACGCACCCCTGTGTGCGGACCGCCGTGGGAAGCCGGCGACCTGGACGTCGAACACCTGTTCGAACGACGGCACGATCCTATCGCCTTCCGGCCACCCGATGTCAATGGCCGCGTCCGGGGCCGCGATCGGGTGACTGGCACACTGCTCGGCGCAGCTTCCGCGACGCACGGGGGGAACCGTGAACGCTCCTCAGCACCAGCCTCCACAGCCCGGACAACCGGGCCCGCTCCCACCACCGGGTTACGGCGCACCAGGCGGACCGGGTGGACCCGGCGGACCCGGTTACGGCGCGCCGGGCGGCCAAGGCGGGTTCGGCCACGGCGCGCCGGGTTACGGCGGGCCGGGTTACGGCGGGCCGGGTGGACCGGCCGGGTACGGGCCGCAGCCGCCACGGAAGAAGCGGACCGGGTTGGTCGTCGGCTTGGCGGTGGGTGCCGTCGTGCTGATCGTCGGCGGCGTGTTCGGCAAGCTGTACCTGGACTACAGCGACGAACCCGGCGGCGGCCCCGGCGAGCAGCCCGTCGCCCAGTGCGAGCTGAGCGCCGAGCTGCGTGCCCAGGCCCGCGTCAGCAGCTTCCGGCTCATCCAGGCGCCGCACGAGAGCGCCAAGGGGCTCAAGCAGAGCCACTGCGCCTGGGAGCAGACCAAGGGCAAGGACGGCCGCGACCCGCGCACCCTGAGCTTCCTCGTCTACGACTTCAGCAAGTTCTCCGACAAGCAGGACCGCAACCTGGAGCAGGCCAAGAGCAACTACTCCGGCTTCACCGGCTACGCCGCCGGGCAGCAGGCCAAGCCCGTCCAGGGGGTGGGTGACGAGGCGATCATCGTCATCCCGTCGTCACCCGCCGACCTGACCGAGGTGAACCTGTTGGCCCGCAAGGGCGCGGTGGTGTGGAACATCCGCTACTCGGGGCGGGACAAGGGTTTCTTCAGCGATTCGGAGTTCCCGATCGAGGACGCCGAGGCCGTGGTGCGCAAGACCGCCGAGGAGCTGACCAAGCGCTGACGACCGGTCCGAGCGGGGCGCCCCTCGCCCGGTCCGGGAGCAGGGGAATCCCCCGGCGGGGTCGGTGGTGCTCGGGAATCGGTGGACCCCCGAGCACCCGCACGGGTGTCGGCGGTCTGCCGCTAGTGGGCGAAGTGCCGCGTGCCGGTCAGGTAGACGGTCGCGCCCGCCGCCTCGGCCGCCGCGATCACCTCCGCGTCCCGCACCGAACCGCCCGGCTGCACGACGGCCCGCACGCCCGCCTCCAGCAGCACCTGGAGCCCGTCCGGGAACGGGAAGAACGCGTCCGACGCCGCCACCGAGCCGCGCGCCCGGTCACCGGCCCGCGTCACCGCCAGCCGCGCCGCGTCGACCCGGTTGACCTGGCCCATGCCCGCGCCGACGGTCGCCCCGCCGGACGCCAGCAGGATCGCGTTCGACTTCACCGCGCGGCACGCGCGCCACGCGAACGCCAGGTCCGCCAGGCCCTCCTCGTCCAGCGCGGCGCCGCAGGCGAGCGTCCACTTGGTCGGGTCGTCGCCCTCGGCCTCGATGGTGTCCACGGTCTGCACCAGCAGCCCACCGGACACCGCCCGCGTCTCCGTGCCGCCGCGCACCGGCTCGTCGGCGACCAGGATGCGCACGTTCTTCTTGCGCGCCAGCACGTCCACCGCGCCATCGGCGTACGAGGGGGCGACGACCACCTCGGTGAAGACCTCCGCGACCTGCTCGGCCAGCTCCACGGTCACCTCGCGGTTGGCCGCGATCACCCCGCCGAACGCCGACACCGGGTCGCACGCGTGCGCCTTGCGGTGCGCGTCCGCGATCGCACCGGGACCCTCCACTGAGGACACCGCAATGCCGCACGGGTTGGCGTGCTTGATGATCGCGACGCACGGCAGCGAGTGGTCCCACGCCGCGCGCCACGCCGCGTCCGCGTCCACGAAGTTGTTGTAGGACATCTCCTTGCCGTGCAGCTGCCGCGCGGTCGCCAGGCCGGTCCGCCCGTCGCCCCGCGTGTACAGCGCGGCCTTCTGGTGCGGGTTCTCGCCGTACCGCAGCACCTGCTCGCGGTGCCACGTCGCGCCGAGCCAGCCGGGGAAGCCGGAGCCCTCGTCGTCGGGGCTGAGCACGCCGCCCATCCAGGACGCCACGGCCACGTCGTAGGACGCGGTGTGCCGGAACGCCGCCGCCGCCAGGGACTGCCGGTCCGCCGTCGTGAACCCGCCGTCGGCGACCTGCTCCAGCACCCACCCGTACCGCTCCGGGTCGACCACGACCGCGACGCTCGCGTGGTTCTTGGCCGCCGCGCGCACCATCGCCGGCCCGCCGATGTCGATCTGCTCGACGCACTCCTCCGGCGACGCGCCCGACGCCACGGTCCGGGCGAACGGGTACAGGTTCACCACCAGCAGGTCGAACGGGGCGATCTCCAGCTCGCGCAGCTTCGCCACGTGCTCCGGCCGCCGCGTGTCGGCGAGCAGGCCCGCGTGCACGCGCGGGTGCAGCGTCTTGACGCGCCCGTCGAGCACCTCCGGGAACCCGGTCACGGCCTCCACCGGCGTCACCGGCACGCCGGCGTCGGCGAGCGTCTTCGCCGTGCCGCCGGTGGACACGATCTCGACTCCGGCCGCGTGCAGGCCGGTGGCCAGTTCCAGCAGCCCCGACTTGTCGGACACCCCGATCAGGGCCCGACGAACCGGTCGCCTCTCGGCAGGAGTGGTCACGGGATGCTCACCTTTCGTCCGTTCACGGTGCAGCCCTCACGGGCCAGGCGGGCGACGACGTCGACGAGCAGCCGCCGCTCCACCACCTTGATGCGCTCGTGCAGGCTGTCGACGTCGTCACCGGCACCGACGACGACGGCTTCCTGGGCCAGGATCGGCCCGGTGTCCACGCCGCCGTCCACCAGGTGCACGGTGGCGCCGGTGACCTTGACGCCGTAGTCGACGGCGTCGCGGACGCCGTGCGCGCCGGGGAAGGCGGGCAGCAGCGCGGGGTGGGTGTTGACCATCCGGCCGCCGAAGCGGGCCAGGAAGGCGGAGCCGAGGATCTTCATGAACCCGGCGGAGACCACCAGGTCGGGCTCGTGCGCGGCGACGGCGTCGGCCAGCGCGGTGTCCCAGTCGTCCCGAGTGGCGTGGTCGCGCAGCTTCACGGTGAAGGTGCGCACGCCGGCGCGCTCGGCGCGGGCGAGACCTTCGATGCCGTCCCGGTCCGCTCCGACCGCCACCACCCGGACGGGGTAGCCGGGGTCGGTCGCGGCGTCCAGCAGGGCCTGCATCAGGGTTCCGGAACCGGAGACGAGGACGACGACCCGCGCGGGGTTCGGAAGCCGGAGTGTGGTCGCGGCGCTCAGCGTGCTCTCCTTGCTGGGGACTGTCACAGCAGCTCAGGAGCAGC
The DNA here is from genome assembly GCF_003634935.1 of Saccharothrix australiensis. Lineage (NCBI taxonomy): Bacteria > Bacillati > Actinomycetota > Actinomycetes > Pseudonocardiales > Pseudonocardiaceae > Saccharothrix > Saccharothrix australiensis. The sequence continues at coordinate 7,461,685 of NZ_RBXO01000001.1, forward strand.
CTAGGCGTTGCCTGGTCGGGCCCGTCGGTCAGGTCTGGTCACGGGCGGGGCGGGCGCCCCCGCCGGTGCCGCGATCGGGGTCGCGGTCGGAATCGGCGTCCGCGTCGAGGTCCGCGTCCGCGTCGGGATCGAGGTCCGCGTCGGGATCGAGGTCCGGGTCGAGGTCGGTGTCCGGGTCGACAGCGGCGTCCGCGTCCGGCTCGGGGTCGGCCGGGTCGTCGTCGGAGGATTCCTCTTCGAGTTCTTCGAGTTCCTCCTCGTACTCAAGGTCGTCCTCGTCTTCCTCGTAGTCCTCGTCCTCGTAGTCCTCCTCCTCGTCGTCGTAGTCGTCGTCGTCGTCGGAGTCGGGGTCGGGGTCGGCCTCGTCGTCCGGCAGGTCGTCGCCCTCCTGCTCCCCCGGTCCGTCCACGTCGGAACCGCCGGCACCGCCGGCGTCCGGGTCGTCGGCAGCGGGCTCGTCGGCGACGCCCTCGGCGGGCACGACCGGAGCCGGGCGGGGGCCCGCGAACCAGGCGACGATCGAGCCCGGCACGGCGATCCAGCCCACCGTCAGCACCGCCAGCAGGCCGGCGGGCACGGTCACCGGGTTGAACGCGCCGCTGCCCAGCGCCCCGCCCGCGACCGCCGCCAGCACGAGCCCGCCCACGCCCGCGGTCACCGCCGCCACCAGCACGGCCCGCACCCGCGCACGCGGCGTCTCGGCCGCGTCCCGCAGGGACACGCCCACCAGCACCCCGGTCGCGCCGGCCAGGATCAGCACCAGCGGCAGCACCGGGGTCTGCGCCTCGGGCAACGCGGCCAGCAGCGGCACGGCGGGCACCGGACCGCCGGTGAACTCCGTCGGGCTCACGGTCACCGCGCCGATCGAGAAGCCGGAGCCCACGACGTAGGACATCGCGCCGACCACGGCGTTGGGCAGGTACGCCAGGCAGAACAGCCAGATGCCCAGCCCCGTGCCGAGGGTCCCGCCCGCCTGGCGGAACAGGCCGCTGGTCACCGGCCACGACACCGCCAGGCCGAACGCCAGCAGCAGCGCGCCGACCGCCGCCAGCACGGCCAACGCCACCGCGCCCGCCCGCAGCCCGCGCCGGGCCACCGGGTCGACCCGCTCGAACACCACCTCGACCAGGCCGCACCGCTGCGCCACCCCGGCCACCGCCGCGACCCCGGACACCGCCGCGCAGCCGAAGAACGCCACCGCCGGCGTCGCCCGCACCACACCGCCGTCACCCAGCAGGAACGCCACCACCCCGCCGAACGCCGCGTGCGCGCCGGCGATGCTGAGCACCACGCCCCGCGCCTGCAACGGCTCGAACAGGCCGAGCCGGTCCGCCGCGCCCGCCGCCGCCCGCGACACCAGCAGCATCAGCAGGACGGTCGGCAGCAGCGGCAGGACGCCGAGCTGACCGCCGTCGAACCGCAGCGGCACGTGGTGCGCGACCAGCCACCCCGGCGCGGACGCCGTGAGGACGCCGGTGGTGGAGAACCGGGCGTGCGCGGCCGTGGACGAGACGAGCGCCAGCAGCGCCGCGACGGCCGCGTAGCTGACCACCACGGAACCGGCGGCCGTCATGGCGAGCACCCTGGCGCGTTCCGCGCGGGAGAACTCGGGCGGGCGCACGGAGTCCGTCACGGCGCCGTGCGAGGACGTTTGCAGCACCGGCATCTTTCCACTGTCTCAGGAGGGATCGGCCGTTCGGGTGAGGCACGCCGCGCACGCGAAGAGGGGTGGCACCGACGCTGCGGTACCACCCCTCCCACGACCGGGTCAGCTCTGCTGCTGGCCGCCGAACCCGCCGGGCGGCGTGCCCTGGCCGGGCTGGTTGAACTGGCCGGGCTGCGGCATGTACGAGGTGGGCTGCGGCGCGCCACCGGGCTGCTGGGGCTGCTGGGGCTGCTGCTGCTGGACCGGCGCGCCGAACTGGCCGGACGGCGGGCCGAACTGGCCGGGCTGCTGCTGGTGCTGACCGGTCTGCGGGAATCCACCGGACTGCGGGTTCCAGCCACCCGGCTGCCCGCCGTACGGGTTGGCCGGCTTGGGCTCGAACTTCACGACGCCGGAGTCGAGCAGCAGCGCGAGCACGATCGCGGCCGTCTCCAGCAGCGCGATGATCAGCACGACGATCTGCATGCCCTTGACGTCGGCTTCGCTCTTGATGATCGCCTGGAGGAACAGCAGCGTCGGCACCGCCGAGAGCACCACCGCGGCGGGCAGGAGCTTGAGCGCCTTCGGCAGCGCCGTCAGGCCGGCCAGGGCGGCGGCGGCGAGCAGGTACTCGATGGTGCCGAACGACGACACGTCGTCGGCGAAGGCCAGCAGGTAGGCGATGAGCCCCAGGCCGGCCGCGACGAGCGGGAGGATGAGGCTCAGGTTGACGCCCACCGCCGGCTGCTGCGCCGGACCCGGCTGCTGCTGAGGGGCGCCGTACGGCACGGACATGGCGAGGTCTCCTCCTCCACCGACGGACTACTAGCGACAACCGAACGCTAGCCGATGCGCACTCTCCGACGGCGACCGGACCTCCGTGGTTCCCCCGGATGTGCGCATTGACGGACGCACAACTGCGGGGAAGGCCACCTCCGGGTGGAGATGACCTTCCCCGATCAGGTGGCTGATCAGCCGATCGAGCCCATGATCTCCCGCATGAGCGCGGCGGTCTCGGACGGCGTCCTGCCGACCTTCACGCCCGCCGCCTCCAGGGCTTCCTTCTTGGCCTGGGCGGTGCCCGCCGAGCCGGACACGATCGCGCCCGCGTGGCCCATCGTCTTGCCCTCGGGCGCGGTGAAGCCCGCCACGTAGCCCACGACGGGCTTGGTGACGTGGTCCTTGATGTAGGCCGCGGCCCGCTCCTCGGCGTCGCCGCCGATCTCGCCGATCATCACGATCGCCGAGGTCTCCGGGTCGGCCTCGAACGCCTCCAGGGCGTCGATGTGCGTGGTGCCGATGATCGGGTCGCCGCCGATGCCGATGGCGGTCGAGAAGCCGAAGTCGCGCAGCTCGTACATCATCTGGTAGGTCAGCGTGCCCGACTTGGACACCAGGCCGATCTTGCCCGCGCCGGAGATGTTGGCCGGGATGATGCCCGCGTTGGACTGCCCGGGGCTGATCAGGCCGGGGCAGTTCGGGCCGATGATCCGGGTCTTGTTGCCGGTGGCCACGGCGTGCGCCCAGAACGCGGCGGTGTCGTGCACCGGGATGCCCTCGGTGATCACGACGGCCAGGCCGATGCCGGAGTCGATCGCCTCGATCACGGCCGCCTTGGCGTGGGCGGGCGGGACGAAGATCACGGTCACGTTCGCGCCGGTCGCCTCGATGGCCTCGGCCACGGTGCCGAACACCGGCAGCACGACCTCCTGCGGGGCGCCCGCACCCGAGCCGGCGTCGAGGGTCACCTTCTCCCCCGCCTTGCGCGGGTTCACGCCGCCGACGATGTTCGTGCCGGACGCCAGCATCCGCTTGGTGTGCTTGGTGCCCTCGGCGCCGGTCATGCCCTGGACGATGACCTTGCTGTCCTTGTTGATGAAGATAGCCATCGTCAGACCCCCGCAGCCGCGAGCTCGGCGGCCTTGTCGGCCGCGTTGTCCATCGTGTCAACCACGGTCACCAGCGGGTGGTTCGCCTCCGCGAGGATGCGGCGACCCTCCTCCACGTTGTTGCCGTCGAGGCGGACGACCAGTGGCTTGGTCGCCTCGTCGCCCAGGATGCCCAGCGCCGCGACGATGCCGTTGGCGACCGCGTCGCAGGCGGTGATGCCGCCGAACACGTTCACGAAGACGCTGCGCACGTCCGGGTCGTGCAGGATGATGTCCAGCCCGTTGGCCATCACCTCGGCGGACGCGCCGCCGCCGATGTCCAGGAAGTTCGCGGGCTTGACGCCCTGGTGCCGCTCGCCCGCGTAGGCGACGACGTCCAGCGTGGACATGACGAGCCCGGCGCCGTTGCCGATGATGCCGACCTGGCCGTCGAGCTTGACGTAGTTGAGGCCCTTGGCCTTGGCCTTCGCCTCCAGCGGGTCCTCGGCCTGCTTGTCGACGAGCGCCTCGTGGCCGGGGTGGCGGAAGGAGGCGTTCTCGTCCAGCGTGACCTTGCCGTCGAGGGCGACGATCCGGCCCTCGGGGTCGCGGACCAGCGGGTTGACCTCGACCAGGGTCGCGTCCTCGGCGACGAAGGTCTCCCACAGCTTCACGATCACGTCGGCGACCTGGTCTGCCACCTCGGCGGGGAACTTGGCGGCGGCCACGATCTCGTCGGCCTTGGCCCGGTCGACACCCCTGATCGCGTCCACGGGCACCTTGGCCAGCGCCTCGGGCTTGGTCGCGGCGACCTCTTCGATGTCCATGCCGCCCTCGACGGACGCCATCGCGAGGAAGGTGCGGTTGGCGCGGTCGAGGAGGAACGAGAAGTAGTACTCCTCGGCGATGTCGGACGCGGGCGTCACCAGCACGCGGTGGACGACGTGGCCCTTGATGTCCAGGCCGAGGATCGCCTCCGCCTTGACCTTGGTCTCGTCCGGGTCCTCGGCGAGCTTGACGCCACCCGCCTTGCCGCGGCCACCGGTCTTGACCTGGGCCTTGACGACGACGGTCCGGCCGAACCGCTCGGCGATGGCCTTGGCCTCGTCGGGGGTGCTCGCCACGTCGCCCGGCAGCACCGGGACATCGTGTGCGGCGAAGAGGTCCTTCGCCTGGTACTCGTACAGGTCCACTCGGGTCTCCTGCGACGTCGGTGTCGGACACCGCGTCCTTGTGCGGTCCTCGAAAGGTCCGGCGCTCCAGGCTGGGGCCTGGTGCCCACACGTACCAGGCATCACCTGGAACGCCGGCATAGCCGTGGGGGGACCGGCTCGACGCGGCTGCGCAGAACACTATCGACCTGCGCGGACCACTCCGCACCCCACACCCGTGAGGTCGGTCATAAAGGTGGTGAGGTCGATCACCACCCCGCGCGGCGCGGGCGTCACCCCGGTCGGGGAGCGGATCGGCGGTCGGCCCGGATCGCGGCCGCGACCAGCAGGAGCGCGGTCGTCGCGAGCGCGAGCCACAGGGCCGGCCCTGGTTCCGTCCCGGCCGCGCGGGACGCGGAGAACGGGTACTCCAGCGCGCGGGTCGCGGTGACGCAGGCCGCCCCGAGCAGCAGGGCCGCGCCCCTGCCCGGACGGGACACGAGGGAGAGCCCGACGGCGACCAGCACGGCCACGAGGGCGATCAGCAGGCCCCACGAGCCGACCCGCAGGCCGAACGCCGTGATCGGCACGTAGCCGGGCGCCGCCAGCACCGGCAGCGCGAACGCGCCGACCGCGACCAGCCCGGCCGTCAGCGCGGCGGCGAGCAGCGGCAGCGGCGGCGACGTCCGGTCCGCGCCCTCCTCGTCCCGCTCGACCGCGCCGGCCAGCGCGGCGGTGCTCGCCGCCGCGCCGGCGAGGAGCACGGCCAGCGCGGTGAACCACACGCCCGGACCCGGTCCGACCGACGGCACCTTGGCGGCGTTGAGCGCGGCGTCCAGCGCCTGCCCGGCGGCGAGCGGGACGGCCGCGAGCGCGACGGCGAACGCCGGGCGGGCCTTGGGCAGCAGCGCCGTCAGCGCCACGGCGACCGCCGCCGGCCAGAGCAGGCGGGCGGCGTAGTCGGTCGGCGGCGTCACGCCCGCCGGCACGTCGAGGTGTCGGGTGAGCGCGCCGAGCGCGGCGCACGCCCCGGTCGCGACGCCCAGGACCGCGGCGATCAGGTGCAGCCGGCGGCGGCCGGGCAGCGCGAGGTCGTGCCCGGCCCGGCCGGTGGCGGGCCACGCCAGGGCCACCGCCGCGCCCAGCACCAGGAACGGCCCCGGCGCGGCGTCGACCCGGTCCACGGCGACGGCGGTCGCGAGGCCGGGCGCGGCGAGCGCGACCAGGACGGCGGCGATGCCGAGCAGGCCGCCCCGGCGGGCGTCCGGGTCGCCCGAGCTGGCCGACAGCACCGCCAGGACGGGCGCGGCGAGCGCCACGAGCAACCCGCCGGCGAGCGCGGGCAGCGGGGCGTCCAGCGGCCCGCCGGCCGGGATGAACGCGTCGGAGGAACCGAACGGGGCCATGCACAGGCCGACCGCGCCGACGACACCCGCCGTCGCCGGGAGGCCGAACCGCTCGGACCGGCCGCCCTCCGGTTCGGTCCGGGCGGTGGCGGCGACGAGGCCCGCGGCGGCGGTGAGGACGTGGCCCGCGAGCAGCACCCACAGGCCGGCGGCCGGGCCCGGCGCGGTCAGCGCGGTCGGGAGGTACAGCTCGGGCCTGGCCGCGGTGAGCGGGTCCGCCAGGACCTGGAGGTCGACCAGGAACCGGCCCACCGCGAAGACGCCCGCGGGCACGAGCGCGGCGGCGGCCGTCGTCGTCGCGCGGCGGCTCAGGAAGAAGGCGGCCACGCCGACCGGGAGCAGGGCGAGGGCGGCGAGCAGCGGCCACGCGGTGTACGCGGGCGGCGCGCTGCCGTCGACCACCGGCAGCGCGGCCCCGACCGCGCCGCACAGCGCGCCCGCCGCCGCGAACCCGAACGCCGTGCGGAGCCTGCTCGACGCCGGGGGCGCCGCTTCAGCGGTGCGGATCACCGGCCCGACGCTAGCAAACGGCGGTGGAGCGGCCCGGCATGTCCACGACCGCCGTCGGGTAGTCCCGTTTCGTGGAAATCTCACCTACTTTCAGCCTCATGGGTGGCGCGCGGTCGATCTTCGAGCGGGTCGGTACCGGGCTCCGGGCTGGGGTGGGCGCGGTCCGCGACGCGGTCGGCACCGGGACCGACGCCGTGCGGGACGCGGTCGGGACCGGGGCGGACGCCCTCCGGGACGCGGTCGGGTCCGGCGTCGACGCGGTGCGCGACGCGGTGGGCACGGGGACCGACGCCGTCGCGGTGGGCACCGGGACGGACGTGGTGGGCACCGGGACGGACGTGGTGGGCACCGACGCCGACACCGTGCGCGACGCGGTCGGGATCGGCACCGTCCGCGACGCGGTGGGCGCGAGGGCCGACGCGGTCCGCCAGGCGGTCGGCGCGGGCGCGGACGTGGTCGGCGGCGTCCTGGGCGGGGTGGCCGGTGTCGCGCGCGGCGTCGCGACGCCCGGCGGCGTGCGCGGCGCCGTGGTGGAAGCGGCGTGGCTGGCCGCGCACGCGGTGCTCTACCCGTGGGGCGCGCTGGAGCAGCGGTGGCGGCCCGAGGGGCACCTCCGGCACTACCGCACCGACCGGCTCTCGCCGCGGCGGCGCGGCCTGCTGGTTTCGGCGATGGACGCGGCGGGCACCCCGATCGTGCTGGTGCACGGCATCGGGGACAACCGGTCCGCCTTCGCAGTGCTGTCGGGGGCGCTGCGGAGGCGCGGCTTCGGGGTGGTGCACGCCGTCAACTTCAGCGTGCTGACCGCGCTGACCGGCGACGTCCGGCGGTCGGCCGCGCTGCTCGGCGAGCACGTCGAGCGGATCTGCGAGCAGACCGGGTCCGACCGGGTCCACGTCGTGGGCCACTCGCTGGGCGGCCTGATCGCCCGTTACTACGTGCAGCGCCTGCGCGGCGACGCCCGCGTGCGCACGTTGATCACCCTGGGCACCCCGCACGGCGGGACGCTGGCCGCCTACCTCTTCCCCACCTCGCTGACCCGCCAGCTGCGCCCCGGTTCGGAGCTCCTGTCCGAGCTGGCCGCGCCCTGCCCGCCGTGCCGGACCCGGTTCGTGGTCGTGTGGAGCGAGCTGGACCAGGTCGTGATCCCGCAGCGGCACGCCCGGTTGGAGCACCCCTCGTTGCTCGTCGAGGAGCACCAGATACGTGATTCAGGTCACCTTTCACTACCGGTCGATACTCGCACTGTGCACGTGATCGTGACGGCGGCCACTCGTCCGCAGGACACCGAGAACCACCCCATCGTGCCTGTAAGTGAGGGTTTCGCGAGCGCGACTTCGACCGACCGTCACCTCGCCCCACCCCTGCCCTCCCCCTGACCGCTAATCGGTAGACATCGCGGTCAGGGATTGCCTACGAGGCTCTCGCCCCGTTACTGTCCCCCGGTCCGTTGTCACGGTCTGGTCACAAGCAGGACAACGAGCCGGTACCCCGACTGGCTCAACCGGGTTCCCCCGCCCGGTGTCGACCGGACTCCCCGAAGACGGAAGGCATGGTTTTGTCCCGACACCGCTCCCCCGGCGGCCCAGGCAGTTCCGCTGTGCTCGAAGACGCGGTCGACCGCGCCTCCACGCGTCCCACCGGGACGCACCGGCTCCCGCCGCCGCCCTCGGCGCTGCGCGGCCGGATCGTGGTCGCCGCCGTCGCCGTCGGCGCGTTCGCCGCCGCCGGCGCAGGTCAGACGCTCCAGGCGCTGGGCTCCGGCCCCGAAGCGCCCGCCGACGAGGTCACGCCCCTCGCGAACGCCGCCGCCGACGGCGCCGCCGCGTTCGGCGTCGGCGGCACCGGACCGGCGTCGCCGCAGGTCCTGCCGGTCGCCAAGACCGTCGACCCCGCCGCCGAGGCCCAGAAGCTCACCAAGAGCGCCCGGATCACCGAGGACCGCGAGGCGGCCGAGGCCGAGGCCAAGCGCCCGAAGTACGCCCGCCCCGCGAACGGCGACTTCACCTCCGGTTTCGGCGGTCGCTGGGGCGAGATGCACTACGGCATCGACATCGCCGGACCGATCGGCACGCCGATCCTGTCCGCCGCGGATGGTGTCGTGATCGAGGCCGGTCAGGCAAGCGGTTTCGGGCTCTGGGTCAAGGTCGAGCACCCCGACGGCACGGTCACCGTCTACGGGCACGTGGACACCTACTCCGTCCGCAAGGGCCAGGTCGTCCAGGCGGGCGAGCAGATCGCGCGCATGGGCAACCGCGGCTTCTCCACCGGTCCGCACCTCCACTTCGAGGTCTGGAACCCGGCCGGCAAGAAGATCAACCCGCTCGACTGGCTGAACTCCAGGGGCATCACCGTCTGAAGCCGGGCCGACCGCCCGCGTCGGACCGACCGCACGTCCGCGGTGGTACCCGCAGCCACCGCCACCCCGCTGCAACACCCCGCTGCAACACCCCGCTGCGGCGCCTCCGCACGGCACCACCGCCACGGCGCGGAAAAGGCCGGGTCGCACCCGCGACCCGGCCTTCGCTCTCCCTCGGACCACCCCCCGGTGATCCCCTGTCACGCGCTCGCCGCCCCCGAAGCGGCTCCCGCGTCCCCCTTGCCCGCGAGCGGTTCCCGCCGACCGGTTCGCCCCGATCGCCCCGGCCGTTCCGCTCGCGACACCCTTAAGACGCCCGGAAGCCGGTGGGGTTGCCCCGGAATTCCCGTGTTCCCGGAATGGCCGGTGTCACGCCGCGCCCGACCGCCGGTCGAACGCCGCGCGCGCCGCGATGACGTCCTGCTCGTGCTCCTCGGCCCACCGCACTAGGGGCCGCAGGGTGCGGTGCAGCGTCGCCCCGAGCTGCGTCAGCTCGTACTCCACGCACGGCGGCACGGTCGGGTGCGCGGTGCGCTCCACGAGCCCGTCGCGCTCCAACTGGCGCAGGGTGGCGGCCAGCACGCGCCGGCTCACCCCGTCGACCCTGCGCCCGAGCTCGTTGAACCGCTGCCGCCCGTCCTCCAGGTACCCCATGACCAGCAACGACCACTTGTCGGACACCCGGTCCAACATGTCGCGCACCAGGCAGTCGGACCGCGTGTCCCACTGCCTCGGGTCGTCCTCGGTTCCCTCGCGGTGCCCAGGTGACTTCGAAGTGCCCTCTTCCACGGTCGCCCATCCTCACCCAACCTTGTATGCACATGCAAGGAATTGGGAGGGGTTGTGGCGACTACGGACACCACCGCACGGTTGGGCGGGCGCGAGTGGGGCGTCCTGCTGGTGCTGTGCGGCGCGATCTTCCTGGAGGGCCTCGACGTCTCCCTGATGGGCGTCGCGCTGCCGTCCATCCAGGCGGACCTGGGCATGACCGCCGGCGGCCTCCAGTGGGTGATCAGCGCCTACGTGCTGGGCTACGGCGGCTTCATGCTGCTCGGCGGGCGCGCGGCCGACCTGCTCGGCAGGCGTCGGGTGTTCCTGTGCTGGCTGGCCGTCTTCGTGGCGTTCTCCGGCCTCGGCGGCCTCGCGCAGGACGGGTGGGTGCTCATCCTCGCCCGGTTCGTCACGGGCGTGAGCGCCGCGTTCCTCACGCCGACGGGCCTCTCCATCATCACCACCACGTTCGACGGCCCGCGGCGCGACCGGGCCCTCCTGGTGTACGGCGGGGTCGGCGCGGCCGGGTTCACCCTCGGCATGGTCGCCGGCGGGCTGCTGACCGCGGTGGGCTGGCGGTGGGTGTTCTTCGCCCCGGTCGCCCTCGCGCTGCTGGTCCTCGTCGCGTCCGTGCGGGTCATCCCCCGCGACACCGGGCACGGGGGCGGCCGGTTCGACGTGGCGGGCGCGGCCACCGCCACGGGCGGGATGCTGCTGCTGGTGCTGGCCATCGCCGAGGGCGCCTGGCCCGCCCTCGTCGGCGGCCTGGCGCTGCTGGCGGCGTTCGCGGTGGTCGAGCGCCGGGCCGCCGAGCCGCTGGTGCGGGCGGGCGTCCTCCGCGTCCGCGGCCTGGTCCGCGTCAACCTGGTGGCGCTGCTGTTCGCCGGGTCGTTCTTCGGCTTCCAACTCGTCGCGGTGCTCTACCTCCAGCAGGTGCTCGGCTGGTCCGCGCTGGAGACCGGTCTCGCGCTGCTCGTCAGCGGCGTCGACGCGGTGCTCGCGCCGACCCTGACGCCGCACCTGGTCCGGCGGTTCGGCCTGGTCCGGGTGATGACCGCCGGGCTGCTCTCCGCGACCGCCGGCTACGCGTGGCTCCTGCGGATCGACGAGGGCTGGGGCTACTGGCAGCTGTTCCCGTCCGCGCTGCTGGTCGGCCTGGCGCTCACGCTGGCGTACGGGCCGATGACGATCGTCGCCACGACCGGCGTCGCCGACGCCGAGCAGGGCCTCGCGGGCGGCCTGTACAACACGTCGTTCCAGTTCGGCGCGGCGCTCGGCGTGGCGGGCGTGACCGCCGTCGCCGCGCTCGGCGACACCCCGCTGGAGGGCTACCGGCTCGCGGCGCTGGTGCCGGTGGCGGCGGGCCTGCCGGCCGCCCTCACAGCTTCACGAGGGGCACGCCGCCGATCAGCATGAGCCGGACCTTCCCCGCGCTGCCGAAGTCGATGGTGGCGGTGGCGCGGGGCCCCGAGCCGTCCACCGCGACGACGCTGCCCAGCCCGTACTTGTCGTGGCTCACCCGGTCGCCCACGTCCAGCTTGAGCGCGGGCGTGTCCTTCCACGCGGCGTTCGCCGGCGCGGGCCGCGCGGGCGAGTCGGAGCGGCGGCCCCACGTCGTCGCGGTGGACGGCCCGGAGCGCTTGGGCTCCACCCGCCGCCACTCGACCAGGTCCGCCGGGATCTCGTCCAGGAAGCGCGACGCCGGGTTCGCCGACGGCTGGCCCCACGCCGAGCGCACCAGCGCCCGCGACAGGTACAGCCGCTGCCGGGCCCGCGTGATGCCGACGTAGGCCAGGCGGCGCTCCTCGGCCAGCTCGGTCGGGTCGCCCAGCGCCCGCAGGTGCGGGAAGACGCCGTCCTCCCAGCCCGTGCAGAACACCACCGGGTACTCCAAACCCTTCGCGGTGTGCAGCGTCATCAGCGTGACCACGCCGTCGGACTCCGCGTCCGGCACCTGGTCGGCGTCCGCGACCAGCGACACGCGCTCCAGGAACGCGGCCAGCGACCCCTCGGCGGGCAGGCCCTCGTCGGCGGGCTCCCCCGCCTCGGCCTGGGCCGCCGCGCCCAGGTCGGTGAACTCGCGCGCGACCGTGACCAGCTCGTTCAGGTTCTCCACGCGGGTGTGGTCCTGCGGGTCCTCGCTGGCCTCCAGCTCCGCCCGGTACGCCGTGCGGTCCAGCACGGCCTCCAGGACGTCGGCCACGTCGTCGCCGCGCTCCACCAGCTCGCCCAGCTCGTCCAGCAGCTCGACGAACCCGGCGATGGCCTTCTGCGACCGGGGGTTCAGCATCGGCACCTTGCCGCGCACGGCCTCCCGCAGCGCCTGCGCGAAGCTGATCCGCTCGCGCTCGGCGTAGGTGGAGACGCACGCCTCCGCGCGCTCGCCGATGCCGCGCTTGGGCACGTTGAGGATGCGCCGCAGCGACACCGTGTCGTCCGGGTTGGCCAGCGTCCGCAGGTACGCCAGCGCGTCGCGCACCTCGCGCCGCTCGTAGAACCGCACGCCGCCGACCACCCGGTACGGCAGGCCGAGCCGGATGAAGATCTCCTCGAACACGCGCGACTGGTTGTTCGTCCGGTAGAACACGGCGATCTCGCCGTTGTTCGCGTCGCCGCCGTCGACCAGCCGGTCGATCTCGCCCGCGACGAACGCCGCCTCGTCGTGCTCGTTGTCCGCGACGTAGCCGACGATCTTCTCGCCGTCGCCCAGGTCGCTCCACAGCCGCTTGTCGCGGCGGCCGGGGTTGCGCGAGATGACCGCGTTCGCGGCCGTCAGGATGGTCTGCGTGGACCGGTAGTTCTGCTCCAGCAGGATCGTCGTGGCCTGCGGGTAGTCGCGCTCGAACTCCACGATGTTGCGGATCGTCGCGCCGCGGAAGGCGTAGATCGACTGGTCGGCGTCGCCCACCACGCACAGCTCGCCCGGCGGCACGCCGTCCTGGCCGGTGCCGACCAGCTCGCGGACCAGCGTGTACTGGGCGTGGTTGGTGTCCTGGTACTCGTCCACCAGCACGTGCCGGAAGCGGCGGCGGTAGTGCTCGGCCACGTCCGGGTGGCGCTGGAGCAGCTCGACCGTGCGCATGATCAGGTCGTCGAAGTCCAGCGAGTTCGACTCGGTGAGCCGGCGCTGGTAGCTCTCGTAGACCTCGGCGACCCGGCGCTCCAGGTCGTTGCCCGCCTGCTCCTTGGCCGTCTCGACGTCCACCAGCTCGTTCTTCAGGTTCGAGATGTGGATCGCGAGCGTGCGGGCGGGGTAGCGCTTGGGGTCCAGGTCGAGGTCGCGCGCGACGAGGGTGATCAGCCGGCGCGTGTCGTCGGAGTCGTAGATGGAGAAGTTCGACGACATGCCCAGCGTCTTCGCCTCGCGGCGCATGACCCGGACGCACATCGAGTGGAACGTCGACACCCACATCGCGCGGGCGCGCGGGCCCACCAGGTCGGCGACGCGCTCCTTCATCTCGGCCGCGGCCTTGTTGGTGAACGTGATCGCCATGATCTCGCCGGGGTGCACGTGGCGCTCGGCGAGCAGGTAGGCGATGCGGCGGGTGAGCACCCTGGTCTTGCCCGAGCCCGCGCCCGCGACGACCAGCAGCGGCGAACCGGCGTGCTCGACCGCCCGGCGCTGGGCCGGGTTGAGGTCGTCCAGCAGGTTCGAGGACCGGGCAGCAGGGGGACTTGAGGGCAAGTCGAACAAGGCGCTCATCGTGTGTTCACGTTACCGGGTGCCCCCGACAACCCGTCGGCTGTGGCATGATGGCGCGGTGCGCACGGCCCACTTCGAGTTTTTTTACGGGAACCGGACTCCGGCTCCCGTGGACCGCTAGCGCGCCAAGCACCCACGAAGCCCCGGAGTCCTCGGATTCCGGGGCTTCGCCGCTTCCGGGACCGGGGCTCCACCACCAGTCGAGAGGCCACCCCGATGAACAGCACCGACACCGCGCCCGCGCACGAGGACATCGACGCGTTGCGCAAGGAGATCGACGACCTGGACGCGGAGCTGCTGCGCCTGGTCAAGCGGCGCGTGGCAGTGTCCAGGACCATCGGCGCCGCGCGGATGGCCGCCGGTGGCACCCGGATCGTGCACAACCGGGAGATCGACGTCCTCAACCGCTACAAGGAGCTGGGCCCGGAGGGTCGCGACCTCGCGATGATCCTGCTCAAGCTCGGTCGCGGGCCGCTCGGCCGGTGACGGCCCTGGCCAGGTCGCGGTCCACCAGCCGGGTCTCGTCCGGCACGTAGGCGAGGGGGTCGTCGAGCAGCGGGCCGGTGCCCACCAGGCCCTCGACCAGCGCGTGCAGGCACAGCGCCGCGTAGCCCCGCAGGTAGCCGCCCTCCTGGGTGAGGACGGTCGGGAGGTCCAGCGCCGCCACCTCCCGGCCGATGCCCCGGTAGCCCGCGGCGGTCAGGTTGTGCCGCCCGTTCGGGTCGAACGCCGAGCCGTCGAACCCCGAGGCGCAGACGAGGAAGTCCGCGCCGTGCGCCCGGATCGCGGGCAGGGCGACCTCGGTCAGCGCCCGGTGGTAGGCCGTGTCGCCCGCGCCGAGGGACAGCTCGATGTTCAGGTTCGCGCCGTCGCTCTCCTCGGGGCCGCCGGTCTGCTTGTGGTTCACGCCCCACGGGCCGTGCCGCATGTGGACGGAGACGGTGAGGACGTCCTCGGCGTCGCGGAAGACGTCCTGGGTGCCGTTGCCGTGGTGGACGTCCCAGTCCAGGACCGCGACCCGCCGCCCGGCGCGGCGGGCCGTCTCGGCGACCAGCGCCGCGTTGTTGACCATGCAGTAGCCGTCCGCGAGCGACCGCTGCGCGTGGTGGCCGGGCGGTCGGACCAGCGCGTACGCCAGGCGGGTCCGACCGGACTCGACCGCCTCCCACGCGGCGAGCGCCGTGCCGGCGGCGGCGCGGATCGCGTCCCACGAGCCGGGGCCGACCACCGTGTTGGTCTCCAGTGAGACCCGTTCCCCGGCGTGGCACGCCTTGTACACGTGCGCGAGGTATGCGTCCGAGTGGACGCGCGCCAGCTCCTCGTCCGTGGCGAACCGGCCGGTCGACCACGTGAGGTGCGGCGCGACCGGGCCGTGCGTCAGGGCGTGCCGGAACGTGCGCAGGCGCGCCGCGTTCTCCGGGTGCGGCTCGGGCGCGTCCAACCACTCCCACCGGCCGGGCAGCTCCCACAGCCCCTCGCCGGTGTCGTGCTCCAGACAGGCGTCATGCCAGAACAACTCCACACCAGGGGGATATCAGGGCGATCACCCATGCACCAACTCCGTTGTCGCGGGGCACACTGGGGTCATGGGAGTCCTCGGCCTCATCACGGGCCTCATCGCGATCCTCGGCGTGCTCGCCACGCTGGCCCACGACGGCTACCTGGCCATGCTCGGCTCGGCGGCCAAGTCCAAGCGAGCGGCCGGCGCGCCGATCGCGCAGTACGTCCGCAGCCGGTGGACCGTCGCCGGCGTCACCACGGTCATCGCCCTGGTCGGCCTGCTGATCACGACCGGCGGCAACACCGCCAGCGACATCATCGGCGCGCTGATCGCCGGTGGCGCGGGCCTGACGGCCACGAACGCGTTGCAGAGCAGCCGCAAGCGGTTGAACAGCGGAAGCTGAACTTCACTCGGTCGGGTGCCACGCGCTCCCGCAAGGCTGATCCGCCCCTGATCCGGCCTGCCACCAGCGGATTCCCCACCTACCCTGGCCTCGGCGCAGGGTCTCGTCCCACCCCGACCCCTGCCCCCCTGGACAGGCGGACGACGACCGGCCCGGCGCCGGGCGGGCGGGGTGGGAGGGGTCGGCACAGGCATGGACATCGCGGAGCAGCAGCGGTCGGGTCGGCACCGGCTGGACGACGACGGGGCGGCCCGGCGGCCGCCGCGCGGCGGTCCCGCCCGCCCGGCCACCGCGCCGCGCGCGATCCGGTTGGACGAGCTGCCGCTCCAGCGCACCCGCGACCCGCTGGCGGACACCGACGCCGCGGGGCTGCGCAAGTTCGACATCGGCCTGGTGCCCGCCTCGGTGACGCCGCCCCGGACGTGGCGGCGGGCCGCGTGGTTCGCGGTGCTGTCGTCGGCCGCCGTGCTGGTCGGCCTGGCCTACGCTGCGGCCGAGCTGGTGGGCGTGAGCGCGCCCGCGGAGCCGATCGGGATGCCGGGCTACCCGAGCGCCGCGCCGGTCGTGCCGGGTCCCACCGCCACCGCGCCGCCGTACCAGGCGGGCCTGGGCGTCATCGGCACGCCGGCCGCGCGGCCCGACGGCCTCCGGTCGACCGCGGGCCGGCCGGCGCGGGTCGCGGTCGCGCCCGCGGGCACCGCCGCCGTCCCGGAGCCCGGCCCGACGCCGGACGAGCCGCCGCCGCCGACCGTCCGGACGGTGCCCAACGCCGCGGCGCCGCTCGTCGACGGCGCGGAGATGGCGGCGCGGGCCGAGCGCTTCTACGAGCTGCTCGCGGCCGGCGGCGCGCTGTCGCTGGTCTCGGACGCGTTCCGGGGTGACGCCGAGGCGCTGCTGGAGCGGCGGTTCGCGGACGTCGCGGAGGTCCGGGTGAGCGAGGTCAGCGTCGACCCGGTGCGCGGCGTCGCGGTCAGCACGCTGCACGTGACGGAGCAGGACGGCACGCGGCGGACCGAGAAGCGCGAGCTGGTCTTCACCACCACCGGTGACCTGGTGATCCGCGACGAGCGGCCGTTCGCCGGCGCTTAGCGGTCGGTCCCGGCCGCACGACTTCGGCCCTCCCCCCACTTGATCGCCCGATCGAGGGACCGCGGCTCGCCACTGACCGCCACGAAAGGGTGAATGCCGCCGATCGACTGGATTCGCGCTGGTCCGGCACGGTACGAGTTCTCGCTGACGACACAGGCACGAGGGAGTCGCCAGTGCAACGCCTCACGACGAGCGGTCGCAGGCACAACCGCGCGGGATCGGTCACGGTGGCCGAGTTGATCAGGAGGCAACCCGCGCCGCCGCACGCGCCGCACCACGCGCGGACCGCGTCGGAGGCCCTGGTCAGCGAGCTGCTCGGGGAGCCGACGCACCAGGCCGCGCCGCACCGGGCCAACCGGGCGGCGAAGGCCGTCGGCCTGACGACGGGCGCGCTGGTGCTGCTCGCGTTCGTCGTGACGGCCTCGATCCTCGCCGGCACCCGGAGCGGCGGCCGGGAGCAGCCCGACGCCGAGCCGCCGGGCGAGATCACCGGGTCGTCCGCGCTGCGGCCGGACGTGCTGGCGGCGGAGCTCGGCGGGGTGCCCGACGCGCCGGAGCCCGCGCGGGAACCGTTCGTGCCGCCGGTCGCCGACGTGCCGGTGGAACCGCCGCCGGGCACCTCGGAGGTCGTGCCGCCGCCCTCGGTGACGGCCAGGGCGAAACCGCGGGTGGAGGCGGTGCGGCAGTTCTACGACCTGCTGCCCGCCAAGCCCGCCGACGCGGTGCGGCTGCTGGCGCCCGAGCTGGTCGGCGAGAGCACGCGCGACTTCGCGGCGTCGTGGGACGGCATCCGGGCGATCAGCGTCGACTCGACCGTGCTCCGCCCGGACGGCTCGGTGCTCGCGGTGGTGTCGCTCCAGGAGGTCTCGGGGCGGTGGATGAGGGTCGAGCAGGCGTTCTGGTTGACCGACACCAGCCGCCCGCGCATCGTCGGCACGCAGGTCCTCTCAGCGCAACGCAGTTGACGCTGGGTGACGATCAAGCTGACCGCCATCACTGTGCGTGGATAACATTGGCTATTAATGAGGAAAGTTCGCCCAAAGGGGTTACGGATTCGGTCACGATTCGGTATCCATGTTCCCGGCTGGTAGCTCAACGCAACTCTTCGGGAAAGGTGATCTCCGGTGTCGAACGACGACAAACGCCGTCGACGGGACGGCGCGACGGCGCAGCTGTCCGTCGCCGACCTGATCGCCCGGCGCGAGGCGGAGACCCAGCCGATCCCGCGGATCACCGACGAGGAGACCGTCCGGTTCGCACCGGGGCGGGACCTGTCGGGTCGCGAGCTGCACATCACCGAACTGCTGCGCCGCGAGGGCCGGGCGGGCGAGGAGGAGCGCGGCGGCGGCTTGTCGGTGCCGAAGCTGGTGGCGATGGCGAGCGGCGGCGTGGTCCTGGCCGGCGCGGTGGCGTTCACCGCGACCAACCTGCTGTCGTCGCCGGACGAGCGCCCGCTGGCCGAGGTCCGCTTCGACACCCGGCCCGCCGCGCGGAGCACGAACACCGTCGGCAACGACCTGGTGGCGGCGGCGAAGCAGCAGCAGGCGCCGCAGACCACCGACCAGACGGAGACGTCGTCGAGCACCGCCACGACCACCACCACCACCAAGCGCCAGCGGGCGACGCAGCAGCCCGCGCCACCCGCCGCCACCACCACGGAGCAGGCGCCGACCACCGAGCAGCCGCCCACCACCGACCACCCGCCGTCGACCACCACGCCGCCCACGACGCAGCCACCGGCGCCCCCGTCGAGCACCGGCAACCCGCCGCCGTCCTCGGACAGCACCACCCCGCCGCCGTCGACCGGCACCCAGCCCTCCACGCCGCCGTCCACGCCGCCGTCCACGCGGCCCTCGACGCCGCCGCCCTCCGAGGCGCCGGGCATCGGGATCGGCATCGACCTGGGCGGCATCCTGGAGCCGATCGGCGGGTTCGACTTCTTCGCGCCGGCCCAGCAGCAGCGCTAGGCACGGCGGGACGAGGCGGTCGGGGCCCGACCCCGGACGGCCGACGCGCCCGGCGAGCGGACGCGCGACGCGGGACACGCCCGCCGGCGCACCGGCGCACGCGCGGCGCACCGGACTCCGCCCCGTCACCGGGCACCGGCCCCATCACCCGCCCGTCCCTCACCCGAACGAGGCGGGCGGCCAACGGCTCGCACCGCCCACCGGGCCACCGCGCCACACCCCGGACACCGGCGCCCGGACGCGACCGGGGCCGGGCCGACCGTGCCCGACTGTGCCGAGGAGCACTCCACCGATCCCCGCCACGGGCCGGCTCCCGCCCGCGCCGTGTGGTTGGCTCAGCGCGGGACGGACGGGCCCCGGCACCGCGAATCCCACGGCGCTCGCGCGTTGGGCCGTTCGGACTCAAATGTCGCGATCTTCACCCGAACAGGTGGCCGACCGACCCGGATTCAGGTATCCCTTCCCGGTCCGGACGTAGCCGGCGTGACCTGCGCAACGGCCCGAAAGCCGTCGTCACCGGCGGGGTAGGCTGTCCGCGCACCGATCCGCACGACGAGGAGCCCGAGCGTGAGACCTGCTGCCCTTGCCGCGGTCCCGCAGCGCCCCAGCGAGGTGGTCCGGTGACCGACGGCCGGCTCATCGCCGAGCGCTACCGCTTCCTCGACCGGATCGGCAGCGGCGCCATGGGCGTCGTCTGGCGCGCCCAGGACGAGCGCCTCGGGCGCATCGTCGCGGTCAAGCAGCTGCTGCTCCAACCCAGCCTCGACGCCACCGAGCAGGACGAGGCCATCCAGCGCGCCATGCGCGAGGGCCGGATCGCCGCGAAGCTGCACCACCCCAACGCCATCGCCGTCTACGACGTGGTGGAGGAGAACGGCGCTCCGTGCCTCGTCATGGAGTACCTGCCGTCCAACAGCCTGGCCGACACGATGGCCGAGCACGGCCCGCTCGACCCGGTCGAGGTCGCGCGGATCGGCGCGCAGGCCGCCGCCGCGCTGGCCGCCGCCCACGCCGCGGGCATCGTCCACCGGGACGTGAAGCCGGGCAACGTGCTCCTCGCCGACAACGGCCTGGTCAAGATCACCGACTTCGGCATCTCCCGCGCCAGCGACGACGTGACCGTCACCAAGACGGGCCTCATCGCGGGCACGCCCGCCTACCTCGCGCCGGAGATCGCGCGCGGCCAGGACCCGACGCCCGCCTCGGACGTCTTCTCGCTCGGGTCGACGCTCTACGCGGCGGCCGAGGGCGAGCCGCCGTTCGGGTTGAGCGACAACACCCTGGGCGTGCTGCACGCCGTCGCGGCCGGGCGGATCAACCCGCCCGCGCTGGACGGCCCGCTGACCGACGTCCTGCTCGTCCTGCTGAACTACAACCCGGACGACCGGCCGACGATGGCGCAGGCGCGCGACATGCTCAGCGCCGTCGCCCACGGCCGCACGCCCAGCCTCGCGGGCGTGCCCGCGGCGACCCAGGTCACCGCGCCGGTCGCGGGCGCGACGACGGTGCTGGACCCCGACCGCACCCGCGTGGTGCGGCCCGACCAGCGCACGGGCGGCGCGACGTCGCCCGGTACCGCGCCGGCGACCGAGCCGAACAACACCCGGCCGCTGGTGATCACCGCCGTCGTGCTCGTCTGCCTGCTGCTGCTGGGTTTCCTCCTGGTGATGTTGGGCGTGTTCGACCGGAAGGACCCGCAGGGCCCGCAGGTGGGCAACACCAGTTCGTCGCAGACGCCCACGCCGACCACGACGACGACACCTGTGACCACCACCACGGTGCCGCCGGAGACGACGTACGACGAGCCGACGACGACCACCACGACCACCACCCAGCCGCCGACGACCACCACCACGACCACGACGACCACCACCACGACGACCACGACGACGACGAGGACGACGACCACCACCACGACGACCACGACCGCCTCGGAGGCGGCGCCAGGTGGTTGAGAAACCTCGTAAGGTGGAGCCCGAACCCGTTGGGGTGGCGCAACGTTCTTGTCCTAGTGGCGATGTAACCGGTGTTCGTCACTGAAACAGCCTGAGCAGCTTTGGAGCACCCTGTGACCGACGATGGCCGCCTGGTTGCCGGCCGCTACCGACTGGGCCAGCGGATCGGCAGCGGAGCGATGGGCATCGTCTGGCAGGCGCACGACGAGCGCCTGCACCGCACCGTCGCGGTGAAGCAGCTCCTGCTCCAGCCGGGCCTGGCCGAAGCGGACACGGACGAGGCCAAGCGGCGCGCGATGCGCGAGGGCCGGATCGCGGCCCGGTTGCAGCACCCGCACGCGATCGCGGTCTACGACGTGGCCGAGGACGACGGCCAGCCGTGGCTGGTGATGGAGTACCTGCCGTCGAAGAGCCTGTCCACCGTGCTGTCCGAGCGCGGGACGCTGCCGCCGCGCGACGTGGCGTCGATCGGCTCGCAGGTCGCGTCCGCGCTGGCCGCCGCGCACAACGCGGGCATCGTGCACCGGGACATCAAGCCGGGCAACGTGCTCCTGGGCGACGACGGCACGGTCAAGATCACCGACTTCGGCATCTCCCGCGCGACCGGCGACGTCACGGTCACCGCGACCGGGATGCTCGCCGGCACCCCGGCCTACCTGGCGCCCGAGGTCGCGAAGGGGTACGACCCCGGCCCGCCCTCGGACGTGTTCTCGCTGGGTTCCACGCTGTACGCGGCGATCGAGGGCATGCCGCCGTTCGGGCTGAACGAGAACACGATCGCCCTGCTGCACCAGGTCGCGTCGGGCAAGGTGACGCCGCCCAAGCAGGCGGGCCCGCTGACGGCGCTGCTGATGCGCCTGCTGCGCGCCGAGCCGGAGGACCGGCCGACGATGGCGGAGGCCAAGGAGGCGCTGGCCGCGGTGGCCGCCGGCCGGGCCGCGCCGGACTTCCCGGTGGCGCTGCCGACGTCGCACCCGCCGTCGTGGCAGGGCGCGCCCGTGCAGGTGCCGCAGCAGGCCGCGACCCGCGCCCTCGCGCCAGCGGCGAACTCCACCCGCGTGGCACCCGCGCCGACGCCGCCGCGCCCGGCGAAGCCCGCGTCGCCACCGCCCGCGCGACCGGCCGCCGCGCCGCGCCCCGCGGGCAGGCCCGCGAGCCGGGGTCCGGTCAAGAGCAAGCGGTCCACGGTGTTCACGGCGCTGGCGATCGTGGCCGCCGCCGTGGTCGGCATCCTGCTGGCCAGCATGTGGTCCAAGGACGGCGGCGAGCAGCAGCAGGCGGCCGGGCCGACCACGTCGACCACCAAGCAGGCCGCCGGCGGCGAGCCGTCGGAGACGCCGAGCAAGAAGCCGACCCCGCCGCCCGCGAAGATCACCACCGACCCGACGCCGCAGCAGCAGGAGCAGGCGATCCGGGACTACTTCGCGCTGATGCCCACCAACGTGGAGGACGGCTTCGTCCGGCTCACCGCCGAGATGCAGAGCAACTCGGGCGGGCTCGACGGGTACAAGGGCTGGTGGGGCCAGGTCCGGTCGATCGAGCTGAACAGCGTGAAGATCAACGAGCCGTACGCGTACGAGGTCGAGATCACCTACAACATGAAGGACAACTCGGTGTCCCGCGAGCGCCGGTTGATCGTGCTCAAGTGGGAGCGCCAGGGGCTGTTCATCGCCAGGGACCACCACCTGGGCCGGGTCTAGCCCGACGACCCGGCGCGGACCCGGACCGGCGGCCCGGCGCGGGCGGCCTGATCCGGCACCGGCGGCCCGGCCCGGCACCGGCGGCGCGGGCGGCCGGGTTCAGGCGATCGCGGCCGTCAGCGCGTCCAGCAGGGTCCGCACGGCCGGTGACGACCGGTCGCCCTCCCGGACGGCCGCGCAGATGGCGCGGGTCGGCTCCGGGCGGCGCAGGCGGCGCACCGCCACACCGGGGTGCACGGTGTCCAGCGCGAGCTTCGGCACGGCCGCCACGCCCAGCCCGGCGGCCACGAACCCCTGCGCGGTGGGGTAGTCGTCGGCCTCCAGCACGAAGTTGGGCGCGAACCCTGCCGCCGCGCACGCGTCGAGTACGGCGTCCCGGCACGGTCCGGGCGGGCGCACCGCGTCCACCCACGGCTCGTCGGCCAAGTCGGCGAGGTCGAGGACGCGCTTGCGCGCCAGGTCGTGCCCGCGCGGCAGCGCCACCAGGTACGGGTCGTCGAGCAGGTGCACGACGTGCACGCCGCGCGGCACCTCCGCGTCGCGCGGCAGCACGGACAGCGCCACGTCGGCGCGCCCGGCCGCGACCTCCACCACCGGGTCGTCCGGCTCGATGAGCTTCAGGTCGAGCCGCACGTCGGCGTGCCGCGCCTGGAACGCGGCCACGGCGGGCGGCACGAGCGCCGCGCCCGCGGTGGCGAAGTAGCGGACCCGCAGCCGGCCGGTGCGGCCCGCGCGCAGGTCGGCGAGCGCCGCCTCCGCCTCGACCAGCCGGTCGGTGATGTGGGCGGCGTGCTCGGTGAGCAGGCGGCCAGCGACGGTGGGCCGCACGCCCCGCCCGACCCGGTCCAGCAGCGGCAGGCCGGCCTGCTTCTCCAGCGCGGCGACCTGCTGGCTGACGGCGGACGGGGTGTAGCCGAGGTTGGCCGCGGCGGCGGTGATCGAGCCGGTCGTCACCACGGCCCGGAGCACCTGCATCCGACGCACGTCCAGCATCACGGGATCGTACAGCGCTGCTTAACGGTTGTGCACGTGAATTCACTTGTCCTGTTGCTTCGCCTCGACCAGCATGTGCTGGTGAACAGACCCGGCACGCTGGTCAGGATGGGCGTCCTCGCCCTCCTCTGGGGTTCCAGCTTCCTGTGGATCAAGATCGCGCTGACCGGGCTGTCCCCGGTCCAGATCACCCTCGCCCGCACCGCCCTGGGCGCGGCCGTGCTGGTGGTGCTCCTCCACGCCCGCGGTCAGCGGCTGCCCCGCGACCGGGCCTCGTGGGGCCACCTGGCGTTCGCCGCGGTGTTCGGCAGCGTGCTCCCGTTCGCCCTGTTCGCGCTCGGCGAGCGGTCCGTGGACTCGGGCGTGGCGGGCGTGCTCAACGCCACCACCCCGCTGTGGACCCTGGCCATCGGCCTCGCGCTGGGTTACGAGCGGCGGCGCGGCGGCGCCCGGCTCGCCGGGCTCGTGCTGGGCTTCGCGGGCACCCTGCTGATCTTCGCGCCGTGGCAGCAGGCCGGGCTGGCGAGCTGGGGCGCGCTGGCCTGCCTGGCCGCCGCCGCCTCGTACGCGGTCAGCTACACCTACGTCGGCCGGGTCGTCTCCGGGCGGGGGTTGTCGCCGCTCCAGCTCTCGTCGACGCAGCTCGTCACCGCGTCCGGCCTGGCCGCGCTGGTGGTGCCGGTGGGCGGTTTGCAGCCGGTGCACCTGGACTGGCAGCCGCTGCTCGCCGTGGGCGTGCTGGGCGTGTTCGGCACCGGTGTGGCGTTCGTCATCAACTACCGGCTCATCGAGGACGAGGGCGCCACCAACGCCACCACGGTCGGCTACCTGCTGCCCGTGGTGTCCGTGCTGCTCGGCGCGGCGTTCCTCGGCGAGGACCTGAACGCGCGGGTGGTGGCGGGCATGGTCGTGGTGCTGGTCGGCGTCGCGCTGACCCGGAAGCAGCCCGCGACGGCGATCGTCCCGGTCGAGCGCGAGCCGTCGACTACGCTCAAGTGACCTGCGATAACTCTGGGTTACTCACCGGTATGGCCAGTTGAGACGGCCGGGGTGGGCAAACGGGTGGAACTGCGACGCGGGTCTCCCCCGATCGCGTGTAGTTCAGGCGTTCCACGTCCCGAATCGGTCCCTCGGACGTCTTCTCTCCTGAGAGGGACCGACACCGGAAGGGAACCCAGGGGACATGAGCACCGAGAGCATCACCACCAAGACGACGTTCCACCTCCTCGTGCCAGGCGTCGCGCCCGCGCCCGTGGAGGCCGAGCTGCACTACGAGCCGGAAGACCCCTACGCGGTGGCCGTCCTGTTCCACACCGGTCAGGGCAAGGTCGAGTGGATCTTCGCCCGCGACCTGCTGGCCGACGGCCTGCTGACGCCGTCCGGCGAGGGCGACATCCTGGTGCGGCCGGCGGCCGACGACCCGGAGCGGGTCCTGCTGGAGCTGAACGCGCCGACCGGGTTCGCGATCCTGTCCGCGCAGGCGGAGGACATCGCCGAGTTCCTGGACCTGACCTACGACGTCGTCCAGCCCGGCGAGGAGGACCTGTGGATCGACTTCGACCGTGAACTGGCCAAGCTCGTCTCGACCAACTGACCCGGTCGCTACGCTCCTTCAGGTGCACAGGTCCTCCGGGGGGACGATAGGCGACCGGTACCGGCTGGTCGAACGGGTCGGCAACGGCGCGATGGGCGTCGTGTGGCGGGCGCACGACCCGGTGCTGGACCGCGAGGTCGCGGTGAAGCAGCTCCGCTGGCCCGACCTCACGCCCGCGGCGGCCGAGGTGGCCGCGGCGCGGGCCATGCGCGAGGCGCGCAACGCGGCCCGGCTGCACCACCCGCACGCGGTGGCGGTCTTCGACGTGGTCGTCGAGGACGACCGGCCGTGGCTGGTCATGGAGTACGTGCCCGCGCGCAGCCTGGCCGCGCTGCTGGCCGAGCACGGGCCGCTGGACGCGCCGGAGGCGGCGCGGATCTGCGGGTACGTGGCGGAGGCGCTGGCCGCGGCGCACGCGGCGGGCATCGCGCACCGGGACGTCAAGCCGTCGAACGTGCTCATCGGCCACGACGGCGCGGTCAAGCTCACCGACTTCGGCATCTCCCGCGCGGTGGACGACGGCACGCTCACCGACAGCGGCATGATCACCGGCACGCCCGCGTACCTCGCGCCCGAGGTGGCGCGCGGCGGCGCGCCCGACCCGGCCTCGGACGTGTTCTCCCTCGGCGCGACGCTGTACGCGGCGACCGAGGGCAGCTCGCCGTACGGCGCGTCCGACAACAGCCTGGGACTGCTCTACAAGGCCGCGAACGGCGAGATCGCGCCGCCGGCGCGGGACACCGCGCTCGCGCCCGTGCTCACGCGGCTGCTGTCGATCGACCCGGCGGAGCGGCCCACCGCCGCCGAGGTCGTCGACCTGCTGGCGGCCGACCCGCCCGCCGAGCGGCGGCAGCGGCGCGGGTGGCTCGCGCCGGCGATCGCCGCCGTGATCCTCCTGGCGGCGGCCGGGACCGTCACGGCCGTGTCGCTGACCTCGCCGCCCGCGCCCGCGCACTCGCCGTCGGGCGACGCGGCGCCGGCGGTGCCACCCGAGTCCGAGGTCGCCGACTTCGTGACGGCCCACTACGCCAAGGTCACGGACGACCCGCACGCGGCGTGGCAGGACCTGGCGCCGTCGTTCCGGCCGGACATCGCGGAGTACACGGGGTTCTGGGGCCAGTACGCCGAGGTGCACGCCGAAGGCGTCGTGGCGGCCCGGCACGACGACACCCGGTACCTCGCCGAGGTCCAGCTGACCTTCGTGCGGGACAGCGGGCCCGTCACCGAGCGGTACCGGCTCCTGGTCGAGTCCGCCGGTGGTCGCCTCCAGATCGTCCACTCCGAGCCGATCTAGCCCAGGTCCGCTAGACCAGGCGTCGGTCCGATGCCCAGCGGGACAGTTCGTAGCGGTTGGACAGCTGGGTCTTGCGCAGCACGCTCGACACGTGCGTCTCGACCGTCTTCACCGAGATGAACAGCTCGGACGCGATCTCCTTGTACGCGTAGCCGCGCGCGAGCAGCCGCAGCACGTCCCGCTCGCGCGGGGTCAGCAGGTCCAGCTCCGGGTCGCTGATCGGCGCCGCGCCGGGGCGGTCCGCGAACGCGTCCAGCACGAACCCGGCCAGGCGCGGGCTGAACACCGCGTCGCCCTCGGACACCCGCACCACCGCGCGCACCAGCTCCTGGCTGGAGATGGTCTTGGTGACGTAGCCCCGCGCGCCCGCCCGGATGACCGCGATGACGTCCTCGGCCGCGTCGGACACCGACAGCGCCAGGAACACCACCTCGGGGAGCGCGGTGCGGACCTGGCGCAGCACCTCCGCGCCGCCGCCGTCGGGCATGTGCACGTCCAGCAGCACCACGTCCGGCTTCAGGTGGTTGATGCCGACGACGGCCTCGCCGACCGAGCCTGCCTCGCCGATCACGTCCACCTCGTCGGTGATCGAGTCCAGCTCCGCCCGCACGCCCGCGCGGAACAGCGCGTGGTCGTCCACGAGGAACACCCGCACCGCGGTCTTCCGGCCTGTCACGTCCTGGCCTCCGTTGTCAGTCTCCGGCCCCGCCGGAGGTCTTCCTCGGCATCATCAGCTGCACCTCGGTCCCCTCGCCGGGGGTGGTGCGCAGCCGGACCTCCCCACCGTGCCGGTCCATCCTCCCCCGGATGGAGTCCGCCAGGCCATGCCGGTCCTCCGGAACCAGGTCCGGGTCGAACCCCTTCCCCCGATCGCGCACGAACACCGCCACCTGATCGGGTTCCACCTCGCCGTAGACGCTGATCTCGGCGACGCCCGCGTGCTTGGCCGCGTTCACCATCGCCTCGCGCGCCGCCTGCACCAGCGCCAGCAGGTTGTGGTCGAGGTCGCAGTCGCCCACGACGACCTGCTGGACGCTCAGCGCGAACTGGTCCTCCACCTCGCCGGCCGCCTTCGCGACCGCGGCCGACAGGGTGCTGGGCCGGTCGGCCTCCTCCACGCTGCGACCGTACAACCAGTCCCGGAGCTGCCGCTCCTG
The DNA here is from genome assembly GCF_003634935.1 of Saccharothrix australiensis. Classification (NCBI taxonomy): domain Bacteria; kingdom Bacillati; phylum Actinomycetota; class Actinomycetes; order Pseudonocardiales; family Pseudonocardiaceae; genus Saccharothrix; species Saccharothrix australiensis. Next base: position 7,488,751 of record NZ_RBXO01000001.1, read on the forward strand.
GCCGCGGGCGAGCCGCTTGACCTCGCGCGGGTGCTCGGACTGCTTCTGGATCAGCGCAAGCGTTTGCAGCACGGAGTCGTGCAGGTGGGCGGCGATCTCGGCGCGTTCCTCGGTCCGGATGCGGACCCGGCGCTCCTCGCCGAGGTCGTTGATCAGCTTGATCCACAGCGGCACGGTGAGCACCGCCACCCCGCCCAGCGTCGCGACCACCGCGAGCAGCGCGAACCGCAGCTGGTCGATGCCGTAGCTGCTGATCAGCAGCACGCCGATGCCGATCGCGACCAGCGCCACGCCCGCCGCGACCCGGACGACCCCGGACCGGCCGGTGCCCAGGACACCGGACTTCGCACCGTCCCGCCAGCGGCGGCGCTGCGCCTCGTCCGCCTCCCGCCACACGACGGCCGCGCCGACCAGGGCCACCGCGAGCGGCCCGACGATCCAGCCGCTGACCGGGCCGGACAGCAGCCCGCTCATGACGGCCGCGCCGATGCCCAGCGCCACCAGGCCCAGCGCCTGCTGGCGCTCGCGGGGGTTGGTCGACGGCTCCTCCCGCCCCGTGGCCGCGCGCTGCGGCACGAACAGCCAGAGCAGGCCGTACGCCACGACGCCGACCCCGTTGAGCGCGGTCAGCGCGGCGAACGCCGCCCGCACCCAGAACACCTCGACGCCGAGGTGGTCGGCGACACCACCGGCCACACCCGCGACCACGCGCCCCGCCCGGCGCCTGCGCACCGGCTCGACGGGCTTGGCCGGCTGCTTGACCGGGGCGGTGTCCACCTGCGCACTCACCCCCCGATGGTCACACGGGCGCGGGTCCCGTTCCATCAGGGTTCCACCCGATGCCCGGTTCAGGGTGCGTCCCGGATGTGCGGGCGGACCGCCGGCCGCCATGCTCGTCACCGTGAGCGGGAACCTGAGCGCAGCGGGCGTCGAGGAGACGCTGAAGGACTTCTGGGCCAGCCGGCCCAGGCGGCCCCACGACGGGCGCAAGATCGCCGGGGTGGCCGCCGGCATCGCGGAGCGGTACCGGATCGACCCGGTGGTCGTCCGGGTGGCGTTCGTGGCGATGCTGCTGTGCAACGGCGCGGGCATCCTCATCTACCTGCTGGGTTGGCTGTGGCTGGCGCAGGAGGGCGACGAGGCGTCCGCCGCGGAGGCGCTGCTCGGCCGGGGCCGCAGCTCGACCCCGGTGCCGCTGACCATCCTCCTCGGCCTCGCGCTGCTCCCCGCCACCGGCTTCTTCGTCGACGGCGGCTTCACGATGGTGGGTGGCGTGCTGCTCTCCGTCGGCGCGATCTACCTGCTGCACCGCAGCCGAGGCCCGCTCAACCGCCCGCCCGCAGCCGCTCCCGAGGTGAGCCCCGTGGACCCGACCAGACCGACCGCGACCACCGACCCGACCCCGCCGGCCTGGGACCCGCTCGGCGCGGCGCCGTTCGCGTGGGACCTGCCCGAGCCGACGCCCGCCCCGGCACCCGTCGAGCAGGCCGCCAAGCCGGCCAAGCCGCGCTCGCGGGTCGGCGGGGTGACGTTCGGGCTGTCGCTGGTCGTCCTGGCGGGCGCGCTCGTCGCGTCGTCCTACAGCCCCTGGTTCACCCCCGCGCACACCATCGGCCTCGTCGTGGCCACCCTCGGCCTCGGCCTGCTGGTCGGTGCCGTGCGGGGCGGTGGGCGCGGCCTCATCGGCCTGGTCGTGCCGCTGAGCCTGGTCGGCGTGGCGATGACCAGCTTCGACTTCGACGCGCTCGACGGCTCGGACCGCGTCGGCGACGTGCGGGCGCGCCCCGCGGCGGTCGACCAGGTCCAGCCCCGCTACGACACCAAGGCCGGGAGCATCGACCTGGACCTGACCGGCCTGCCCAACAGCGGCAAGGTGCAGACCCACGTCGAGGTGGGCGTGGGCAGCGTGGACGTCCGCGTGCCGGCCGACGCCGACGTGGTCGTGGACTGCCACACCGGCCTCGGTTCGGTGGAGTGCCTGGGCGTCGAGAGCAACGGGCGCGACCGCACGGAGAACGTGACCGACAACGACCGGGACGGCGAAGGCGGCCTGGAGATCGAGCTGGACATCCGGGCCGGCGTGGGAAAGGTGGTGGTGAGCCGTGGCTGACCAGGAGATGAACGAGAAGCGGGGAATCGACGTGGTGGGCCTGGTGTTCGGGGCGGCAGCCCTGGTGGCCTCCGCCTACATGCTGTCCGACGGCGCCTCGTGGCCCGGTTTCCTGGACCTGCGGTGGGTCCTGGCGGGCGGCGCGATGGTGATCGGCCTGGGCCTGCTGGCAGGGGCGGCTCGGCGACGCCGATAACCACCGACGCGACCACTGGGGGACCGGAAGGGCCATCTCCGCACCGACGGAGACGGCCCTTCCGGCGTCCTCGCGCCCTCCGCCCTGCTCGCGCCGCACCGACCCGGACCCACGGCCGAGCGGACTTCCCGGTGGTGGGGTTCCCGCCGGGGTGAGACCCGCGGGCCTGTCCGGTGTGGACGGTCGGCCTTGGCCGGTTCAGTCGGCGGCGCGGACGAAACGTGTGACCGCGGTGACGATCGAGGCGCGGTGGTCGGCGATTCGCCGGGGGTCGGCGGGGTCCGAGCCGTCCGCGCGCAGCAGCCCGGTCGGCGTGAGGTACCACGCCTGGGCGATGGCGTAGATGAAGACCAGTAGGTCGACTGCTGTCAGCGGGGCGCTGTCGACGCTTGACACCGTCGTGGTCTTGGAGACGTAGCTCTCCATCGGCTCGGCGGCGGCTTCCGGGCGTTCGAGGCGGGCCCACATGGTGATGCGCAGGGCCGAGGGCTCGCGACGGTGGTAGTCGAACAACTCCCCCGCCCATGCGGGCAGGTCGTCGGCCCTCGGGGGCACCGCGGCCGCCATCGACTGGACCGCGCTGGTGACAGCGGCGTCGAAGAGGCCGTCCTTGCCGCTGAAGTAGGCGTAGATCATCCGCACGTTGGTCCCCGCCTCGCGCGCGATCCGATCAACGCGTCCACCCGCGTAGCCGTGCTCGGCGAACTCGGCCGTGGCGGCGCGCAGGATGCGCGCCTTGGTGGCGTGGGCGTCGCGCGGGGACATGCGGCCTCCTGGCGGTGCGGGCGTCCTTTGACAAGGGCTTGGTCCCGCCCTAGTGTAAAGTAAATCAGTACTTACTTACTTGGAGGGCCCGCGATGGACGCGGAGATCCGAAAGGCGTTGGCGATCACGCCGGCGTCACGGTCACGGGACCGCACGATCGACATCACGACGACCGGGGCCCGGACCGGGCGGCCCAGGCGGATCGAGGTCTGGTTCTACCGGGTCGACGGGCAGGTCTACCTCAGCACCTCACCCGCGAAGCGCGGCTGGTACGCCAACATCCTGCGCACCCCGCGGTTCACCTTCCACCTCAAGAACGGAGTGCGCGCGGACCTCCCGGCGATCGGGACGCCGGTGCACGACCCGCGGCTCCGCGAGCACGTGTTCAGCGCGATCATCTCCGACCTGAACCAGCCCTGGAACCCAGCGGGCATCCGGCAGCCGGTCGAACCGCTCGAACAGTGGATGACCGGCAGCCCGCTCGTCCGGGTCGACTTCGTCGACGGCGCTGCCGGCTGACCGCGCCGCGTCATCCACGCCACCAGAGATGAACACATGCCGACTTGGCAGTGACACAGCACCACTGCGGTCGAACAAGAACGGAAAGACGCGATGACCAATTCGCCCCAGGTCGACCTCATCTTCGCCTACCGGGTCGTCGCCGGCCGAGAAGCGCTCTTCGAGCAGTACCTGGAAACCGTGCTGCCGCTGACGGAGGCCGAGGAGCCCTACGTCCTGGAGTACCACCTCTTCCGCCGGGAAGACGGCATCATCCTCCAGCATGAGCGCTACGCCGACGAGCAGGCCATCCGCGACCACTTGCGCGTCACGGCCGCGGGGCAGGAGCTCTGGGGCGACGCGACGGAACTGCTCGACATCCGGGTGGTCGGCCCTGTCAGCGACGCCTTCCTCAGCGAGTTCGCAATCCCGGCCTCGGCGCGTTTCGCGCGCTTCCGCTCGATCTCCCGACCGCAGCACCACGTCCCCGGACCGGCCACGACGACGGGCTCGCCGCACACCCCGAGGCGATCACCGCTGAGGACGTCGAGCACCGGGAACCCGACACCGTGCACGCCGAGCGCCTCGACGTACCGGTCTTGGTGATCGGCGGGGAGACGACCTTCGCCCGGATCTGCCGGGGATCGCGGCTTCGCTGACCGCTGCCGGTGCCCGCGATGTCCGCACGGCCGTGGTCGGGGGATCGGGCCATTGGCCGGAAGAGGAACAACGCGGCAGAGGAACAACGCGGCAGAGGAGCGAACCGCCGGGACCGAAGAACTTCCGTGCGGATTCTCGCCGGAAGAAAAGAGTCCTCGCCGGACGGGCAGGCCACCGAGGATGGGGGCAAAGCTTCTTCGAAGCTTTGCAAGCTTTCACGCTGCGCGTGAAAGCTTTGGCTGCGTGTCATCCCCGTACGGCCTGTCAAAGACCACCACACTCGTCAGAGGGGCGCAAGCGGTGAAGCGTGCTTGCGCCCCTCTGACGAGCGCGGTTGCCCTGCGGGCAGGCCGTACGGGGATGACACGCAGCCCGACCGAGGTGTGCCCAGGGGGTGGGCCGGTTCGGGTGCGTGGGTCAGCGTGTCCGGTTGGGGGTCACTCCCATTCGATGGTGCCCGGCGGCTTGCTCGTCACGTCCAGCACTACGCGGTTCACCTCTGCGACCTCGTTGGTGATCCGGGTCGAGATTCGTTCCAGGACGTCGTAAGGCAAACGGGTCCAGTCGGCGGTCATCGCGTCCTCGCTGGACACCGGGCGCAGGACGACCGGGTGGCCGTAGGTGCGGCCGTCGCCCTGCACGCCGACGCTGCGCACGTCGGCCAGCAGCACGACGGGGCACTGCCAGATGGAGCGGTCGAGGCCGGCGCTGGTCAGTTCCTCGCGCGCGATGGCGTCGGCCTTGCGGAGGATCTCCAGGCGTTCCGCCGTCACCTCGCCGATGATCCGGATGCCGAGCCCGGGGCCAGGGAACGGCTGCCGCTGCACGATGGTCTCGGGCAGGCCCAGTTCGGTGCCCACGCGTCGGACCTCGTCCTTGAACAGCGCGCGCAGCGGCTCGACGAGCGTGAACTGGAGGTCGTCCGGCAGGCCGCCGACGTTGTGGTGGCTCTTGATGTTCGCCGTGCCCGCGCCGCCGCCGGACTCGACCACGTCCGGGTACAGGGTGCCCTGCACGAGGAACCGGTAGTCGCCCTCGGCCTTCAGGTCGCGCTCGGCCTGCTCGAACACGCGGATGAACTCGCGGCCGATGATCTTGCGCTTCTCCTCCGGGTCGGTGACGCCGGACAGCGCCGCGAGGAAGCGGTCGCGCGCGTCCACGGTCACCAGCTTGACCCCGGTCGCGGCCACGTAGTCGCGTTCCACCTGCGCCCGCTCGCCCGCCCGCAGGAGGCCGTGGTCGACGAAGACGCACGTCAGGCGATCGCCGATGGCGCGCTGCACGAGTGCCGCCGCGACCGCCGAGTCGACGCCGCCGGACAGGCCGCAGATGGCCTTGCCGTCGCCGATCTGCTCGCGGATGCGGGCGACCTGCTCGTCGACGATGGACGACGTCGTCCACTGGGGACGGATGCCGGCGATCTCGTGCAGGAAGCGGCGCAGCACCTCCTGGCCGTGCGGCGAGTGCCCCACCTCGGGGTGGTACTGGACGCCGGCGAAGCGGCGTTCCCGGTCCTCGAACGCGGCCACGGGCGCGCCCTCGCTCGTCGCGGTGACCGTGAAGCCCTCGGGCGCCTCGGTGACGCAGTCGCCGTGGCTCATCCACACCGGGTGGGTGCCGGGCAGCTCCTCGTGCAGCAGGCCGCCCGCTTCGGTGACACCCAGCTCGGTGCGGCCGTACTCGCGGGTGCCGGTGTGCTCGACGGTCCCGCCGAGCGCGCCCGCCATCGCCTGGAAGCCGTAGCAGATGCCGAAGACCGGCACGCCGACCTCGAACAGCTTCGGGTCCACCTGTGGCGCGCCCGGCTCGTAGACGCTCGACGGACCACCCGAAAGGACGATGGCCGACGGGTCTTTCTCCAGCAGCTCGGGCACCGTCGCGGTGTGGGGCACGACCTCGGAGTACACCTGTGCTTCCCGCACGCGACGGGCGATCAGCTGCGCGTACTGCGCGCCGAAGTCGATGACCAGGACTGGGCGGCTGCTGCTCTCGGACACGGCTGACATCGTCTCAGACCTGCACCGGATGCTCAGAACGGCCTAGGTTGTGGCGTATGGACGCGATTACCCCGCAGCCACGGCCCTGCTGGATCGCCGGTCGACCGGAGCAGGGCGCGCAGGCCACCACCGTCTACCACCCCTTCGACGGCACCGAGGTCGCCTCGGTCGCCGTGCCCGGCCCTGACCAGGTGGAACGGGCGGTGGCGGCGGCGGCCTCGGTGGCCAGGGAGTTCCGCCGCACACCGGCGCACGTGCGCGCGGCGGCGCTGCTGCGGGTGTCGCAGGCGCTCACCGAGCGGGCCGAGGAGATCGCCGAGACGATCACCGCCGAGAACGGCAAACCGCTCAAGTGGGCGAACGTCGAGGTCACCCGCGCGGTGAACACGTTCCGGTTCGCCGCCGAGGAGGCGCGGCGGTTCACCGGCGACCTCCAGCGGCTGGACACCGACCCCACCGGCGAGGGCAGGCTGGCGCTGGTGCGCCGCGTGCCGCGCGGGCCGGTGCTGGCCGTCGCGCCGTTCAACTTCCCGCTGAACCTGGTGGCGCACAAGGTCGCGCCGGCGCTGGCGGTGGGCGCGCCGGTGGTCGTGAAGCCCGCGTCGGCGACGCCGCTGTCCGCGCTGCTGCTCGGCGAGCTGCTGGCCGGGACGGACCTGCCCGAGGGCGCGTTCTCGGTGCTGCCGGTGCGCGGGTCGGACATGAAGGCGCTGGTGACCGACGAGCGGCTGCCGGTCATCTCGTTCACCGGTTCGACGGCGGTCGGGTGGTCGCTGGCCGAGGCCGCGCCGCGCAAGCACGTGGTGATGGAGCTGGGGTCGAACAGCGCGGCGATCGTGTGCGCGGACTGGCCGGACCTGGACCAGGCGGCCTCGCGGATCGCCACGTTCGGCAACTACCAGGCGGGCCAGTCGTGCATCGCGGTCCAGCGGGTGCTGGTGCACCGGGACGTCGCGGACGAGTTCGTGCCCAAGCTGGTGGCCGCGGTGCGGTCGCTGCGGACCGGCGACCCGCACGACCCGGAGGTCGAGGTCGGGCCGCTGATCGACGAGGACAACGCGCGGCGGGTCGAGGAGTGGGTCGCCGAGGCGGTGTCCGGCGGCGCGACGCTGCACGTCGGCGGCGGGCGGTCGGGGACGTCGGTCGAGCCGACGGTCGTGCAGGACGTGCCCGCGTCGGCTCGGCTGTGGCGCCAGGAGGTGTTCGGCCCGGTGCTGGCGGTGTCCGTGGTGGACTCGGTCGGCGAGGCGTTCGAGCAGGCCAACGCCACCGAGTACGGCTTGCAGGCCGGGGTGTTCACGCGGGACCTGGCGGTGGCGTTCGAGGCGGCGGCCGAGCTGGAGGTGGGTGGCGTGATCATCGGCGACGTGCCGTCCTACCGGGCCGACCAGATGCCGTACGGCGGGGTGAAGGGCTCCGGGAAGGGGCGCGAGGGCGTGCGGTCGGCGATGGAGGACTTCACCGAGGAGCGGACGATGGTGCTGACCGGCGTCACCCTGTGACGGTCGCGCCCCGCGGGAACGTCTCCGGGGTGCCCGCGCTCTACAACGCCGCCGAGTTCGGCCCGCGCGGGTTCGGGCTCGGCGTGCGGCAGGACCTCGCGGGCACCGGCGTGGGCGTGTCGCTGCGTGCGGGACGCCGGGATGCTCGCCGACGCGGGCGTGACGCCGCCCGGCCGGAGTCGGCACCGCGTCACCGGAGGACGTCGCGGCGGCCGTGCTCGACGCGGTCGAGCGGGACCGGGCGGAGGCGAACGCCGCTTCGGCCGTGCTGCGGGCGGTGAGCGCCGTCGGCAGCGCGTTCCCCGGATCGCGGCCGGGTCGCAGCGGCGGTTCGCGGCCGACGACGTGCCGGCGCGGCTGTCCACCGCGAACCGGGACAAGCGCTGACCGGTGGCCGTGAGCCGCGCGGTTCAGGGTGGTGGCGCGGTGCGCGGCGGCGCGTCCGCGGTGAAGCCCTTGGCGCGCCGGAGGGCGGCGGTCAGGTCGGTGCCGACGGCGGCCAGGTGGCCGTCCGGGCGGATCAGGGCCCCGTCCACCACGGTGAACCCGGGGCCCGCCCGCGCGCCGTCGGCGGCGAGCGCCCCGGTGCAGCCGGGGCTGGTGAGCGGCGAGTCGCGGTAGGCGAACGGCTCGAACATCCGCCCCGAGTCGATCCGCGCGGTGTCGCCGGTCGACAGGACCTCGTGGCGACGCGCGCGTTCGGCGTCCGTGCGCGGCACCAGGAACCGCATGGTCTCGCCGGTGACGCGCAGGTTCTCGTCGGCCGCCGCGCCGCGCTCCTGCTCGTACGACGGGAGGAGCGCGGGACCGGCCTCGCCCGCGCGGTCCAGCGCGACCTTCCACGCGGCGTTGTCCGCGTCGCAGATGCCCGAGTTCAGGCCACGCGCGCCGAACGGGCTCATCACGTGCGCGGCGTCGCCGACCAGCAGCACCCGGCCGACGCGGAACCGCGTGGCGCGGCGCTGGTGGAACCGGTAGGTCGACCGCCACCGCACCTCGTACGGCCGGGATCCGGTGATCGCCCGGATGTGCTCGTCGGTCAGCCGGAAGCCCTCCGGCACCTGCCAGTCGACCCGGTACACGCCGTGCGGCTGCGGGTGCAGCAGCACCTGCCGGCCGGGGTGCCAGGCGGGGTCGAAGTAGAACAGCCGCTCCGGTTCCCGGTGGCCCAGGTCGACGGCGATGTCCGCGATGACGAACAGGTCCTCGAAGGAGTGGCCCTCGAACCCGATGCCGAGCAGGTCGCGGACGGTGGACTTGACGCCGTCGGCCGCCAGGCAGTGCGTGCCCTCGAACGCGACCCGCCGCCCGGCGGCGTCCTCCGCGGTGACGGTGACGGTGTCGCCCTGCCGGAGGTCGACGACCCGGTGCCCGTACCGGAGTCCGATCAGCGGCTCGGCGCGGACGCGGTCCTCCAGGATGCGCTCCACGTCGGTCTGCGGTGTGTTGACGAACGGCGGGAACCCCTGCCGCCGGGGCAGTTCCACGGTCAGCAGCTCGCGGTCGCGGAAGAACGTGCGGCCCCGGTACCAGGTGATCCCGGCGTCCACGACGGCCTGGCCCGCGCCGACGCGCTCCAGGACGTCGAGCACGTCGTGCTGGACGCAGATCGCCCGGCTGCCGACGGCGGCGCGCCCCTCGGCCGCCTCCAGGAGCACGCTCGGCACGCCGGCGCGGGCCAGCAGCAGCGCGGCCGTCATGCCGACCGGACCCGCGCCCACCACCAGCACCGGGATCACCGCAGCGCCGCCCACACCTCGCGATCCCGCTCCGCGGTCCAGACGCGCGGCCAGTCGACGCCCTCGCACTCGTCCCAGTACCGCTGCACGTCGAACGGCAGGCAGTGCTCGAAGATCGGCCACCGCCCGTACCTCGGCGCGAGCGCCCGGTGCGCGGCGGTGAACGCCTCGGCCACCGTGCCGCCGCGCCGGTGCACGGCCCCGACCGCGCGCCGCAGCTCGTCCAGGAAGTGGCGGGACTGCGCGATCGCCGCGTCCACCTCGGCCTTGCCGCGGGCCACCGCGCCGCGCCCGCCGACCAGCACCTCCGCGCCCAGCGCGGCGACGTTGTCCAGGGTGGACGTCGCCCAGTCGTCGTGGAACGCGTCCCCGGTGTACAGCGCGGCCCGCGACTCCACGAGGTCGCCCGCGAACAGGACGCGCCGGCTCGGCAGCCACGCCACGATGTCGCCCGCCGTGTGCCCGCGCCCGCAGTACCGCAGTTCGAGGTCGCCGCGGTCGCCGCCGAGCGGGATGGTGAGCCGGTCGGAGAACGTGAGCGTGGGCCACGTCAGGCCGGGGATCGAGCCGGGTTCCTCGAACAGGCGCGGCATCCGGCCGTACTCGCTGGCCCAGTCCTCCTCGCCGCGCTCGGCGATGAGCGCCCGCGTCCGCTCGTGCGCGACCACCTGCTCCGCGCCGAACGCACTGGCGCCCAGCGTCCGCACGGCGTGGTAGTGGCTCAGCACCAGGTACCGCACGGGTTTGTCGGTGCGCTCGCGGAGCATTCGCAGCCAGCGCCGGGCGGCCACGGGCGTGGCCCTGGCCTCGACGCAGACCAGGAAGTCCTCACCCTCGATCGCGCCCACGTTCGGGTCGCCTTCGGCGGTGAGGGCGTAGACGCCTTCGGCGAGTTCGACGAACTCCTCGTCCTTGGGCGCGAGGTCGGCACTGGACGCGAACGGCTTCGTTGCCACGCCTCCCACCATAGGACCGGCGCGGCGACCGCCACGAGCCTTCTCCCGGCGGCACTTCAGGCGACCGCACCTCCCACGGCACCGCGAAGCCCGCGCCGCGCACGCCACCGCTCGGCCCCGCCGCCTACCGCACCTCGACGACGGGCAACCGCAGCGCGCCCGGCGCGGACGGCGGCACGGCCGGCCGCACCGGCGGGACGGCGGGCACCCGCCGGTACGCCTCGCCCTGCGCGGGCCGCCGGTCGACCTCGCCCTTGTTCGGCCACAGCGAGAAGGCGCGCTCCGCCTGCGCCGCGATGGTCAGCGACGGGTTCACGCCCAGGTTCGCCGAGATCGCCGCGCCGTCCACCACCGACAGGCCGGGGTAGCCGTGCACCCGGTGGTAGGGGTCGATCACGCCGGACGCCGCGTCCGAGCCGATCGGGCACCCGCCGATGAAGTGGGCGGTGAGCGGGATGTTGAACAGCTCGCCCCACGTGCCGCCCGCCACGCCGCCGATGTGCCGCGCCGCCAAGCGGTTCGCCTCGTGGCCCGCCGGGATGAAGGTCGGGTTCGGCTCGCCGTGGCCCTGCCTGGAGCCGAGCCCGCGGCGGCCGAACAGCCCCTTCCTGCTGTACGTGGTGATCGAGTTGTCCAGGCTCTGCATGACGAGCAGGATCACCGTCCGCTCGCTCCAGCGGCGCACGGACAGGATGCGCGCGAAGCGCACGGGGTGCCGCAGGGCCTGCGCGAGGAACTGGACCACCCGCGGCGTGCTCTTCGCGCCGTCCGTGGCCAGCGTCTGGAGCAGGCCCATCGCGTTGCTGCCCCTGCCGTAGCGGACCGGCTCGATGTGCGTCTGCTCGTCCGGGTGGATGGACGACGTGATCGCGACGCCCCGGCTGAAGTTCCGCTCCTCGTCCACGGTGAAGCGGCCCGCGCCGATGATCGCCTCGGAGTTGGTCCGGGTCAGCTCGCCCAGCCTGGGCGACAGCCGGGGCAGCCTGCCCTCCGCCTTCATCCGGTGCAGCAGCTGCTGGGTGCCCCACGTGCCCGCCGCCAGCACCACCTGGCCTGCGGTGATCACGCGGCGGCCCCGGCGCAGCTTGCCGCCCGTGCGGCGGACGCCGACCGACCAGGTGCCGTCCGCGGCCTGCCGGAGGTCGGTGACGGTGGTGAGCGGCAGCACCTCCGCGCCGTTGCGCTCGGCCAGGTACAGGTAGTTCTTGACGAGGGTGTTCTTCGCGCCCACGCGGCAGCCGGTCATGCACTCGCCGCACTCCACGCACCCGGTGCGACGCGGTCCCGCGCCGCCGAAGAACGGGTCCTCGGCCTCGCGGCCCGGCTCGCCGAAGAACACGCCGACCGGCGTCGGGTGGTAGCTGTCCGCCACGCCCATGTCCTTGGCGACCAGCCGCATGACCTCGTCGGACGGTGTGGTCGTGGGGTTCTCCACCACGCCGAGCATCCGGCTCGCCTGGTCGTAGAACGGGGCCAGCTCGGCCTCCCAGTCGGTGATGTGCGCCCACTGGCGGTCCCGGTAGAACGGCTTGAGCGGCCGGTAGAGCGTGTTCGCGTACACCAGCGACCCGCCGCCCACCCCGGCGCCGGCCAGGATCATGACGTTGCGCAGCGCGTGGATGCGCTGGATGCCGTAGCAGCCCAGCGCGGGCGCCCACAGGTATCGCCGCAGGTCCCACGACGTCCTGGCGAACTCGTGGTCGGCGAACCGCCTGCCCGCCTCGACCACGGCGACGCGGTAGCCCTTCTCGGTGAGGCGCAGGGCCGCGACGCTGCCCCCGAACCCGGACCCGACGACGACGACGTCGTAATCCGTGATGTTACCGGCCAGTCCACCCATGCTTTGGCACAGTAGGCGTAACTAGCAGTAACAGCTACTCTCAATCGATCCAGCACCCCGCACGAAGCCGAGGCGCCCCACCCCGCACGACCAAGTCGCCGCCCTCACACAGCCACCCGCTCCCGCACCGCGAGGCCGCCGTCGGGCTGTCGCGCCTGATTCCCCGCCGATCACGCTCTTCGATCGGCGGGGAATCAGGCGCGACAGCCCGACTTGATGGCGGCCTCGCCTGCCGTCTGCGGAGCAGCGGCCATCCAACACAGCGGGGAATCAGGCGCGACAGCCCGACAAAATGGCGGCCTCGCCCGCCGTCTGCGGAGCAGCGGCCATTGAACACAGCCCACTAACCCCGCACGGTCAGGCCGACCTTCTGGAACTCCTTGATGTCCGAGTAGCCCGTCTTCGCCATCGCCCGGCGCAGCGAGCCGAACAGGTTCGTCACGCCGCGCGGGTCCACCGACGGCCCGAACAGCAGGCTGCGCAGGTCGACCACCTGGTCCACCCCGGTCGACACGTGGCTGCGCGGCACCGACGGGTGCGCCGACGACGCCGTCCAGTACAGGCCCTGGCCGGGCGCCTCCGACGCCGCCGCCAGCGGCTCGCCCAGCATCACGGCGTCCGCGCCGCAGGCGATCGACTTGGCCACGTCACCGCTGGTCAGCACGCCGCCGTCGGCGATGACGTGCACGTACCGGCCACCGGTCTCGTCCAGGTAGTCCCGCCGCGCCGCCGCCGCGTCCGCGATCGCCGTCGCCATCGGCACGCCGATGCCCAGCACGGAGTCCGTGGTCGTCACGCCCGGCGTGTAGCCGTAGCCGACGATCACGCCCGCCGCGCCGGTGCGCATCAGGTGCATGGCCGTCCGGTAGTCGCCGACCCCGCCCGCGATGACCGGGATGTCCAGGTCCGCGATGAACGACTTCAGGTTCAGCGGCTCGCCGTCCCGCGACACGTGCTCGGCGGAGATGATCGTGCCCTGCACGACCAGGATCTCCACGCCGGCCGCGAGCAGGTCCGGCGTCAGCTCGGCGGCCCGCTGCGGGCTCACCCGCACCGCCACCGTGACGCCCGACTCGCGCACCTGCTTGATCGCCTCGGCGATCAGGTCCAGGCGGACCGGCGCGGAGTGCAACTCCTGGAGCACCTTCACCGGCGCGGCCGGGTCGTCGGTGTCCTCGACCGACTGCACCAGCCGGAACAGCGCGTCCTCCACGTCGCCGTGGCGCGCCCACAGCCCTTCGGCGTTGAGCACGCCCAGTCCGCCCAGCTCGCCGACCGCGACCGCCGTGCCCGGCGACACGATCGCGTCGGTCGGGTGGGTGATCAGCGGGATCTCGAACCGGTAGGCGTCGATCTGCCACGCCGTCGAGACGTCCTTGGACGAGCGGGTCCTGCGGGACGGGATGATCTCGACGTCGTCCAGCTCGTAGGCCCGCCTCGCGGTCCGGCCCATGCCGATCTCGACCAGATCGCGCACCTTTGTCGTCCTCTCGTGGAGCTGGCGGGAACCCGCCGGACCGCGGTCCGGCGGGCCGGCTCAGCGGGTCGTGTAGTTCGGGGCTTCTACGGTCATCGTGATGTCGTGCGGGTGGCTCTCCTTCAAGCCCGCCGCGGTGATGCGGACCAGCTGCTTGTGCTGGAGCTCCGCGATCGTCCGCGACCCGGTGTAGCCCATCGCCGCGCGCAGGCCGCCCGCGAGCTGGTGCACCACCGACGACAGCGGGCCCCGGAACGGCGTGCGGCCCTCGATGCCCTCGGGCACCAGCTTGTCCTCGGACAGCACGTCGTCCTGGAAGTAGCGGTCCTTGGAGTACGACTTGGCCTCGCCGCGGCCCTGGAGCGCGGCCAGCGAGCCCATGCCCCGGTAGGTCTTGAACTGCTTGCCGTTGACCAGGACCAGCTCGCCCGGCGACTCGGCGGTGCCCGCGAGCAGGCTGCCCAGCATGACCGCGCTCGCGCCGGCCGCGATGGCCTTGGCGATGTCGCCCGAGTACTGGATGCCGCCGTCGCCGATCACCGGCACGCCCGCCGGCGCGCACGCGAGGCTCGCCTCGTAGATCGCGGTGATCTGCGGCACGCCCACGCCGGCGACGACGCGCGTGGTGCAGATCGAGCCGGGGCCGACGCCCACCTTCACGCCGTCCGCGCCCGCGTCCACCAGCGCCTGCGCGCCCGCGCGGGTCGCCACGTTGCCGCCGACGACGTCGACGCCCTCGCCCAGCTCCTTCTTCACGCGGGCGACCATCTCCAGCACGTTGCGCTGGTGGCCGTGCGCGGTGTCGACCATGATCACGTCGATGCCCGCGTCGGCCAGCGCCATCGCGCGGGCGAAGCTGTCCTCGCCGACACCGATCGCCGCGGCGCACAGCAGGCGGCCGTCCGGGTCCTTGGAGGCGTTCGGGTACTGCTCGGTCTTGACGAAGTCCTTGACGGTGATCAGGCCGCGCAGCTTGCCGTCGCCGTCCACGATCGGCAGCTTCTCGATCTTGTGGCGGCGCAGCAGGCCCAGCGCGGCCTCGGCGGAGACGCCGACCTGCGCGGTGACCAGGGGCCCCTTGGTCATGACCTCGCTCACCTTGCGGGTGTGGTCCACCTCGAACCGCATGTCCCGGTTGGTGATGATGCCCACGAGCTTGCCCGCGGCGTCGGTGACGGGCACGCCGGAGATGCGGTAGCGGGCGCACAGGTCGTCCACGTGCTTGATGGTGTCGTCCGGCGAGCACGTCACCGGGTCGCTGACCATGCCCGCCTCGGAGCGCTTCACGGTCTCCGCCTGGCGGGCCTGCTCGTCGATCGAGAGGTTGCGGTGCAGGACGCCGATCCCGCCCTGGCGGGCCATCGAGATGGCCATCCGGCCCTCGGTCACCGTGTCCATCGCGGCGGAGGCGAGCGGCACGCGGAGGGTGATGTTGCGGGAGATCCTGGTGCTGGTGTCCACGCCGCTCGGCACGACCTCGGACTCAGCGGGCAGCAGCAGTACGTCGTCGAAGGTCAGTCCCAGCATGGCGAACTTGGGTGGGACTCCGTCAGCGTTGAGCTCGCTGGTCATGGCGGCTGGCTTGCCTTCCGTCGTGCGGTGATCCCGCCACCCGCGGCGGAGGGGGTTTTCCGCAGGCGGCGATGGGTTCAGGTCATGGTATCTGGACGTGGCCGGGGGTCCGCCCGGTACCGTGCGTGGTCGTGCCGCACGACGCGTTGCCACCAGACCCGTTCGCGGGCGACCCCGAGGACCCGGCGCGGGCCCTGGGCGCACCGGACGACGACCACGACCACCCGCCGATGGACGACGTCGAGCGGACCGAGCTGATCGGCGACCTGAGCGACCTCGCCGTCTACCAGGCACTGCTGGAACCCCGTGGGGTCAGGGGGATCGTGGTGGACTGCGGCGAGTGCCAGGAGCCGCACTACCACGACTGGGCGCTGCTGCGGTCGAGCCTGGAGCAGCTGCTGTCGGACGGCCGGATGCGCCCGCACGAGCCCGCCTACGACCCGGACCCGGCGGCGTACGTCAGCTGGGAGTACTGCCGCGGTTACGCCGACGGCGTGACGGCGACCGAGAGCGCGCGCTGATCACGCCGCGCCGACCGGTCGGTATGTGACGGATCACTCGCCGCCGACGGCCGTGAGGCACCTCGCACCAGCGCGGGCGCGGGCCGGACGGCCCCGGATCGCGGACGGCCCCAATTCGCGGGAGCGCCCGGCCGTTCCCGCCGGAAACCCGGACCACCGGGCCTCGGGCACCGACCGCCGGGCGCGCGGGCACCGGGGCCACCCGGTCGCGGACTCCGACCACCGGGCCGCAGCCACCCGGCCTGGGACAGCGGACCCCGCTCGAACGCCGGGCCCGCTCCCCGTCGTGGACCGGGACCGGTGCCCGAGCACTCCCCCGCCTGGAACGCCACCGCCCGCGCCCTCGCGGCGGAGGGTGTGGGCGGGGTCCGTCCGCCGGCGTCAGTTGGTCGTGGGCTCCGTGTTCGTCCCGGTGTTCGTGCCGGGGCTGTGGCGCGGCTCGCCGGCCGGCGGCTGCCCGCTCACCGGCGGCGGGACGGCCGTGCCGTCCGTGGTCGGCACGGTCGTCGTGGTGGTCGTCGGCGGCGTGGTCGTCGTCGTGGTGGTCGTCGGCGCCGGCGGCTCGGACGCCGACGGGCGCTCGCTCGGCCGCGTCGGCACGAGCGGCGGCGCGGGGGACGGCGTGTGCGCGGCCGTCGTGTTCGACGGCGCGGGCGTGGTGCTGGTCAGCTCGCGCACCAGCGAGTCGTGCTTCTGCTTGAGGTCGGCCTTGCCGTCGTCCACCGAGATCGAGGGCAGCACCTCGCCCGCCTTGTTCAGCAGGTCGCGGGCCTCCCCGTACCGGCCGGCGCGCAGCGCGGCGCCCGCGGTCTCCAGGTCGGTCCGCACGGTCACGGCGGCTTCGACGGATCGTGCGTGCTCGGAGTACAGAACCCTGGTCAGACCCCACAGCGTGTCACCCGGTCGAGCGTCGCGGGCGACCAGGCTGACGCCGGTGAACGCGATCGCGAGCACGGCGGCGGCGCTCGCCAGCGGGATCAGGAAGCGGTGCCTGCGCGGCTGGGGACGGGCCGCGGCGATCGTCGCCACGGCGGTGTCGGTGTCGACCAGCTCGCCCATCGGCCGGCTGTCGACCTCCCTGCGCCACGCGAGCAGCAGCGCGTTCAGCTCGTCGTCGACCAGCGCGTCGGTCCCGCCGCGCCCGCCCAGCGCGTCCAGCAGCGCGTCGTCCGCCCGGATGCCCGCGAGGTCGTCGCCCGGCTCCACCAGGGGGTCATCCGAAGTGAGCGGGGTTCTCTCATCTCGTCCGCGCACGACTTCTCCATCGCCCTTCTCGTGCTGGTCGGCCACTCAGACCACCTCCTCCGCTGCCAGTGTCTTGCGGAGGCGGGCCAAGGCGCGGTGTTGCGCCACCCGCACCGCGCCCGGCGTGGAGCCGACCGCGTCGGCGGTCTCCTCGGCCGACAGGCCGACGACCACTCGGAGCAGCAGGATCTCCCGCTGCTTCTCCGGAAGGATCTTCAAGAGCTGGGCCATCCGGCCCGACAGCTCGCCCTGCATGGCCCGCTGCTCCGGGCCCGCTTCCGTCTCGGGGGCGTCCGGGACCTCCGGTACCGGTTCGGACCGGTTCCGGGCGGCGGAGCGATGCGCGTCGGCTACCTTGTGCGCTGCGATCCCGTAGACGAACGCCAAGAACGGCCGACCCTGGTCGCGATAGCTGGGCAGGGCCGTCAGCACCGCGAGACACACCTCCTGGGCCACGTCGTCCGCCGAAGCGAAAGACCTCTCCTGCCTTCCGACTCGGGCACGGCAGTACCGCACCACCAGGGGACGTATGGATGCCAGCAGCCGCTCGATCGCGTGGCGGTCGCCATCGACGGCCGCGCCCACTTCGGCGTCCAGTCCGTCCCCCAAGTTGGTCATCGCAGACAACAGCCCTGGTGTTACGCGTAGGCGTACCGACAACGAACGGCACGGGACGATCGGCGTCGCCCGTACCGGTGACACTTACCGTACCGGTCCGGGGACCGGTTGTTCGCGAATGGGGTCCAAAGACCCCCTATGACCTGCCGACACGCCCGAACGAACGAACCAGCCCGGCGACGTCGAGCGTCACCGGGCTGACCGGAGGAAGGAGAGTGCCGGCGCGACCGGTCCGACGACCGGCGCGACCGGCCTTACGACACGAGGCCGCGCCGGAAGCCGTGCGCGACGGCCTGGGCGCGGTCGCGCACGCCGAGCTTGCGGAACAGCCGGCGCGCGTGGGTCTTGACGGTGTCCTCGGACAGGTACAGCTCGCGCCCGATCTGCCCGTTGCTCTTGCCCTGGCTCATCCCGCGCAGCACCTGGAGTTCCCGCTCGGTGAGCTGGACCCCCGGATCGGACGGCTGCCGCGGCGCGGGAACCGAGGTGCTCGCCAGCGTGTGGGCGAGCGCGGCGACCAGCTCGGGGCGCGAGGCGTCCCAGCGGAGGTAGCCGCGCGCGCCACCGGCGATGGCCGCGGCGATGCTGCCCGCGTCGTCCGGCGCGCCGAAGACGATGACGTTTGCCTGCGGGTTGGCCGATACGAGCCGCCGGGTCGCCTCCACGCCGGTCGGGACGGCGCGCTGGGTTCCCACCAGCACCACGTCCACCGGCTGCCTGGAGAAGCGCGCCAACAACTCGTCACCGTGCGCTACGCAGTCGATGCGGCTAACCCCTGGGACAGCCGACATCACGCGGGTGAGACCCTCCCGCACACTGCGCCGGTCGTCGCAAATAAGGACCGTGGTCACGGGGACTCCTTCCTGCAGCCGAGTGACGTTCCTCTTCCCCTATCGGACGCTAGGGGCAGAACCTTGACACGATCCGGTGCTTAATCCGTCAAGAAGTTCGTCTCGGGGTCTGCGTTCGGGGGTTCCCCGGAACGGAGCAGCGCCGTCGGTATCCACGGAGAGTGTGCCGCGATCCGTCGGCTGATCGGATCAGCTCTGCGTAACACGCAGCTCAGAGCGTTGGCGGCGGATTTCCGGATACTCTCGATCTCCGCAGGATTGCGGACGATCGGGCTGGTCAGGAGCACGAACGCCGTTGGCCAGGACAACGAGAAAAGTTCGTGTCGGTCAGTGTGATTTAGGTCACAATGCAGCAGTCGCGCGCCCCGCTCGACGCTTTCGGGTGTCCCCCACACCACCAGCGCGGTCCCCAGGACGAGGCGGGATTTGAGGATGTGTCGCAAAGCGCCCGCCGCTTCCGCGCGGGCCGCGGCGGCCTCGGCGGGCGCGACCGCTCGCTCGGCGTGACCGCTCGCCAGCTCGATCTCGGCGGCGACCCAGTGCGCGCGGACGGCGGTGCGCCAACTCCGCGCCTCGACGCGGGCGTGCAGCCGCCGGGCCTCCACGAGCCGGCCCGCGCCCAGGGCGTCGGCCGCCAGGCCGAGCAGGGCGTCGGCCCTGGCGCCCGCCGCGTCCACCCCGTCCCGGTCCACGCCGTCCCGATCCGCTCGGCCCCGGTCCACGCCGTCCCGGCCCATGCCGTCCCGGTCCGCGCCCGGCGGGACGTCGGCGCACCGGTCGACCGCCGGCCACCGGTTCGGGCGATCGCCCGGCAGGCGGTCGACGCCGCCCTCGTCGTGGGCGGGCGCGGTCGCCAGGGCCAGGGCGTCGAGCTTGCGCGCGGCGGCGTGGCCGCCCAGTTGGCGGCGGTGCGAGGCGAGCGTGGAGGCCGCCAGGGACGCGATCAGTCGATCACCGGACCGGACCAGCGGGTGCAGCAGCGCCGACGCGGCGGCGTAGTGCCCCTGGCCGCCCAGCACGACGGCGGCGAGCCAGCGCTCCTCGGGGTCGCCCGCCGTCGCGTGCCACACGTCGGCGCCGGGGCGGTCGCCGAACGCCGCGGCGCGCAGTGGTTCCACGAGGCCATTGTCCGCGAAGCCGCTGTCCGCGAGGCCGCTGTCCGCGAAGCCGCTGTCCGCGAGGCCGCTGTCGACGAAGCCGCTATCCACCAGGGCGGTGGCCGACGGCGGGCGGCCGGTCAGCAGACGGCGCGCTCGATGGCGTCCGCCGCCTCGGCGAGGTCGTTGATTCGCTCGGCGGGCGACGGCACCACACCCCGCGCCCAGCCCGGCCCGCCGACGAACACCCGCACCTGCTGCCGGGTGCGCGGCAGCGCCGACACCGCGCCCGGATCGGCGTAGCGCGGGAGCTGCGCCCACAGCACCACGGCCGACGGGGCGGTCCGGCGCACGGCCGACGACAGGGCGTCCAGCGGGAGGGCCGCCCCGAGCTGGCGGACGCCGACGCCGCGCTCCGCGAGCACCGCGGCCAACGGGTAGAGCGGCAGGTTGTGCCGCTCCTCGGGCATGCAGGCCAGCAGCACCGGCCGGTGGTTGCGCGGCTCGGCGACGACCGGCGTCGCGCGGACCATCGCGGCCAGCACGCACTCGTCCAGCAGGTGCGACACCTCGACGCCCGCGCCGGAGTGCTCCCACCGGGACGCGATGCCGGCCAGCACCGGCCGGACCACGTCGTCCCAGGTGGCGATGATCCCGTCCTGGGCGATCGAGTCGGCGAGCAGCAGTTGGACGGCGGACGAGTCCATCGCCAGCGCCGCCCGGCCCACGCCCCGCGCCAACCGGCTCGCGCCGGGCAGCTTCAGCCCCCGGCCGCCCGCGGGCGGCGCGTCGGCGTCGAACTCGCCCCAGGCCAGGACCGGTGACGGAGGTGGGACGGGCGAGGACGACGAGCCGGGCGGGGGCGGCGCGGGGAACGGCACCGCGAGCGCGGGCGGTGGCGACGCGGGGGGCGGCGGCGCGCTCGGCGGCGCGGGCTGCGCAGGGGACGGCGGCGGGGACGTCTGGGCGGGCGGCGGCGTGCGGCCGAGCAGGCGGGGCTGCGGTACGGGCGTGGCGAGGGCGTACTTGGCCGCCTCGGCGCTCGACGCGCCCCGCAGCAGGGCCCGCTGCATCAGCTCCAGCCGGGCCACGTCGTTCGGTGCGTACTTCCGATGTCGCCCGGTTGTGTGATCGCTGGGACCCAGCCCGTACCGGCGGTCCCAGGTGCGGAGCGTGGCGGGCGCGACGCCGAGCCGGCGGGCGACCGCGGCCACCGACAGGGTCACCGAATGCGCGGGGTCCTCTTCCGCCACAACGGTTTCCTGCTCCACGTCGGGCGTCGCCGAGGGGTGCTCGGGTGGCGTCGTCACGGTGACATGGTCCGTTCACCTGCCGTCACGGGCAACTCCTGGGGTGGCGGGGGCTGATCACCCATCGAATGAATTGGCATTTTCTGCCGCCGACCCCCTTGAACAAGTTTTGGCGCGGTTCTACGGTGGATCATCGTTAAGCCGAATGGAGCAGTTCACGTCAGTGGGCCAAGGAGGCGGTCTCGATGGCGGACACCCGAAGGCTTCCCGGTCCCAACGCCGACCTGTGGGACTGGCAGATGCGCGGCTCGTGCCGCGGGATGGACAGCGCGTTCTTCTTCCACCCGGACGGTGAGCGCGGCCCGGCGCGGGCCAGGCGGGAGGCGCGGGCGAAGGCCGTGTGCCTGTCGTGCCCGGTGCTGGAGATGTGCCGGCGGCACGCGCTGGCGGTGCAGGAGCCGTACGGGATCTGGGGCGGGCTCTCGGAGTCCGAGCGGGACAGCATCATCAAGGCCCGCAAGCGGCAGTTGGCGTTGACCTGACGCGTGCGCGGCGCGGGAGGCGCGCACGCGGAAGGGGGCGGCGTCGGTGGAGGCCGCCCCTTCGCCGTTCCGGGGTCGGCCCCCGGCCACCGGCGGGCGGAGCCGGGCCGGTTGGGGCCGGGCGCTCGTCACCCACGACCGAGCCCGGCGGGCGCAGGGTCGGCAGCCGCCGAAGCCGGGCCGGGTCCGAGCCGTCCGCGACCGGCCACGGGCCGAGGGCCCGCCACACCCGCCACGGGTCGGTGACCAGGGTCGACGGGCCACCCGCCGGGTCGGCGGACGACGAAGGGGCGGCACCTCGTGGGTGCCGCCCCTTCGCGCGTCGTGCGATCGGCCGGGCTGTGCCATCGGCCTGGCCGTGCGGTCAGCCTGGCCGTGCGATCGGCCGGGTCGTGCGTTCAGTTCAGCAGGGCCGGTGAGCGACCTGGTCAGTGGCCGTGGCCGTGACCGTGGCCGTGACCCGCGCCCCCGGCGGGCTCCTCTTCCTTCTTCTCCACGACGGCGCTCTCCGTGGTGAGCACCATGCGGGCGATGGAAGCGGCGTTCGAGACGGCCGAGCGCGTGACCTTGACCGGGTCGATGATGCCCGCTTCCAGCAGGTCGCCGTAGACCAGGGTGGCCGCGTTGAGGCCGTGGCCCCACTCCTGCTCGCGGACCTTGTTGACCACGACCGCGCCTTCCAGGCCCGCGTTCGCCGCGATCCAGAACAGCGCCGAGCCCAGCGCCTCGCGGACCACCGCGACGCCGGTCGCCTCGTCACCGGTCAGGCCGAGGTCCCCGTCGAGCACCTTCGACGCGTGGACCAGGGCCGAGCCGCCGCCGGGCACGATGCCCTCCTCGACCGCCGCCTTGGTCGCCGCCACCGCGTCCTCGATGCGGTGCTTGCGCTCCTTCAGCTCGGTCTCGGTGGCCGCGCCGACCTTGATCACCGCGATGCCGCCGGACAGCTTCGCGAGCCGCTCCTGGAGCTTCTCGCGGTCCCAGTCGGAGTCGGTGGCCTCGATCTCGCGGCGCAGCTGCTCCGCGCGCGCCGCCACGTCGGCCTTGGTGCCCGCGCCGTCGACGATCGTGGTGTTGTCCTTCGACACCACGATGCGCCGCGCCGAGCCCAGCACGTCCAGGTTGGCCTCGGACAGCTTCAGGCCGACCTCGGCGGAGATGACCTGCGCGCCCGTGACGACGGCCAGGTCGTCCAGGAACGCCTTGCGCCGGTCGCCGAAGTACGGCGCCTTGACCGCGACCACGCGGAGCGTCTTGCGCAGGGCGTTGACCACCAGGGTGGACAGCGCCTCGCCCTCGACGTCCTCGGCGATGACGACCAGCGGCTTGCCCGCCTCGGCCACCTTCTCCAGGATCGGCAGCAGGTCGGCCAGGGCGCTGATCTTCTCCCGGTGGAGCAGGATGCGGGCGTCCTCGAACACCGTCTCCTGCGCTTCCAGGTCGGTCGCGAAGTGCGCCGAGATGTAGCCCTTGTCGAACTGCACGCCCTCGGTGATCTGTAGCTCGGTGGCCAGCGTCGAGGACTCCTCGACGGTGATCACGCCGTCCTCGCCGACCTTCTCGATGGCCTCGCCGAGCAGGTTGCCGATCGACGCGTCGCGCGACGACACGGTGCCCACCTGGGCGATGTTGTCGCGGCCCTTGACCGGGGTGGCCTTGGCCTTCAGCGCGTCCACGACGGCGTCGGCGGCGGCCTGGATGCCGCGGCCGAGGGACGTCGGGTTCGCGCCCGCGGCGACGTTGCGCAGACCGACCCGCACCATCGCCTGGGCGAGCACGGTCGCGGTCGTCGTGCCGTCGCCGGCCACGTCGTTGGTCTTGGTGGCCACGCTCTTCGCCAGCTGCGCGCCGAGGTTCTCGAACGCGTCCTCCAGCTCGATCTCACGGGCGATGGTCACGCCGTCGTTGGTGACCGTCGGCCCGCCGAACTTCTTGTCGAGCACCACGTGCCGGCCGCGCGGACCGAGGGTCACCTTGACCGTGTCCGCCAGCTTGTTCACGCCGCGCTCAAGGGCCCGACGAGCGTCCTCGTCGAAGCTGATCTGCTTGGGCATTGCCTGAGCCTCTCTCAGATGCGCGAAACGCCCCGGTATCCCCGGGTTCGAGAAGGGGGCGCCGGGGCGTCTTGCGTGTCAGCCGAACGTCAGTTGATGACGGCCAGCACGTCGCGGGCGGAGAGGATGAGGTACTCCTCGCCGTTGTACTTGACCTCGGTGCCGCCGTACTTGGAGTAGATGACGACGTCGCCGACAGCCACGTCCACCGGGACGCGGTTGCCCTTGTCGTCGATCCGGCCGGGGCCCACCGCGAGGACCTTGCCCTCCTGGGGCTTCTCCTTCGCGGTGTCCGGGATCACAAGGCCGGAAGCCGTCGTGGTCTCGGCCTCGCTGGCCTGGACGACGATCTTGTCCTCGAGCGGCTTGATGTTCACGCTCACCGGGCTGACCTCCACGGTCGTCGAAAGCGTTGGCAGGTTGCGTTTACGGCTCCTGCCACCCCGCCGTCGCGGGGGTCGGGGCGGTTGCTGGCGCCGTGCATCTAGCACTCTACCCATGCGAGTGCCAACGCTTCAACGAACCCCTGCCAGTACCCCCGGATGGTGAAACGCGAACCGGTCGGCGGACCCGGTCGCGCCGGGGCGAAAACCGCACCACCGCGGGCCTGCCGCGCCCCGTAAGGCGAGGTCACGGGCCCGTCCGTCGGGTCGGGCCCGCCGCTTCGGCCGCACGCCGGCGTTCCGCCACGCGGGACGGTCGTCCCGGCGCGGTCGGCGGGACCGCCCGCGCCGGCCCACCCGAGCCGTGCCCGCCTCCTCCCGGCACGCCGCCGTTCACCCGCTCGCCACCCGCGTGGGCGACGGTCTGGACCCATGACCTCCGTGACACGACGTTCACTGATCATCGGCGGCGTGGCCCTGGCCACGGCGGGCGCGGGATTCGCCAGGCTCGACGACCCCTTCACGCTCGGCGTCGCCTCCGGCGACCCCTCCCACGACGGCGTGGTGCTGTGGACGAGGCTCGCGCCGCGGCCGCTGGCCGAGGACGGCCTCGGCGGGATGCCCAACCGGGTCGTCCCCGTGCACTGGGAACTGGCCGAGGACGAGCGGTTCCGCCGGGTGGTGCGGCGCGGGGTCGAACTCGCCCGGCCGCAGTCGGCGCACAGCGTGCACGTGGAGCCGTTCGGGCTGCGGCCCGGCCGCGAGTACTTCTACCGGTTCCGCGCCGACCGGCACGTCTCGCCGGTCGGCCGCACCCGGACCGCGCCCGAGCCGTGGGCCCTCGGGCCGGACCTGACCATGTGCTTCGCGTCCTGCGCGCACTTCGGCGAGGGCTACTTCACCGCGTACCGGCGGCTCGCCGAGGACGACCCGGACCTGGTGCTGCACCTGGGCGACTACCAGTACGAGTACGCGGGCAAGGCGTCCGACGCGCGGGCCGTCGTGGGGCCGGAGACGCGGACGCTGGCCGACTACCGGCTGCGGCACGCCCAGTACAAGACCGACGCCGACCTCCAGCTCGCGCACTCCGTCGCACCGTGGCTGGTGGTCTGGGATGATCATGAGTTGGAGAACAACTGGGCGGACGACGTGCCCGAGCAGCCGGACCCGGACTTCGCGCGGCGGCGCGAGGCGGCGTTCCAGGCGTACTACGAGAACATGCCGCTGCGGCGGGGCGCGCGGCCCGACGGCGGCGACATGCGGCTGTACCGGCGGGTGCGGTGGGGCAACCTGGCGACGTTCCACATGCTCGACACCCGCCAGTACCGCGACGACCAGGCGTGCGGTGACGGCTGGAAGACGTGCGCGGACGCGGGCTCACCGAACCGGACGATCACCGGCGCGGAGCAGGAGGCGTGGCTGCTGGACGGGTTCCGGCGGTCGCGGTCGCGCTGGGACGTGCTGGGGCAGCAGGTGTTCTTCGCCGAGCGCGACCGCAAGGACGGGCCGGAGAAGGAGGTGTCGATGGACTCCTGGGACGGCTACCTGGCGTCGCGGGACCGCGTGACGCGCGGCTGGGTGGACGCCGGCGTGCGCAACACCGTGGTGCTGACCGGTGACGTGCACGCGCACTACGCGGCGGACATCAAGGCGGACTGGAACGACCTGACGTCGCGGACCGTGGGCACCGAGCTGGTGTGCACTTCGGTCACGTCCGGTGGCGACGGCAACGACACCGTCGACGAGACGCAGCTGCGGCTCAACCCGCACATCAAGCTGCACAGCAGGCGGCGCGGGTACGTGCGGACCCGGTTCTCGGCGCGGGAGGTGCGGGCGGACTTCCGGACGCTGCCGTACGTGCGGACGCCGGGCGCGGCGGCGGTGACGCTCAAGTCGTTCGTGGTGGAGGACCGCAACCCCGGCCTGAACCCGGTCTGATCGCGACCGGTCGAGCCGGCCGGCGGGGCGTGCGCGATCGAGCCGTTCCGGGCGCGCGGCCCGGCCTTTCCGGGCGTGCGCGGTGCCGGGTCGTGGCCCGGCGCCGCGCACCGCCCCCCGCTCCCCCGCCGCGCGGGGGCGGCGGTCACCCGGCCGGCTTGATCACCTCGTAGAGGGCCGTCCAGTTCTCGTGGCCCCGACCGGCCGCGATGCCGCGCCGGTACAGCGACTGGATCGCCTTCGGCAGCTCGTCGTCCACACCGGACGCCTCGCTCGCGCCCACCACGTGGTCGGCCGTCGCGCCCATCATCACGATGTTCGCCAGGTCGCCGGGGTACTCCCCCTCCTCGAGGTTCCGGACCGTCTCCTCCAGGTACATCGACATCGAGTCGGCGTTGTCCTTCAGGTACGGCGCGAACTTCGCGAACGGCACGCCGGCGCTGCGCACCAGGGCGAAGCTGTGCAGCAGCCCGCCCAGCGTGGTCAGGAAGTAGTCGAGCTGCGCCAGGTAGAACAGCTGGGCCAGCGAGTGGTCCTCGCCGAGGTGGTCGGGCCGGCCGATGACCGCGAGGGTGTCGCGGTGCTCGTCGAAGACCGCCCGCGGCCCGCTGTAGAAGACGTACGCGCCCTCCTCGCCGACCAGCGGCGCGGGCACCATCACCCCGCCCGCCAGCAGCTCCGCGCCCCGCTCGGCGGCCCAGGCGGCGGCCTTGAGGGTCTGCGCGGGGGTGTCGGAGCTGAGGTTCACGATCGTCTTCCCGGCGATCGACTGCCCGTCGAGGATGTCGTACATCGCGGCGTAGTCGGTCAGGCTCAGGACGATCAGCTTGCTCGCGTCCACCGCCTCCCGCACGGTGGCCGCCCGCGTCGCGCCCAGGGCCACCACCCCGTCGGCGCGGCTCGCGGTCCGGTTCCACACCGTCGTGGGGTGGCCGTTCGCCAGGAACTTCGCGACCATCGCCTGCCCCATCGGGCCCAGTCCGATCAGCGTCAGCGGCGTGCTCATCCGTTGTTCTCCCGTGTTCCTCGTCGTTGCGGTCGAGCCTGCCGGGCGGCGCTGCGGGTTTCCTGCGGGTCGGCTGCGGGTGGCCCGCCCGGCGCGCGGGTTAACGTCGTCGCGTGCGATTCGGCGTGCTGGGGCCCCTGGCGGTGTGGGCGGCGGACGGGACACCAGTCCGCGTGCCGGAGGTGAAGGTCCGGGCGCTGCTGGCGCACCTGCTGGTCGCCGAGGGCGAGCCGGTGTCGGTGGAGCGGCTCGGCCGCACGCTGTGGGGCGGCCGTCCGCCGGGCAACCCCGCGAACACGCTCCAGACCAAGGTGTCGGCGCTGCGCCGGGTGCTCGGGCGGGACGTGGTCACCCGCGAGCCGCCGGGCTACGCGCTGCGGGTCGACGCCGCGTCGTCGGACCTGCTGGACTTCCGGGCGCGGCTCGCCGTGCGCGACTACGACGGCGCGCTGGCGCTGTGGCGCGGCGAACCGCTGGCGGAGTTCGGCGACGAGCCGTTCGCGGTCGGGTTCGCGCGGCGGCTGGCCGAGGAGCGGCTGACCGCGGTCGAGGACCGGGCGGAGGCGCGGCTCGCGTCCGGGCTGCCGGTGTCCCTGGCCGACGAGGTGGCGCGGCACCCGCTGCGGGAGCGGCTGCGCGGCCTGCACATGCGGGCGCTGTACTTCGCCGGGCGGCAGGTGGAGGCGCTGGAGAGCTACGCGGACCTGCGCCGGCGGCTGGCGGACGAGCAGGGGCTGGAGCCGGGCCCGGAGCTCGTGGCCGTGCACCGGGCGCTGCTCGACCACGACGTGCCCCGGCCGCGCACGAACCTCCCCGCGGCCGTCACCGCGCTGGTGGGGCGCGCCGGGGCGGTCCGCGAGGTCGGCGCGCTGGTGGCCGCGTCCCGGCTGGTCACGCTCACCGGGCCGGGCGGTGTCGGCAAGACCCGGCTCGCGGTGGAGGTCGCGCGGGCGGTGGCCGACGCGGGCGACGGCTGCGCGTGGCTGGTGGAGCTGGCCGGCCTGGACCGCGCCGACCCCGCGGGCCTGGACCCGGTCGCCACCGCGATCGCCGGCGCCCTCGGCATCCGCGAGGACGCGGCGGGCGGGTTCGCGCCGCCCGCACCCGCCACACCGCCGGCACCCACAACACCGCCGGCACCCGCCACACCCATCGCGCTCGCCACGCCTCCCACCACGCCCGCCACGTCACCCGCATCGGGCGCACCCCCCGCACCCGGCGCACTCACCGCGCCACTCGCGCCCGCCGCGCCCGACCGCCTCGCCGACCGGGTCGCGGAGGTCGTCCGGGACCGCGAGCTCCTGCTGGTCCTGGACAACTGCGAGCGCCTGGTGGAGCCGGTCGCCCGGCTGGTGTCCCGGCTGCTCCGCGCCGCGCCCGGCCTCCGGGTGCTGGCCACCAGCCAGGAGCCGCTGGGGCTGGCCGCCGAGACCGTCTGGGCCGTGCCGCCGCTGGACCTGCCCGACGCGGTCCGCCTGTTCGCCGCGCGGGCCACCGCCGCCGCGCCCGGCTTCACCCTGGGACCGCACAACGAGGACACCGTCGCCGCGATCTGCCGCCGGCTCGACGGGCTGCCGCTCGCGCTCGAACTGGCCGCCACCAGGGTCCGCGCCCTGGGCGTCGAGGCGCTGCTGGACCGCCTGGCCGACCGGTTCCGCCTGCTCGCCACCGGCCACCGCGACGCACCGCCGCGCCAGCGCACCCTGCGCGCCCTGATCGACTGGAGCTGGGACCTCCTCACCGAGCCCGAGCGGACGGTCCTGCGCCGCCTGTCCGTCACCGTCGAGGGCTGCGACCTGGAGGCGGCCGAGGCGATCTGCGCGGGCGGCGACGTCCGCCCCGACGATGTCCTCGACCTGCTCACCGGCCTGGTCAACCGCTCCCTCGTGGTCGCGCCCGACCACGGCCCGCACCCCCGCTACCGCCTGCTCGAATCGGTGTCCGACTACGGCCGCGAACGCCTCCGGGACGCGGGCGAGCACGACGCCGTCCGCGCACGGCACGCCGCGCACTACCGGTCCCTCGCCGAGCGCGCCGACCCCGAGCTGCGCGGCCCCGACCAGCTCACCTGGCTGCGCCGCCTGGACGCCGACACCGCCAACCTGCGCGCCGCGCTCGACCTCGCGCCCGGTTTCGCGCCCAGCCTCGCCTGGTACTGGTTCCTGCGCGGGCGCGTGCACGAGGCGCGCCGCCACCTCACCGGGCCGTGGCGGACCGGCTTCACGGTGCTCGCGGGCCACGCGGTCGAGCCGTTCGACGCCGACGCCGTCACCGACCCGCGGGCCCGGTGGTTCCTCGGCTACGTGCTGTCCACGGTCGGCGACATGGCGACCGGCGAACGGCTCACCGAGCGCGCCTACGCCGAGTTCCGGGCCCGCGGCGACGACTGGGGCGCGGCGGCGGCGCTCTGCGACCGGTTCAGCCAGGCGATGACCAGGGGCGACTTCGCCGCCGCGCGGGACGCCGCCGCGCGGGCGGCCCGGACGTTCGCCGAGCTGGGCGACCGGTGGGGCCGGCTCCAGGCGGCGTTCGCCCTGGGCACGCTGGCCCAGCTGACCGGCGACTACGCGGAGGCCGCGCGGGTGCACGAGGAGGGCCTGCGGCTGGCCGAGGAGCTCCAGTCGTGGCCCGAGGTGTCCTACACGCTGTCCTGGCTGGGCCGGGTCGCGCTGCTGCGGAAGGACTTCGCGCGGGCCCGCGCGTGCCACGAGCGGGCCCGCGCCCTGGCCGCCGACCAGGGCTTCTCACCCGCGCGGGTGTACGCGGAGATCGGCCTGGCGCTCGGCGCGCGCCGGGAGGGCCTGCTGGACGAGGCCGAGCGGCTGCTGCTGCGCGTGCACGAGTGGCACCGGCAGGTCGGGTTCGAGGCGGGCGCGACGCTGGTCCTGGCCGAGCGCGGCTTCGTCGCCGAGCTGCGCGGCGACGCCGAGACCGCCCGCGCGCTCCAGGAGCGGGGGCTGGAGCTGGCCCGGCGGACCGGCGACCCGCGCGCGATCGCGTTGGGGCTGGAGGGGCTGGCCGGCGCGGAGGCCCTCGCCGGCAGGCACGCGGAAGCCGCGCGCCTGCTCGGCCTCGCCGCCGCGCACCGGCGGTCGGTGGGCGTGCCGCTGCCGGCGGCCGAGCGCGGCGACGTGGACCGGATCACCGCCGCCGCCCGCGCGGCGCTGGGCGACCGGCGGTTCGACCTGGCCCACCGGCAGGGGCTAGCGGAGCTGGACGGTGCCGACCGGCAGCCCCGGCGTGGTGGACAGGTCCAGCGGTGACGGCTTCGCGCCCGCCGCCACCAGGTGCGCGCCCAGCGCCGCGATCATCGCGCCGTTGTCGGTGCACAGCCGGGGCCGGGGCACGCGCAGCTCGACACCGGCCTCGGCGCACCGCTCGGCGGCCAGGCCGGACAGCCGCGAGTTCGCCGCGACGCCGCCGGAGATCACCATCGTGCCCACGCCGAGGTCCCGGCACGCCCGGACCGCCTTGGCGGTCAGCACGTCCGCCACGGCCTCCTGGAACGACGCGGCGACGTCCGCCAGCGGCACCTCCTCGCCCGCCCGCTCGCACCGCTCGACCCAGCGCGCGACGGAGGTCTTCAAGCCGGAGAAGGAGAAGTCGTACTTGGCGTCGCGCGGCCCGGTCAGGCCGCGCGGGAACGCGATCGCGCACCCGTCGCCCTGCTTGGCCAGCCGGTCGATCGGCGGGCCGCCCGGATAGGGCAGGTCGAGCAGCCGCGCGACCTTGTCGTACGCCTCGCCCGCCGCGTCGTCCACGGTGGACCCGATCTCGGTGATCCGGCCCGCCAGTCCGCCCTCGACCAGCAGCAGCTGCGAGTGCCCGCCGGACACCAGCAGCGCCACGCACCGCTCGGGCAGCGGACCGTGCTCCAGGGTGTCCGCCGCGACGTGGCCCGCCAGGTGGTTCACGCCGTAGAGGGGCTTGTCCAGCGCCGCCGCGTACGCCTTGGCGGCCGACACGCCGACCAGCAGCGCGCCCGCCAGTCCCGGACCCGCCGTGACGGCGATGGCGTGGACGTCCGACAGCGCGACCCCGGCCCGCTCCACGGCCCGGCGCATGGTCGGCGTCATCGCCTCCAGGTGCGCCCGCGAGGCGACCTCGGGCACGACGCCGCCGAACCGGGCGTGCTCCTCGACGCTGGAGGCGACCTCGTCGGCGAGCAGTTCCAGCGCGCCGTCCGGGCCGAGCCGGACGATGCCGACGCCCGTCTCGTCGCACGAGCTCTCGATACCGAGGATGAGCCGGTCAGTCACGGTTGGCGGGCCTTCCCATCGTGTAGGCGTCGGCGCCCGACGGCTGGTAGTAGCGGCGGCGCAGGCCCAGGTGCTCGAAGCCGTGCGCCAGGTAGAGGGAGATCGCGCGGGCGTTGTCCGTGCGGACCTCCAGGAACACCGGCAGCCCGCGCCGGTCGGCCTCGGCCAGCAGGGTCCGCAGCAGCGCCCGGCCGATGCCGTCGCCCTGCCGGTCGGCGACCACGGCGATGGTGTGGACGGACGACTCGAAGTCCGTGACGCCCAGCCCGGCGTAGCCGACCAGCTCGCCGTCGACGTACGCGCCGACGTAGTAGTTGCCGTTGTCCAGCTCGGCGCGGAACGCCTGCTCGCTCCACGGGTCGTCGCCGGGGAACACCTCGTGCTCGATCTCGGCGCACCGCGCGGCGTCCTCGTGGCGCAGCGGCGCGATGGTGACCGTGCCGCCCCTCATGGCGTCACCCGCTTGCGGGCGGCCGGCTCGACCGCGTCGGGCCGCCGCAGGTACAGCGGCGTCAGGGCGGCGGGGCGGGCGCCGGAGAGCAGCTCCTCGGCGGCGACGGCGACCAGCGACGTCGGCGACGGGTACGTGGCGTCGACCACGGGCAGGCCGAGCACGTCGGCGTAGGCGCGGGCGCCCTCGCCGGCGGCCTCGGCGACCGGGGGCATCTTGTCCCGCACGTCGGCGGGGCGGTCGACGTGCGGGCCGTCCGTGCGGCGGCCGGCGGCGTCGTAGGCGGCCCAGTACACCTCCTTGCGCCGGGCGTCGGTGGCCACCAGCAGCGGCCGGCCGGTGGCGGCGTCCAGCGCGATGGCGTCCGGGGTGGGCACCGGGTAGACGGGCCGGTTGAGCGCCTGACCGAGGGCGGCGGCGGTGGCCAGGCCCACCCGCAGGCCCGTGAACGGGCCGGGGCCCGAGCCGCACACGACGGCGTCCAGGTCGGCCGGCGCGCGGCCCGCGTCGGCCAGCGCCGCCAGCAGGTGGGGTGTCAGCAGTTCACCGTGCGCCTTGGCGTTCACCGTGACCCGTTGGGCGAGGAGACGGGGGCCGTCGGAGGTCAACTCGACGACGCCTGCGGTGACCGCGGGGGTCGCGGTGTCCAGAGCGAGCACTAGCACGAGGGTCAAGGGTACGGGTGTCCTGAAGCACACTGGACTTGACGTGGGCGTCAAGTCGGAGGATCGGCATCGTGCGCATCGGTGAACTGGCAAGGCGGGGTGGGACGACCACCAGGGCGCTGCGCTACTACGAGTCCCTGGGTCTGCTCACCGCGCGGCGGACGGCCAACGGGCAGCGGGAGTACGACGAGCAGGACCTGCGGCTCGTCGCCGAGATCCGGTCGCTGACCGGGATCGGGTTCGCGCTGGAGGACACCCGGCCGTTCGTGGAGTGCCTGCGGACCGGCCACCCCAGCGGCGACGCGTGCCCCGCGTCCGTCGCGGTGTACCGGCGCAAGCTCGCCGAGCTGGACGAGTGCATCGCCCGGTTGGAGGAGGCCAGGCAGCGGGTGCGCGCGCAACTCGACCAGGCCGAACAGAGGAGACGCCCGTGCACGCGCTGACCGACGACACGTTCGCCGAGGGCATCCGGGACGGGGCGGTGCTCGTGGAGTTCACCGCGAGCTGGTGCCCGCCGTGCCGGATGATCGAACCGGTGCTGGCGGAGCTGGACGACGAGCTGGCCGACGTCCGGTTCGCCAAGATCGACACGGACGCGAACCCCCGCACCGCCCGCGACCGGGGCGTGATGGGCATGCCGACGCTCCAGCTCTACCGCGACGGCGAGCTGGTGGCGCAGCTCGTCGGCGCGCGGCCGAAGCAGCAGCTGATGTCGTGGCTCGAACCACATCTGTGATGCGTGCCGCGCGGGCGGCGGCCAAGGTGGGTGGATGCTGCTGCCCGCACTCGCCGCGCCGCCCGCGAAGGTGGCCCTCCGGTTCCCCGACCACGAGCTGACCTACGCCGAACTCGCCGCACGGGCCCGCGAGGTGGCTTGCGGCCTGGTGGGCAGGCGGCGGGTCGCCGTGTGGGCCCGCCCGGACGTGCGCACCTGCGTGGCCGTGGTCGGCGCGCTGCTGGCGGGTGTGCCGGTGGTGCCGCTGAACCCCAAGCTCGGCGAGCGGGAGCTGGCGCACATCCTGTCCGACAGCGCGCCCGACCTGGTGATCGACGACGCGCTGCCCGGCGGCTCCCCGGTCGACCTGCCCGAACCGGACGGCGAGGCGCCCGCGCTGGTCGTCTACACCTCGGGCACCACCGGGCCGCCGAAGGGCGTGGTGCTGCCGCGCCGGGCGCTGGCGGCCAACCTGGACGCGCTGGCCGCGGCGTGGGAGTGGACCGCCGACGACGTCGTGGTGCACGGGCTGCCGCTGTTCCACGTGCACGGGCTGGTCGTCGGGGTGCTCGGGCCGCTGCGGCGCGGCGGGACGGCGCACCACCTCGGGGCGTTCGGCGTCGCGGCGGCGGCGGAGGCGCTGGACACCGTCGGCACGATGCTGTTCGGGGTGCCGACGATGTACCACCGGATCGCCGGCGCGCCCGAGCACGCGGCGTCGTTCGCGAAGGCCCGGCTGCTGGTGTCGGGGTCCGCGCCGCTGCCGGCGGCGCTGCACGAGCGCATCGAGGCGTCGACCGGGCAGCGGGTGGTCGAGCGGTACGGCATGACCGAGACGCTGATGATCACCAGCGTGCGCGCCTCGGGCGACCGCAGGCCGGGCACGGTCGGCCCGCCGCTGGACGGGGTCGAGGTGCGGGTGGTCGGCGACGAGCCGGGCGAGGTCGAGGTGCGCGGGCCGAACCTGTTCCTGGAGTACCTGAACCGGCCGGACGCGACGCGCGAGGCGTTCGCGGACGGCTGGTTCCGGACCGGCGACCTGGCCGTGGTCGAGCCGGACGGGTACCTGCGGATCGTGGGTCGGCGGGCGACCGACCTGATCAAGAGCGGCGGCTACAAGATCGGCGCGGGCGAGGTGGAGAACGCCCTGCTGGAGCACCCCGGCGTGGCCGAGGTGGCGGTGACCGGCGAGCCGGACGACGACCTCGGCGAACGCGTCGTCGCGTGGGTGGTGGCCTCGGGGGCGCGGCCGGCGGAGGAGGAGCTGGCCGACCACGTGGCCCGGCTGCTCACCCCGCACAAGCGGCCGAGGGTGGTCCGCTTCCTGGAGGCGTTGCCGCGCAACGACATGGGCAAGGTGTTGAAGCGGGAACTGCGGTGAACCGGCCGCGCACGGGGCGCGGTCGGCGCGACCGGTCGTCGGGAGGCCCGGCGCCCGCGCGGTGCCGGCGTCCGGAGGGACCGGCGGCCCGGTTGCGGTACCGGCGTCCGGGGGGGGTGTCCCTATGTGGTTGTCAAGCCGCAGCCGGGGCAGAAGTGGTCTCGGGGTGTCGGTAGTGGGTTTTGGTGCGGAGCATGGCGAACAGGACGTCGCAGCGTCGTCGGGCCAGGCAGATCAGGGCGGCGTTGTGTTTCTTTCCCTGGTCTCGTTTGCGCTGGTAGTAGGCCCTGCTGGTCGGGTCGGAGAGGGCGGCGAACGCGGCGAGGAAGAACGCGCGTTTGAGTTTGCGGTTGCCGGTGCGGGCCGGGTGTTCGCCCTTGATGCTGCTGCCGGAGCTGCGGGTGACGGGGGCGATGCCGGCGTAGGCGGCCAGGTGCCCGGAGGACTTGAAGGCCGAGGCGTCGCCGATCTCGAGCAGGATGCGGGCTGCGGTCCTGACCCCGATGCCGGGCATGGAGGTCAGGACCCCGGCGAGAGGGTGCGCATCGAGTATCCCTTCGACTTCGGCGGCGACCTGTTTGCGTTGCAGGAGAACGGTCTTCAGGCTGTCGGCCAGACGCGGCAGCACGGTGTCCGCTGCCGTTGTGCCGGGAACGGTGACGGTCTGTTCGTCCAGCGCGGCCAGGATCGTGGCGACCAGCTCCTCGCCGATGCGGGGCGCGTGTGCGGTGGCGATCGCGGTGAGTTTGCGGCGGCCAGCTTTGGCGATGCCGGTCGGGCCGCCGCAGCGGGACAGGATCTCCAGCACCGCCGGGTGGGTGATGCGGGGGCCGATGGCGCGTTCCAGGGCGGGGTGGACGCCGGTGAGCAGGCCGCGGATGCGGTTGGCGATCCGGGTGGCCTCGCCGGCCAGGTCGTCGTCGAACCCGACCAGCACGTCCAGCTCCGCCAGGGCGTCGTCACCGACGTCGACCGGGCGCAGGGTGTGCGGCAGGCTCCGGGCGGCGTCGGCGATGACGAACGCGTCGCGGGCGTCGGTCTTGGCCCGGCCGGGGTAGAGGTCGGCGATGCGGCGCATGGCCAGACCGGGCAGGTAGGCCACCCGGTGACCGGCCGCGCGGGCCACCGCGACCGGCAGCGCCCCGATCGTGGCGGGTTGGTCGACCACCACCAGCAGCGGCCCGTGGACGGCGAGCTTGTCGAACAACGCGCGCAGCTTCGGTTCGCTGTTGGGCAGCGGTGCGTCGTGCAGCCGCTTCCCGGCGGGGTCCAAGCCCACGGCGTGGTGTTCGCCCTTGCCCACGTCCAGGCCGAGGAACACCCCGAAAGTACTGGTCATCGGTCGTGCCGTTCGTTCGTCGCGGGTGGTCGCGCGGTGGGCATCGCAGGCCGGCACCCACGTTACGACGAGACCTGCCCGGCGGGCGGCCGTGTCCCTATCAGCGGTCCGGCGATGCCACCGGGTCCGGTGACACCACCCCCCGGATCATGCCTTCGACTGGGGGCGTCAGTCATGCCGGACCCGGCGACCACAACTCCTTGATCAGGAGCTACGAAAAAGGTAACGGGGGGAACCGGCGGCCCCGGTCGCGGCCGGCCCGCGCGGGAGGCGCCGGCACCCCGCCGAGGCTCCGGTCCTCAGGCGGGACCAGCGGCCCGGTCGAGGCTCCGGCTCCCGAGAGGCACCGGCCATTCGCTCCGGTCCTCGGGGGCCGGTGCCCCCGTCGAGGTGGACCGGCGTCCCGTCGAGGCGCGCCGTGGGAGCGCTCCCGCCCGGCGCTAGACCGGGAGCGGGCGCTCGGCCCACGAGCCGTGCGGCACGAGGTGCGCCGTGCGGACGTCGTCGTCGTGCCGCTCCAGCTTGATCAGCAGGTGGTCCTCGGACAGGCGTTCCGCCACCCCCTCGCCCCACTCGACGGCCACGACCGCGTCCACCAGGTCGGTGTCCAGGTCCAGGTCGTCGAGTTCGTCGAGGCGCCCGCCCAGCCGGTAGGCGTCGACGTGCACCAGCGGCACGCCGCGACCGCCGGGCGCGGGGTCGTGTACGCGGGCGATCACGAACGTCGGCGAGCTGACCCGCCCGTTGACCCCCAGGCCGTCCGCCAGCCCCCGGACCAGGGCCGTCTTGCCCGCGCCGAGCGGACCCGCCAGCAGCAGCAGGTCACCGCCGCGCACCAGCCCGCCGAGCCTGCGCCCGAACTCCTCCGTGTCCTCCACCTTCGGGAGGGTCACGCTCGTCGCCACCACCGCCGCCTGCTCTCCGCCCGTTCGTCGGCACTGCGCCGCACCAGGCCGACCAGGTGCCCGGTCACCAGGTCGGGCTGCTCCATCATCACCATGTGCCCCGCGCCGGAGGCGCGGACGAGTTCACCGTGCGGCATCTCCTCGGCCATCCGCTCGGCGTGCGAGAACGGCGTCATGCGGTCCGCGTCGCCGCTGATCACCAGCACCTCGCAGTGCCGGAGGCCGGCCAGTGCCTTGTACCGGTTGTGCGTGCCCAGGGTCTCCAGGAAGTCGGTCAGCACCTGGACCGTCGTGCCGCCGATCATCCGCTCCATCAGGTCGACCAGCGAGGGGCTGACCTCGCGGTCGCCGAACGCGAGCGCCCGGATGCCGCTCCAGGTCAGGGCGCTCGCCCGCCGGCGGACCCACTCCACGAGGCCGGGCTGGAGCCCGGCCAGCCGGCCGACGCCGAGCGTGACCGGGTTGTAGCGGGACAGCACCGACTTGGGCAGCCCCGCGCCGCCGACCGCTCCCGCCGCCGTGCCGATCAGGGCGACGCCGCGCACCCGGTCGGCGAACAGCTCCGGCCGCTGCTCGGCCAACGCCATGATCGTCATGCCGCCCATCGAGTGCCCGACGAGCACCAGCGGCCCGGTCGGCACGACCGCCCGCAGCACGGAGTCCAGGTCGCGCGCCAGCTGCTCGATGGTGCTGGACTCGGCGCCCGACCGCCCGGACCGCCCGTGGCCGCGCTGGTCGTAGAGCACCTGGCGGACCCTGGGTTCGGCCAGCTTCGCGAGGTCGCGCCGCTGGAAGTGCCAGCAGCGCCGGTCGAGCGCGAACCCGTGCACCAGGACCGCGGTCAGCTCGGGCTCGCCGCCGTCGAGCGGGTCGACCTCCTCGACCGACAGCGGCACGCCGTCGTCCGCCGCGACCGTCGACTCCCGGCTGGGCGTCAGCCGGCCGAGCGGTTCGTCCGCCAGCGGGTCGTCCGCGCGCCGGTCGTGGGACACCTTCTTGTTGTTCGCCGCCAACCCGACCGCGACACCGGTCGCCGCCGCGCCGAGGATGCCGCCCGCCCAGCCGGCGGCCTTCCACAGCGAGTTCACCGGTAGGTCCGGGTGACGCGCGGCCGGTGCATGCCGGTGACGATCTCGTAGTCGATGGTCCCGGCGAGGTCGGCCCACTCGCGGGCGGTCGGCTCGCCGCGCTCGCCCGTCCCGAACAACACCACCTCGTCCCCTTCCGCCACGACGTCGTCACCGCAGTCCACCACGACCTGGTCCATGCACACCCGCCCGACCACCGGCCGCCGCCTGCCCGCCAGCCAGACGTGCATCCGGTGGGAGAGGGTGCGCGGCACGCCGTCCCCGTAACCGACGGGCACGAGGGCCAGCGTGGTCGGGGCGCCGGCCGTCCAGCTGAGCCCGTAGGAGACGGACTCGCCGGCCGGGATGCGCTTGGTGAGCGCCACCGAGGACCGGAACGTCATCACGGGTCGCAGGTCGAACGGCTGCGGCACCGGGTTGAGCCCGTACACCGCGATGCCCGGCCGGACGAGGTCGAAGTGCAGGTCCGGCCGGGTGAGCAGGGCCGCCGAGTTGGCGACGTGCCGCAGCGGCGACAGCCCGGCGGCGACGGCCTCGCGGTAGGCGTCGTCGAACCGCTCGGCCTGGGCGTCCGTGGCGGGGTGCCCGACCTCGTCGGCGCAGGCGAGGTGCGTCCACACGGCGTGCACCCGCACCTCGGGCGTGGCGGCGGCCTTCTCCACGAGGGCGGACCACTCCTCCGGCCGGCAGCCGTTGCGCGACAGCCCCGTGTCGATCTTGAGGTGGACGCGGGCCTCCACGCCCACCGCGCGGGCGGCCTCGGCGACCTCGGCCAGCTGCCGCGCCGACGACACGGACAGGTCGACGCGGGCGGCGACGCCGGGCGCGTAGTCCGTCCCCGGCAGGTCCAGCCACGCCAGCACGGGTGCGGTGATGCCCGCCTCCCGGAGGGCGAGTGCCTCGCCCAGCGAGCAGGCGCCGATCCAGGAAGCCCCGGACTCCAGCGCGGCCCTGGCCACCTCGACCGCCCCGTGCCCGTACCCGTCGGCCTTCACCACGGCCATCGTCTCGGCACGCGGCGCGAGGCCGGCCAGGAGCGAAACGTTGTGTCGGAGGTTGTCGAGGTCGATCACGACCTCAGCGCGGAGAGCAGCCATAACACCGTTCATGGTGACACAACCACCCACCGCGCCCCGCCGGGAGGCCGCGTGTCGGTGCCACTCACCCGCCTGTGTCGTACCCCTGTGCTTGGCTGTCAGTCGGGGGGTGCTCCACACCGGGGTACGCCCGGCTCGCCATCGCCGAGCCCGCCATCCACCGAGACCGCCATCCGCCGCTCCCCGAACTCCACCGGCGTCGCGGTGCGCGCCCCAATGCCCGCGGTGCGCCGCCCCAATGCCCGACGTGCGCGTCGATCTCCTCAAAGCTCGTCAGCACCACGCCCAAGCGGTGAGCGTGCGGTGTACGCATGGGGTGATGGACGTTCGGTGTGCGCGTAGGGCGGAAAGCGTGCGGTGTACGCGTAATGAGGTGTAGCTCGCAGCGTTGCTGTGGCCTGCGGTGTCGCAGCTGGTCCGGATCGAGGTGCCGCAGGGCTGGCGACTGGCCTGGTGCTGAGCGCACGGCGCACGCGAGGGCAGGTAAGCGCACGGTGTACGCGAAGGGAGGTAAGCGCGCGATGTACGCGCAGAAGGTGAGCGCACGGTGTACGCGTAGAGGAAGTAGGCATACGGCGTACGCATATCAGGTGAGCGTACGGTGTACCCATAAAGTGGATAAGCGTACGATGTACTCGTAAAGTGGCTGGCCGATGGCGTGCGTGTGAGACAGTAGGCGTGCGGTGTACGCTTATGCCGCCCACGACGTCCGCGCCCGGTTGACCAGGACCCGCGCCCGTCCGGCCCGGCGATCACCGTCGCGTGCCTCTTTCCCGAACGGGTCCGGAGCCGCCAGGGCCGCCGTCCGCCCGGCTCACCATGCCGACCACCGTGCGGACCACCGCGCGGATCGCCACGCCGACCACCGCGCTGATCGCCGAGCCCGCCCCACGCCCGGCGCCCCGCGGCCGAGCCCGCCGCATGCCCGCCCGGCACCCTGCGGCCGAGCCCGCCGCCGGGCCGATTCCCGCCGCACACCCCGGACCGTCGCCCCGACGCCACCGCTCAAGGGCTCGACAGGGGCCGCACCGCGCGGATCGCGTCCGGCACCGACGCCAGCAGGGACGACGCCGGGATCGGCGCGCCATCGGCCGCCAGCTCCGCCGCCAGCACGTGCACCCGCGCCGCGCACCCGGCCGCCAACAACGGGTCGACGCCCGCCGCCAACAACGCACCGATCAGACCGGACAGGACGTCGCCCGAACCGGCCGTCGCCGCCCACGACGTCCGAGCCCGGTTGACCAGGACCCGACCGTCCGGCCCGGCGACCACCGTCGCGTGCCCCTTCAGCAGCACCACCGCGTCGAACTTCTCCGCCACGCGCCTCGCCGCCGCCACCCGGTCGTCGCCGACCTTCCCGGCCAGGCGCTCGTACTCCCGGTCGTGCGGGGTCAGGACGAGCGGGGTGTCCGGGTCGCGCGCGTCCCACAGGTCCGGGTTGTTCGCGAGCATCGTGATCGCGTCGGCGTCCGCGCACACCGGCACGCCCGCCTCCAGGACCGCCCGCAGCACCCCCTCCGCCCCGAGTCCCGTGCCGAGCCCCGGCCCCACCACCCACGCCTGCACGCGGCCCGCGTCGGTGATGGAACCGGTGCAGATCGCCTCCGGCCAGCGGGAGCGCACGTGCTCCGCCGCCGCGCCCGCGTAGCGGACCATGCCGGACGTCGCCAGCACCGCCGCGCCGGTCGCCAGCACCGCCGCGCCGGGGTACGTCGCCGATCCCGCCGCGATCCCGGTCACGCCCTGGGTGTACTTGTCGTCGGTCGGGCCGGGCACCGGCCACGCCGCGCCCACGTCCGACACCTCCAGTTCGAGGAGGTCGGGACCGGCCAGCTCGGCACCCAGGCCGAGGTCGACCAGCCGCACGTCACCGCAGTCGGCCAGCGCGTGCACGGGCTTGAGGCACCCGAACGTCACCGTCACCGCCGCCCGCACGGCAGGCCCGTCGACGGCGCCCGTGTCCGGGTCGACCCCGCTGGGCGAGTCGACGGCCAGGACCGGCGCGTCGAGGTGTGCCACGTGCTCGGCCGCCGCCGGGCGCAGCGGCCCGCGACCGGACAGGCCCACGATGCCGTCGATCACCAGGTCGACGTCGACCAGCCGCTCCACGACCCGCCCGCCGGCCCGGCGGAACGCGGCCAGCCCCTCCGCGTGCGCGCGGGGCGGGTCGAGCAGCACCGCCGCCACGGAGACGCCGCGCCGGCGCAGGTAGTACCCGGCCCACAGGGCGTCGCCGCCGTTGTTGCCCGCGCCCACCAGCAGGCCGACCCGCCGCCGCCCGGCCAGCACCTCCAGCGCCACCGTCGCCACGCCGAACGCCGCCCGCCGCATCAGCGATCCGGCGGGCACCCTCGCCATGACCCGGTCCTCGGCCGCCTTCACCCGCGCTGTGGTCCACAGTCCCCGCATAGCGGGACAGCCTGCCCGTTCCGCGCCCGCGGAGCTACTCCACGGTCACGGACTTCGCGAGGTTGCGCGGCTTGTCCACGTCGTAGCCGCGGCTGCGCGCGATCTCGGCCGCGAGCACCTGCAGCGGCACGGTCGAGATCAGCGGCTGCAACAGGGTCGACACCGCCGGGATCTCGATCAGGTGGTCGGCGAACGGCCGGACCGTCTCGTCGCCCTCCTCCGCGATCACGATCGTCCGCGCGCCGCGCGCCTGGATCTCGCTGATGTTCGACACGAGCTTCGAGTGCAGCACCGCCCGGCCCTTCGGCGACGGCATCACGACGACGACCGGCAGGCCCTCCTCGATGAGGGCGATCGGCCCGTGCTTCAGCTCACCCGCCGCGAAGCCCTCGGCGTGCATGTAGGCCAGCTCCTTGAGCTTGAGCGCGCCCTCCAGCGCCACCGGGTAGCCGACGTGCCTGCCCAGGAACAGCACGGCCTTCGAGTCAGCCAGCTCACGCCCCAGCGCCCGCACCTGCTCGACCGTGCCCAGCACCCGCTCCACGGCGTGCGGCATGGCCTCCAGCTCGCGGAACTCGCGGCCGACCTCGTCCGGGTACTTGGTGCCGCGCGCCTGCGCCAGCGCCAGGCCCACCAGGTAGTTCGCGGCGATCTGCGCCAGGAACGCCTTGGTCGACGCGACGCCGATCTCCGGGCCGGCGTGCGTGTAGAGGACGGCGTCGGACTCGCGCGGGATCTGCGCGCCGTTGGTGTTGCACACCGCCAGCACCCGCGCCTTCTGCGCGCGGGCGTGCCGGACGGCCTCCAGCGTGTCGGCGGTCTCGCCGGACTGCGACACGGCCACCACCAGCGTGTCCCGGTCGAGCACCGGGTCGCGGTAGCGGAACTCGGACGCCAGCTCCACCTCCACCGGGAGGCGGGTCCAGTGCTCGATCGCGTACTTGGCCACCAGGCCCGAGTGGTACGCCGAGCCGCACGCGACGACGAACACCTTGTCGACGTCCCGCAGGTCCTGGTCGGACAGGCGCTGCTCGTCCAGCACGACCCGGCCGTCCCGGAAGTGGCCGCGCAGCGTGTTCGCCAGCGCCTCGGGCTGCTCCTCGATCTCCTTGAGCATGAAGTACTCGTGGCCGCCCTTCTCGGCGGCCGACAGGTCCCAGTTCACCGTGAACGGCTTGGCGTCGGCGGGCTCGCCCGCGAAGTCGGTGACGGTGTAGCCGGACCGGTCGATCACCACGACCTGGTCCTGGCCGAGCTCGACGGCCTCGCGGGTGTGCTCGATGAACGCCGACACGTCGGACGCGACGAACGTCTCGCCCTCGCCGACGCCCACCACCAGCGGGGACGAGCGGCGGGCGGCGACCACCACGTCCGGTTCGTCGGCGTGCGTCACGACGAGCGTGAACGCGCCCTCCAGCCGGCGGACGACCGCGCGCACGCTGGCGGCCAGGTCGCCCTCGGTGTCGCCCTCGCCGTACGCGAGCGCGATCAGGTGGGCGGCGGTCTCGCTGTCGGTGTCGCTGGTCAGCTCGACGCCGCGGCCCTCCAGTTCGGCGCGCAGCGCGGCGAAGTTCTCGATGATCCCGTTGTGCACGACGGCGACGCGACCGGTCGCGTCGCGGTGCGGGTGGGAGTTGCGGTCGACGGGCGCGCCGTGGGTGGCCCAGCGGGTGTGGCCCATGCCGGCGGTGCCCGCGAACCCCTCCCGGCCGACCTCGTCCAGCCGGTCCTCCAGGTTGGTCAGGCGGCCCGCCCTGCGCTCCACGGCGAGGCCGCCCGCTCCGTCGAGCACGGCGACGCCCGCCGAGTCGTAACCCCGGTACTCCAGCCGCCGCAGCCCGTCGAGCACGACGTCCAGTGCCGGGCGATGGCCCACGTATCCCACGATTCCGCACACGCCGCCCAGCGTAACCAGACCAGGGCCGTCCTCCGAACGGGCCACTCGTAGCCGTTTGCGCAGGTCAAGCCTTCAAGTGGTGTAGACCAATCCGAGTGTGCGGTGCGGCACGTCGATCGACTACCGTTCACGCGGTGAGCGGCTACTCGGCGAAGCAGGTGCTCGACCACCTCAGCAGGCCCGGAGAGCACCCGGTGCTGCGCGGCGACCTGGCCCTGGTCGGACTGCCCGGCCTGGTCTACACCCCCGCGTCCGGGCTCGGGCTGCCCGCCGTGGCGTTCGGGCACGGCTGGTTGCAGCCCGTCGAGCGGTACCGGGCGCTGCTGCGGCACCTCGCGTCGTGGGGCATCGTCGCCGCCGCGCCGGGCACCCAGCGCGGACCGCTGATGTCGTCGCGGCTGCTCGCGGGCAACCTGCGGACCACGCTCGACGTGTGCACCGGCGTCCGCCTCGGCGACGGCGGGATCAGCGTCGACCCGGAACGGCTCGCCGTCGCCGGTCACTCGATGGGCGGAGGCGCGGCGGTGCTCGCGGCGGCCGACGACCCGCGGGTGCGGGCGGTGGCGACGCTGGCCGCGTCCGAGACCCGGCCGTCGGCGCTGGACGCGGCGCGGCGGGTCGGCGTGCCGGGGCTGCACCTGGCCGGTGGCGAGGACCGCATCGCGCCGCCGGTCGGCCACGCGGAGGCCATCGCGCAGGCGTGGCTGGGGCCGGTGCAGTTCCGGGTGCTGCCGAAGACGAGCCACCTCGGGTTCGCCGAGGGGCGGCACTGGAGCGAGCTG
Source organism: Saccharothrix australiensis (assembly GCF_003634935.1). Classification (NCBI taxonomy): domain Bacteria; kingdom Bacillati; phylum Actinomycetota; class Actinomycetes; order Pseudonocardiales; family Pseudonocardiaceae; genus Saccharothrix; species Saccharothrix australiensis. Next base: position 7,532,556 of record NZ_RBXO01000001.1, read on the forward strand.
CTGCTCGACGGGAAGGGCGAGCGGGCGGCGCAGAAGCTGGCCAGGGCGATGGTGACGGCGTTCCTGCTGCGGGTGCTCAAGGGCGAGAAGCAGTGGGACGTCCTGCTGGAGAACGACGTCAAGGGCGCGGGCCTGCTCTACCGGCGGGCGGCGCTCGCGCACCGCTGACCACGCATCTCTGATCGCGCACCGCTGATCGCGCATCTCCGACCGCGCGCCGCTGATCGCGCTCGGCGTTCCGCGCCGGTGGCGCATCACCGACGGACGGTCCGGCCGATCAGAGCCGCGTGGTGCTCGGCGGACGCTCCGGGATGCGACTCCAGGATGCGGCGGTCTTGGCCTCCGGCCTCCGATTCCATTGTCCCACGAGGCACCGACAATCCCTGGCCGGCCGGTTGCCCGATCACGGAGGGCCGTGCGCTGCGCGAGGTCATCGCCGCGCAGCCGGTGCCAGGCCGGTCGCCACCGAACCGCGACCAAGGAGCGCGCCGCAATAGGCCGGCCACAGTAGGCCGGCCGCAGTCGGCTGGTTCACCGCGTGCGTGGCGCACGTGGTGTTCGGGACTTCCAGTTCGCGCTGATGTCAGTCACTGACATCACCGGCCGTCCGCCCTGGTCCCCGCCTCGCTCGGAGGCGGGGACCAGGGCGTCACGCCCGTCGACCGGTCAGGTCAGCCAGCTCTGGCCGCCGAAATCGTCGTCGTCGTCCACCGGGGTCGGCCTGCGCGGTGCCGGGCGGGCCGGTGGTGGGGGTGGCGGCGGGGTGACCGGGGGCGGTGGGGCCGCCGCCGGGGGTGGTGGGGTCGGGGTGATCGGGCCGGCGGTCCAGCCCGTGCCCGGCGCGGCGGTCTCGTAGGTCGGCTCGTCGTCCTCCGCGCCGAACCGGTACTCGCCGCCCTTCTTGGTCGTCGCGGCCGTCGTGCCCCAGCCGCCGGCCGCCTTCTGGCGCTTGCCGGCCTCCTGGATGCGCTCGATGGTCTTCTCCGCGACGGCCGCCTGCTTGTCCAGGCTCTGGCCCGCCTTGTCGCGCGCCTCGCGGGAACGGCGTTCACGCAGCTCGCGGCGGTCGGCGTGTTCGCGGGAGATCTGGTCCATGCGGCTCTTCGCCGCCGCCAGCCGGTCGGACGCGACGCTCATCGGGCCTCCTCACCCAGCACGCCCTGCACGCGGCTGAGGCTCACATCGTCGTCGAACAGCGAACCGGTGGTGCGCCACTGGCCGGGGCTGCGCTCGGTGTCGCCGCCGCCCTGCTGGCCGCCGCCCGCCATGCCGCCGCCCATCGGCATCCCGCCGCCCATCATGCCGCCGCTCATCGGCGAACCGCTGGACGACTGGCCGTGCGCGTCCTGCATGGACGGCAGGGTCGCCGAACCCGCCTGGCCCGCGTTGGAGGCGTTGGTGTCGGACGCCAGGCCCTGGTCGGCGTTGCCGGACGGGCTGCTCCACGTGCTGTCCGAACCGGACGACCCACCGCCCAGCACCGAGTCCGCGCCGTTGAAGCCGCCGGAGCCGCCGAACACCGACGCGCCGGACGTGGTGGTCGTGCCGCCCGAGTCCGACGACGACGCCGGGGCGAACCCCTGGTCGAACTGGCCGCCGGAGGGCTGACCGCCGAACTGCGCCGACGCGGGCTGGAACTGCGCGGGCTCCGTGAAGCCCGGCGCGAAGCCCCCGCCGCCACCCGCGATCGGGCCGCCGACGGCGGAACCACCGGTGAACTCGCCGGCACCGGCCACGAAACCGGGCGCGGCGGCGGGCTCGGTGAAGCCACCCACGGGAGTCGCCGCGGCGGCGGGCTCGGTGAAGCCCGCGGTCGCCGGTTCGGTGAAGCCCGCGGTCGCGGGCTCGGTGAAGCCCGCCGCGAAGCCCTGGTCCGGCAGCGGTTCGCCGAACGCGATCGCCGGCTCGGCCCGCCCGATCAGCGGCTCGCCCTCGGCCGGCATCGTCGTCACCGGCGAGTCCAGGTCCGCGGGCACGTCCGGCCGCAGCGGGTCGGCCTCGGCGGGCAGCGGCACCGCGTCGTCCATATCCGGGATGGTCGGCACCCCCCGGTCCGCCTCGTCCTCGCCGAACTCGACGCCGTACTGCTCGGGCGTCCCGTCGCCGCTGTCCACGGTCAGGTTGATCTCACCGGTCAACGGGTCGACCTCGGCGGTGATCGACAGGCCGTCCGCCTCGATCAGCGCCTTGCCGTCGGCGCCCGCCTCGACCGGGATCGCGCCGTCGCCGGGCGCGCCGCCCACCGCCGCACTGGGCGTGGTCGGCGCGAGCGGGGCACCGGGCGCACCCGGCGTGCCGGGCGTGGCCGACGTCGCGCCCGCCAGCGCCGTCGCGAGCGCCGCGCCGCCGTTCTGACCGGTCAACGCCTTGAGCGCGTCGGGGTTGTTGCTGAAGTCGACGTCGTAGGTCTTCGGCTCGGTGGTCGGCGTGTCGACGGTGATCTTCACGTGGCCGTTCGCGTCCGGCTCGGTGACCTTGATCTCGTTGTCACCGCTCTTGATGGTGACGACCTCGGGATCCTCCTCGCCCTTCAGCCCGTCGGGTTTGCCGTCGCCGTCGAGGTCGTCCGGCTTCCCGTCGCCGTCCTTGTCGTCCGGCTTGCCGTCGCCGTCGAGGTCGTCGGGCTTCCCGTCGCCGTCGGTGTCGCCGGGGATCTTCAGGTCGTCCGGCTTGCCGTCGCCGTCCTTGTCCAGCGGGTTCTCCGGCTTGGGGATCTCGGGGACGGACGGGGTGCCGCCACCGCCACCGCTGCCCGAGCCGCCGCCGGTGCCGCCACCGGTCCCGCCGCCCGTGCCACCGCCGGTGCCGCCGCCACCGCCCTTGCCGTCACCCTTGCCGTCGCCGCCCTTCCCGTCGCCGCCCTTGTCGTCGCCGCCCTTGTCGTCGCCGCCCTTGTCGTCGCCGCCCTTGTCGTCGGCGGGCGCGGGGAACGGGTTCTCGAAGCCGGCCATGTACGAGGCGAGGGTCTCCCACTTGCCGTCCACGGCCGTCTTGGTGTCCGCGCAGCAGCTCTTGAACTGCTCGTACAGGCCCCAGAACTCGACGTTGAACGACTGCTGGACCCACCGCTTGCACTGGTTGATCGCGTACTCTTTGTTCTCGTCGTTCAACGAGCAGTCGTCGTCGTTGAGGCGGTCCGCGATGTTGCTGCCGGGCACGACCGAGTCGACCCAGCCCGCGATCTCCCGCACCCGGTCCTTCGAGTAGTCGCCCTCGCCGCGCGCGAACGAGACGACCTTCTCCGCCATGTACGTGTCGGCCTTGGCGATCCGCTCCCGGTACATCTCCAGGACCTCGTCGGCCTTGCCCTTGCACAGCTCGTACACGCCGCTCACCGCGGTGCGGGTCAACTCGGCCGCGCCGTTCAGGCCGTCGCCCAGCTCGGTGATCTTCGGCACGATCTGGTCGTTGTAGTGGTCGTAGGACTTGGCGGCGGCCTTGCCCTCCCACTCGCCGTAGAGGGTCTTCAGCCGACCGTCGACGTCCGCCTTCATGTCGTCGATCTTCGACTTGGCGGTGCTGAACTCGTCCGCTTCGAGCAGCAGCTTCTGGAAGTTGATCCCGCGCTGCTCGTCGTACGGCTTCTGGATGTGGTTGGCGAAGTCCAGGTTCGAGGTGTTGCCGAGGCAGTCGCCGGGCCGGTTGTTCCAGATCGGCATGAACTTCTCGAAGACCTTCAGGCCGGCCTTGCCCGCGTCGAGCAGCTCGTCGGACGTCTTCGTGCCCGAGCCGGACGCGGTGGGCGGCTGCTTGCCGTCCAGCGACTTCTGGCCCTCGTCGACGGCCTTCGTCTGCTCGCGGCTGTTGTAGCCCTTGGTGTCGCTCTCCGCCTTGGCCTCGTCCAGGCGCTCCTGGAGCTTGTCGCCGCGGCCCGCGTAGTCACCCCAGTTCCAGAAGCTGGAGGTGTCGTACCGGTCCTTGTAGGCGTCCGCGCCGTCCGGGATGTCCCACGGCGGGGTGGCGGAGACGTAGGCGTGCATCAGCTCCGCCTTCTTCTCCTCCGACACGTTGGGGTCGTCGAGGACCGCCTGCACGTCTTTCCAGCTCGGGTTGGCCATCAGTACTGGCTCCCCACGTTGCTCGCGTTCGTGGCCTCGACGTCACCGTAGGTGGCCGCGCCGGAAGCGATCTTCCCCGCGAACGCGCCGAGCGTGCCCGCCATGTTGGTGATGCCCTTGCCGAAGTTCTCGATGCCGCCCTTGTACTTCTGGAAGTGCTGTTTGTGCGCTTCCCCGAAATCCCGGTCGACGGTTTCGGTCTGCCCGACCTTCTTGAGGTCTTCCGCCGTGTCCTTCGCGGCGTCGGAAATGCCCTTCGAGGCTTTTTGCATCGCCTCGGTGCTGGTGCCGTATCCGGCCACGGCGCTCCACTCCCCTCCGTGGCGCAACGGCCACGACCCTCAACCGAACTCGTCCGCTACGACGCGACGCTCCGACGCCCGGTTCCCATGGTGGCAGCCGGCGGCACGTCCGCACGGCATTTCGGAACCGGTCCTTGCAGGTGTAAACGCGGGCGCGCGGGATTCACCCCTGCGGCGGGGGCTGCGCCGGTCCCGGCGGTGGCGGAGGGGGCGGGGACTGGCCCTGCGCGGGGTCCTGCGGCGGGCCCTGGTGCGGTCCGGGCGCGCCCTGCGGCGGCCACGGCTGCTGCCCCGGACCGGGTTGCGCCTGGCCCGGTTGCCCACCGGGCCACGCCTGGTCCGGACCCGACGGCGGGAACCGACCCGACGGCGGCAACTGGCCCGGCTGCGCCTGACCCGACGGCGGGAACTGGCCGGGTGCGCCACCCGGTGCCGGCGCGCCGTACTGGCCCGCCACGGGCCCCTGACCAGGCGGCCCGTACTGACCAGGCGGCCCGTACTGGCCCGGCACGGGTCCCTGACCGGGCGGGCCGTACTGGGGCTGCCCGTACGGCCCCGGCGGCCCGTACTGGCCGGGCGGGCCGTAGGGCTGCCCCGGGTGCGGCGGACGGCCCTTGCCCTTCTTCACCAGCACCACGATCACCACCACCAGCGCGGCGACGACCAGCACGATTCCCGCGAGCGGGAGGAAGCCCAGGCTCATTCGGTGTACCCCCGACCGGTGGGTGTCAGCCCACCGAGGAAACCACACCCGCGAGCCGGCGCGCGGCGGACTCGGCGAGTTCGTGCGTCGACGCCTCCACCATCACCCGGACCAGCTGCTCGGTGCCCGACGGCCGCAGCAGGACCCGGCCGGTGTCGCCCAGCTCCTCCGTCACGGCCGCCACGGCGTCGTTGACCGTGGCGTCCCGCGCCACCGCCGCCTTGTCGGCGACCACCACGTTGATCAGCACCTGCGGCAGCCGCCGCATCACGCCCGCCAGCTCGGCCAGCGGCTTGCCGGTCTCGGCCATCCGCGACATCAGGCGCAACGCCGTCAGCAGGCCGTCGCCGGTGGTGGCGTGCGCGGGCAGCACCACGTGCCCGGACTGCTCGCCGCCCAGCGCGAACCCGCCCGCGTGCAGCTCCTCCAGCACGTACCGGTCGCCGACGGCCGTCGTGCGCAGCCGCACGCCGTGCTCGCGCATCGCCAGGTGCAGGCCCAGGTTGCTCATCACGGTCGCGACCAGCGTGTCGTCGGTCAGCTCACCGGCGTCCTTCATGGCCAGCGCGATGACCGCCATGATCTGGTCGCCGTCCACGTCGTTGCCGTCCGCGTCGACGGCGAGGCACCGGTCGGCGTCGCCGTCGTGCGCGATGCCCAGGTCGGCGCCGTGCTCCACCACGGCCGCGCGCACCAGGTCGAGGTGGGTGGAGCCGCAGCCGTCGTTGATGTTCAGCCCGTCGGGGCCGGCGTGGATCTCGACCACCTCCGCGCCCGCCCGGCGGTAGGCGTCCGGGGCGGCGATCGACGCCGCGCCGTTCGCGCAGTCCACGACCACCTTGAGGCCGTCCAGGCGGTGCGGCGTCACCTTCAGCAGGTGCTGCACGTACTGGCCCTCGGCGTCCTCGATGTCGCGCACGCGGCCGATGCCCGCGCCGGTCGGGCGGTGGTGCGGCTCGCCCATCTTGCGCTCGATCTCGTCCTCGACCGCGTCCGGCAGCTTGTGCCCGCCCGCGCCGAAGAGCTTCACGCCGTTGTCCGGCATCGGGTTGTGGGAGGCGGAGATCATCACGCCCATGTCCGCGCCCAGCGCGCCCACCAGGTACGCCACCGCGGGCGTCGGCAGGACGCCCGCCCGCAGCACGTCCGCGCCCGACGCCGTCAGCCCGGCGACGACGGCGGCCTCCAGCATCTCGCCGCTGGCCCTCGGGTCGCGGCCGACGACGGCGACCGGCCGGTGGGAGCGGTCGTGCTCGGCCAGCACGCGCGCGGCCGACGCGGCCACCGACAGCGCCAGTTCCGGTGTCAGGTCGGCGTTCGCCAGACCACGTACGCCGTCAGTGCCGAACAGCCGAGCCATGATCGCCGCAACCTCCGTGATGAACCGCACAACACCGGGCGTAAAGCACTGCGGGAGCAGCAGTTCGCATGAACTGGCTGCTCCCGCAGGGTGGTACTCGAAAATGCGACCGTGAGGTCAGCGCTTGCTGTACTGAGGCGCCTTGCGGGCCTTCTTCAGACCGTACTTCTTGCGCTCCTTGACCCTCGGGTCACGGGTGAGGAAGCCGGCCTTCTTCAGCGTCGGGCGGTCCTCGGAGTCCACGGCGATCAGCGCGCGGGCGATCGCGAGGCGCAGCGCGCCCGCCTGGCCGGTGGTGCCGCCGCCGCGCAGGATCGCGATGACGTCGAAGGTCTCCGGCTTCTCCAGCGTGACCAGCGGCTCGCGGATCAGCTGCTGGTGCACCTTGTTCGGGAAGTACGCCTCGAGCGACTTGCCGTTCAGGGTGAACTTGCCGGTGCCGGGCAGCAGGCGCACCCGGACGATGGCCTCCTTGCGGCGGCCGACGGTCTGCGCCAGGTGGTGCGCGCCCGCGCTGAGCACGGGGCGGGCGACCGGCGCGGGAGCGGGCTCGGCCGTCTCGTCGGCGGCGTCGGTGTCGACTGCCTCCACGGCCTCGTCGGCGGGCTCGACGACGTCGGCCTCGACCGCGTCGACCTCGGCCTCAGGGGTGGTCACGTCGTTTTCCTCGGTGTACGGCTCGGTCACTGGGCGACCTTCTTGATCTCGAACGGCTGCGGCTGCTGCGCCGCGTGCGGGTGGGTCGGGCCCGTGTAGACCTTGAGCTTGCCGGCGATCACGCGGCCGAGGCGGTTCTTGGGCAGCATGCCCTTGATGGCCTTCTCGACCAGCCGGTCGGCCCGGGTGTCGAGCACCTCGCCGAACGACCGCTGGCGCAGGCCGCCGGGGTGGCCGGAGTGCCGGTACACGAACTCCTGGTCACGCTTGTTGCCGGTCAGCGCCACCTTGTCCGCGTTGATGATGACGACGAAGTCGCCGGTGTCAACGTGGGGGGCGTAAGTCGGCTTGTGCTTGCCGCGCAGCAGCGTCGCGGCCTGGGTGGCGAGCCGACCGAGCACCACGTCCTGGGCGTCGATCACGTGCCAGGCTCGGGTCACCTCGCCGGGCTTCGGGCTGTACGTGCGCACGGGTCTACCTCGTCGTCACTTGCGTCTGGGGTCATTGCGGCGGCTGCTCAGGCCAGACACCCCAGGTGGGCAGGTGGACCAGAACACGGGGTACGCGAGGGCGCACCGGGTACCGCACAACAACGTAGGAAGATACCGGTTGGGTCGCGGCCAGGTCAAAACGGGCCGGCGTCGACCGGGTGCGGCCACCGCGGCCACGACCACCCGTCCGGTGGTCGCCCCGGCGCCCGCCGAGCCGGTCCGGCCCGCCCGCGACGCCCGTCCGGTCCGGACGGGTGCGCGCGCCCGCCGACGGGCGTTCGCACGTCAGAGAGCCGGCGGGAGCCTGGCGGAACGACCGGGCGGCACACCGCCGGGGTGGCGGCGGGACGCGTACGCGGGCCCCGGACGCCGAGGACGGCTCCGGGGCCCGCGAGGGTCACGCGGTGACGCGAGTCACCAGCGCGCGGTGTTCTTCTGCTCCGCGGCGCTGTAGGCGTCGTTCGCCGAGGCGACGGCGGTGCCGATCGCGGCGAGGACCTGCTGGAGGTCGGCGGCGGAGGTGTCCCACTTGGCCTGGACCTCCTGGTAGGCGCCGGAGGTGGCGCCTTCCCACTGCGCGATGACCGGGTTGATGCGGGACTTCAGGTTCTCCAGCTCTTCCTGGACCTTGGCGGCCTGGCCGCTGATGTCGCTGGCGGCCGAACCGAGGGCACCGAAGTCGATCTTGATCTCGTCGTTCATGGTCTCCCCTTGGAGGTTATCTCAAGAATAGCGGAGTTAGTGCGGGAAAAGCCGTGGCGCGGGCGAAAGGAATTCGCCGTCACGCACCGCCGCCGAGGCGACCCATAATGGTCGACATCTCGGAGGACTGCTCCTCTTCCTGCTGCACGTACGTCTGCACGGTGCCCGTGATCTGCTCCGCGATGCCGACCAGCGCCTCCTGGAGCTTGGCGGCGTCGTCGTTGAAGCGGGTCATCAGGTTGTTGAACGCGTCCGCCGCGGAACCCTTCCAGGCCGGGGCGAGACCGTCGATGGTGTTGCGCAGGTTGTTCAGGACGCCCTGGACGTTGGCGTTGGTGTCCATGATGTCCTTGGCGGCGTTCTCGAGCGCCGGCACACCGGTTGCGTAACCAGTCATTGGGTGTGAACCCCCTAGGTCTGCGAGATCAGGTCCGCACGTCCCTCTCGGTTCGTACGCCTCTTCCGACGCAGACCCTGCCACGGTCGGTTCCGCGTTGTCGCCACTTCTTCGGAAGTAGTTGCGCTAGTAAACGCAAAGCCGACGCGGGGCGGGTCAGTAGAGGATTCGCGCTTGCGAAAAGTCCTCGTCATCATCCCTCTCGGGCGGGAGTTGGCCGCTCGGACCGGCCACCGCGCGGGAACCGAGCACGGGCGGCGGCGACGCGGAATTTGCATTCGCGTCCGTTCGCTTCCGCGATTCCGGCGGCGCGAGGAGTTCCGCGCCGCTCGGCAGCCGCTCCACCGGCAGCCCCCGGCCCTCCCGGAAGCCGACGGCGACCCGCTGGACGTCGTCGGGGGTGGGCGCGTGCCGCGCGGGCTCGACGCGGCGGCCCCTGGCCTGCTCCGCGAGTTCGCGGTTGCGGTCGCGCTGGGCCGCGTTCCGCTCGCCCGCCGCGGCGGCGGCCCGACGCCCCCTGGTCACGGCGGCGTCGAGGTCCGAGCGGAACCGGGCGAACGCCTCCGGGATGCCGGTCATCAGTCGTGTCCCCACCAGCTGCTAGTTGGTCACGGTCAGCGTGCGGACGACCTGCTCGCACGCCGGGCGCACCCGCTCCTCCCCGGACGGGGCGAACTGGCAGCCCACGCTGACCTGGGCGTCGCCCTGGAACAGCACGAACCAGTCGACGGCGTACGGCTCCGCCTGCTCCCGGTAGTAAACGACGTCCTTGCCGCCGAAGTCGCGCGAGGCGTCGAAACCGGACAGGTTCCGGCCCCGGTCGTACTCCGCGCGCAGCTCGCCCTCGGCCCGGCCGCGCTCGGCGGTCGAGTCGTAGGTGAGCTTCTGCTCGGTCACCGAGATCACCTCCAGCCCGCCGACCGGTTCCTCGGGCTTGAGGTAGACCTGCCGGGTCTCCGCGGCGCTGCCGGTCTGCACCCAGCCCGGCGGCACGGTGAAGGTGTAGTCGTACTGGGCGATGGTCTTGCCGGTCGGCGTGCTCGACGTGGTCGGCGCGGGCGCGCCGCCGCCACCCTCGCGGTGCACCGTGTACACCACCGACCCGGCGACCACGAGCGCCAGCGCGACGACCCCGCCGAGCACCAGCGGCGCGCGGTTCCGCGGCGCGGGCGGCGGTGGCGGCGGCGGCGCGGGCAGCGGCCGGGGGAAGCGGGCGGGCGGCGCGGGGAAGCCGGCGACCGGCGGCGGCGTGATGCGGCGGGTCAGCTTGCGCGTCGCGTCCTCGGTGATCTTCCGCGTCACCTCGTCCCGCGCGGGCGGCGCGCCGGTGCGCACGGGGTCCGCGGCGACCGCGCGCAACGCGCCGCGGGCGACCACGGTCTCCGGCTGGTCGATGCTGGTCGGCACCACGCCGGTCCGCTCCAGGACCAGCCGGGCGACCAGCGGTATCCGACTGGAGCCGCCGACCAGGAACACGCCCGCCAGCGCGCGCGGGTCCACGCCCGCCTCCCGCACGGCCGTCGCGAGCAGCGCCGCCGCCCGGCCGAGGGGCGCGCTCACCAGGCCCTCCAGGTCGGTCCGGGTGACGTGGGCGTCGGGGAACGGCGGCGGCAGCGGCACGTCGGTGTAGGAGTGGCGCGACAGCGTCTCCTTCGCGCCCCGCACGTCCTGCCGCAGCACGCGCCGCTTGCGCCGGTCGGCCATCTCCCGGCCCTCGACGAGCTGCCGCCACGCCTCCGGGTCACCCGGCGACACCAGCGAGCCGATGTGCTCCAGCAGCGCCTGGTCGACGTCCGCGCCGCCGAACGTCGGGTCGCCCTTGGTGGCCAGCACGCGGAACGCGCCGCCCCGCCGCGCCACGACGCTCGCGTCCACGGTGCCGCCACCGAGGTCGAGCACGGCCAGCGCCGCGCCCTCCGGGATCGAGTGCGTGGCGGAGTGGAACACCGCCGCCGCGACCGGCTCCGGCACCAGCCGCAGGTCCTGCCCCAGCCCGCGGGCGGCCTGGAGCAACACGCGGGTGCGCACCGCGCCCCAGTCGGCGGGGTGGGTCAGCACCAGCAGGTCCACCGGCGCGCCACCCGCGATGTGCCGCGCCTCGTCGACCACCCGCGCCAGCACCGCCCGCACCACGTCGGCGACCGGCAGCACGGACGAGCCGAGCAGCAGCTCACCCTCGTCGACGCGCCGCTTGGGGTGCGGCTCGTACCGCGACGGGTCGACCGCCGCCTGCCGCTCGGCCTCCTGGCCGACGAACAGCGTGCCGTCGGGGGCCGCGTACACGGCGGACGGCAGGATCGGCTGCCCGTCCACCACGACCACCTGCGGCTCCCGCCCGTTGACCGACACGGCCACGCAGGTGCTGGACGTGCCGAAGTCGACCGCCACGCGCAGGCTCATCGGTCTCCCCTCGTCCAAGCTCCCAGAGGGTATCGGCACCACCCGACCAGACCAGGGAACCGCCCGCCGCCCGAGCCCCCGCGACGCACCAGCGCGCCCCGCGCAGACCTATGGCCTCGTGTTCTCCCCGTATGGCCTGCCCGCAGGGCAACCGCGCTTGGTCAGGCAGGTCAAGCACGCTTTCCGCTTGACCTGCCTGACCAAGGGTGGTGGTCTTTGACCAGGCCATACGGGGAGAACACGACGCCCTTCCCCTCCTTGGCGGCCTGCCCGTCCGGCGAGGACGCTTTTCGCTTCGACACCCTTCCCGCAGCAACGCCCCGACACACCCGGATCAGTCGGGCTGGATCCACGCCACCTGGATGCGCTGCTGCCCGTGCTTGCGCGTGACCAGCGTGCCCCGCCCCGGAGGCTGCGGCGACGCCTTGAGGTTGCCCACGATCGCGCCCTCCTCCTTGGAGCCGGAACCGACCAGGATCGGGGCGGAGATCTCCTTGAGCTTGCCGAGGATCGGGTCGTACATGGCGCGCGACGCGCCACCCATGCGCCGGACCGCGACGATGTGCAGGCCGACGTCCTTGGCCTGGGGGATGAACTCCGACAGCGGCTGGAGCGGGTTCTGCCCGCCCTGCGGCGCCACCAGGTCGTAGTCGTCGACCACCACGAACAGCTCCGGGCCCTTCCACCAGGAGCGGTTCTTCAGCTGCTCCTGCGTGACGTCCGGACCGGGCAGGCGGCCCAGCATCGAGCCGCGCACGTCCTTGATCATGTCCGTGAGCTGCGCCGAGGACACCGCGTAGGACAGCAGGTGGTCGGTCTCGATGTACCCCAGCATGGTGCGCCGGTAGTCGACCAGCATGATCAGCGCCTCGGACGAGGTGTAGCCGGTCATGATGCCCCGGACGATCGTGCGCAGCAGGTTCGTCTTGCCGGACTCGCCGTCGGCCAGGCACATGAAGTGCGGGTCGGCGTCGAAGTCCAGGTAGACCGGCGCGAGCTCGTCCTCGTTGACGCCGATCGGCACCAGGCGGCCCCGGTTGGGCCGCTGCTGCTGGACCTGCGCCATGAAGTCGCCGTGCGGCAGCAGGTCGGGCAGCAGGCGGACCTGCGGCGCACGCCTGCCGCGCCAGGCGCCCGACACCTTCGCGATCATGTCCTGCACGCCCGCCGCGACGCTCTCGGCGTCCGAGGACGCGTCGATGCGCGGCAGCGCCGTCAGGAAGTGCAGCTTCTGCGGCGACAGGCCGCGACCCGGCCGGCCGGCGGGCACGTTCACCGCGACCTTGCGGTCGACGTCGGACTCGCTCGGGTCACCGAGGCGCAGCTCGAACCGCGTGCCGAGCAGGTCCTTCATCGCGGGCCGGATCTCCGCCCACCGGTTGGCCGCCACGACCACGTGCACGCCGTACGACAGGCCCTGCGCGGCCAGCGCCTGGACCTGCGGCTCCAGCGTCTCGAACTCCTGGCGGAAGTTCATCCAGCCGTCGACGACCAGGAAGGCGTCGCCGAAGTCGTCGTCGCGGATCTCGCCGCGCCGCTTGCGGTTGCGGAACTCGACCATCGAGTCGATGCCCTGGGCGCGGAACCGCAGCTCGCGCTCGGCGATCAGGCCGGTCAGCTCCGCCACCATGCGGCGGGCCTTGTCCACGTCGAGCCGCGACGCGAACCCGCCGACGTGCGGCAGGTTCTCCAGCGCGGCGAGCGTGCCGCCACCGAGGTCGAGGCAGTAGAACTGCACCTCCTCGGCGGTGTGGGTGAGCGCCATCGACGTGATCATGGTGCGCAGCAGCATCGACTTGCCCGACTGCGGGCCGCCGACGATCGCGCCGTGGCCGGCGGCGCCGGAGAAGTCGGCCCACAGCAGGTCGCGGCGCTGCTCGAACGGCTTGTCCACGACGCCGAGCGGCACCTGGAGCTTGCCGTTGGAGAAGAAGCCGGGCGAGGTGAGGCCCCGGTCCTCGGTGGCCTGGAGCGGCGGCAGCAGGGTGTCCAGCGACGGCGGCTCGTTCAGCGGCGGCAGCCACACCTCGTGCGCGGGCGGGCCCTGGCCCACCAGCCGCTCGACGATGACCTCCAGCTCGCTGGGCTCGTTGCTGTCCTCCTCCTTCTTCTCCTGCTTGACCGGTTCGACCGGCTTCACCGGCTCCTTGGGGATCTCGATGTAGTCCGGCACGAAGAACCGGGGCCGCTTGTCGCTGGACACCACGGCCGACGGGCCGGCCACCTGGATGCCCGCGGGCCGGTACGGGCCGGACACGTACAGCGCCTTGAACCGGGTCAGCGGCGAGCCCTGCACGCCCAGGTACCCGGAGCCGGGGATGGGCGGCAGCTCGTACGCGTCCGGCACGCCGATCGCGGCGCGGGACTCGGCGGCGGAGAACGTCTTCAGGCCGATCCGGTAGGACAGGAACGTGTCCAGGCCGCGGAGCTTGCCCTCCTCCAGCCGCTGCGAGGCGAGCAGCATGTGCATCTGGAGCGACCGGCCGACGCGGCCGATCTGGAGGAAGATGTCGATGAAGTCCGGCTTGGCCGTCAGCATCTCGGAGAACTCGTCGATGCAGATGAACAGCGCGGGCAGCGGGTCGAGGTCGGCGCCGTTCTCGCGGGCCTTCTCGTAGTCCCACACGTTCTTGTAGTTGCCCTTGGCCAGGACCTCCTGGCGGCGGGCCACCTCGCCCGCGATGGCGTCCTTCATGCGGTCGACCAGCGTCAGGTCGCCCGCCAGGTTGGTGATGGTCGCGGCGACGTGCGGCGCCTTGTCCAGCCCGAGGAACGTCGCGCCGCCCTTGAAGTCGACGAGGATCATGTTCAGCGTCGTGGACGAGTGCGTCGCCAGCAGGCCCAGTACGAGCGTGCGCAGGAACTCGGACTTGCCGGAACCGGTCGCGCCGATGCAGAGGCCGTGCGGGCCCATGCCCTCCATCGCCGCTTCCTTGATGTCGAGCTCGACCTGCTGGCCGAACTCGCCGATGCCGAACGGCACCCGGTAGCGGTCGCGCACCGGCCGGGGCCGCCACGCCTGCTGCACGTCGAACGTCATCGGGTCGCCTTGGAGGCCCAGGAACTCGATCAGCGGCGGGTTGTTGCTCATCGACAGCGGGTCCTCGTCGCTGCCGCCCGCCTCGACGCCGCCGACCCGGTACGGCGCGAGCCGCCGCGCCAGCGCCTCGGCCTCGACCACCGACAGCCAGTCGGGCGCGCCGAACCACTCGACGCCGCTGGCGCTGCGCGCGCCGAGCTTGCCGTCCTCGATCACCAGCCGCAGGCCGCGCCGGGCGGTGAGGTTGCCCAGCGACTCCGACAGGTCCAGCAGGGTCACCCCGACCAGGCCCTCTTCGAGGATGATCTGCTCCTCGCGGGTCACGTCGCCGTCGTCGATGACGATCACCACGTGCGGCTGGTCGGCGGGCGGCGGCGCGTTGCGGGTGAACCGCTGGCGGTCGCGCAGCTGCTCGTCGAGCATCTGCTCGACCTCGGCCAGCGAGCCGGCCATCATGCGCATCTGGCCGATGCCGTCCACGATCACCGGGTGCTGCACGTGCGGCAGCCACTTCATCCACTCCCACTCGGCCTTGGTGCGGCCGGTGGTGACGACGGCGATCAGCAGGTCGTCCGGGGAGTGGAAGGTCGCCATCTGGGCCAGCAGGGCGCGGGCCAGGCCGCGCTTCTCGTCGGCGCCGCCGAGCAGGCCGACGGCGGCGAACCCGCGCAGCGCGATGGAGATCGGCAGGTCGGGCACCAGCGAGTGGGCGCGCACGAAGCGGCGCAGCGCCAGCGTCGCGATGGGCTCCAGCTCCTCCACGGGGCCGGTCTGCGGCGGCACCAGGCGGGTCGCGAGGCGCTGCGAGCCGCGGCCCGCGCGCAGGTGGCAGAAGTCCGGGTCGTTCTGGCGGCGCTCCCACATGCGACGGGTGGTGGCGAGCGACCACAGCATCTGCGGGTCCGGGTGCACCCACTCGCGCTCGGCGCGCTGCTCGTTGGCCGCCTCGCGGGCGCGGTCGCGCATCTGGCCGAGGTACCGCAGGTAGTCCTTGCGGTCCTCGTTCATCTCGGCCTTCTTCTGGCCCTTGCCCGAGCCCATGCCGCCCGCCATCATGCCGATGGTGGAGATCATCATCATGCCGGGCATGATCATCGCGGCGGGGTTCTTGTTGCTGTAGCTGAACATCAAGACCATCATCCCGACGGACGAGACGATCATCACGACCGGCATCGCCTTCATCATGATGTTGCCGGGGATGACGCGGGGCACCTCGGGCGGTGGTTCGAGGTGGACCTCGCCGCCCGGTGGACGGGGAGCAGCGAGGCGTGCCGTGCGCTTGAACTGCAACGTGCTCACCTAACAGGCACCTCTTCACACTCTCGTACCAACGCACGCAGGGGTGCGCCCACCAGTCGCAAGCGACACTATGGCGCATCACCTCACGTGGCGAAGGTGGGTCCGGGAAAATCCCTGTCGGACGTGTTGCGCGGAACCGCCTCGCCCGGACGCGCGGTGCCGCCATACTTGGGGCCGCCCGTTGGGCCTCCTGGCGGACCAATAAGGTCGGGACGGCCCGCAAGCACACACGCAACAGGACTTAGGGGGCGCTGGTGGCGACCGGTACGACGGTGTTCAGCCGGGTCACGGTGGTTGCGCCGCGAACGCGTATCGACGTCGCGCTGCCCGCCGACGTCGCGGTGGCCGACCTGCTGCCGATGCTGCTGGACATGGCCAAGGAAGCCACCCCGGACGGCGGCGTCCGGCACGGCGGGTGGGCGCTGGCCAAGCTCGGCGACAGCCCGCTCGACCCGAGCCGCACGCTGGCCTCGCTCGGCGTGGTGGACGGCGAGCTGCTCCAGCTGCGCAAGCGCAACGAGAACCCGCCGCCCCCGCTGTACGACGACGTGGTCGACGCCATCGCCGAGTCGGACCCGGACAGCTTCCGCCCGTGGACGAAGGACACCGCGCGGCGCTACGGCCACATCGCGGGCGCGCTGGCGTTGATCCTGGCCGCCGTCGCGGTGCTGCTGTCCGGTCCGCTGGTCGGCGGCGACGGCCTGTGGCCCGCGATCTGCGCGGGCGCCACGGCCGTCATCGCCCTCGCGGCGGGCGCGGTCATCGCCCGGTCCTACAACGCGGTCGGCACGGGCGTCCTGATCGCCGCCGCCGGCGGCCTGCCGATGGCGTACGTGGCCGGCCTCTACACCGTGCCGGGCGCGATCGGGCGGCCGAACCTGCTGCTGGGCAGCGTCCTGGTGCTCATCTTCGCGTCCGCCGCGATCCTGCTCATCGGGCGCGGCATCACGGTGTTCATCGCGGCGGCCACGGCGGGCGCGCTGAGCGGCACGGCGTTCCTGATCGGCATCTTCGTCGACCACCCGGTGGTGGGCATCGCGGCGGCCACGGCGGCGGTGTCGCTGGCGGCGCTGTCCGCGCTGCCCCGGCTGACGATCCAGCTCGCCAAGCTGCCGCTGCCGACCGTGCCGGGCAGTGCCGAGGACCTCAAGGAGGACACCGGCTTCCCGGAGTACGCGGTGATCGAGCGGCGCACCGCGAACGCGCACGAGTACCTGACCGGCATGATCATCGGCTGCGGCGGCGTCGCCGCGGTGTTCTCGGTGATCGCGGCCACCGACGGCACGATCTTCGGCCCGATCCTGGCGATCGTGGTGACCCTGGTCCTGCTGCTGCGCGGCCGGGCGTACGCCAACGGCGCGCAGGCCGTGGCGCTGCTGGTGTCCGGCATGGCGGCGGGCGCGGGCGTGCTGGTCGGGTGGCTGGTGGAGTCGGGCCCGGCGGACCGGTTGCTGTTCGTGTTCGGCAGCCTCGTGGTGGTCGGCGCGGTGGCGCTGGTGCTCGGCGTGATCTTCCCCCACCAGAAGTTCTCGCCGGTGCTGCGCCGCACGGTGGACGTGCTGGAGGCGATCCTGATCGCCGCCGTGCTGCCCCTGGCGCTGGCCGTCATGGACTTGTACGTCGCCATGCGCCAGCTGATCCCGGCCTGAGCCGTGAAGCGCACCACGCGGAAGTTCGCGGCCCTCACCGCCGTCGCGCTGACCCTGGCGACCACGCCCGGCGCGCACGCGCAGCAGGCGAACCGGCCGAACTCGGTCCCGCCGCCGGTCGACATGAAGTTCCTCAAGCCGTTCAAGCCGCCCGCCGAGGACGTCGACTACAAGCTGAAGACGAACTGCATCACGTCCGGCACCGGCAACCGGCCCATCCCGAACAAGCCGTGGGGCCAGATGCAGCTGCGGCTGGAGGAGGCGCACCGGTTCGCCACCGGCGCGGGCGTCAAGCTGGCCGTGATCGACACGGGCGTGAACGCCGAGCACCCGCGGCTCAAGGGCCGGGTGACCGGCGGCGGCGACTACGTGGAGACCGAGAAGGGCGGCACGTTCGACTGCGACGGCCACGGCACCGAGGTGGCGGGCGTCGCGGCGGCCAGCAAGGACGAGGCGACCGGGTTCGTCGGCGCGGCGCCCGAGGCCGAGATCATCTCGTTCCGCCAGACCAGCAACCACTACGAGTACAAGGACCCGGCGAACAAGGACAACCGCGACTCGGCCGGCAAGGTGCGCACCCTCGCGGAGGCCATCGTGGCCGCCGTGGAGGCCGAGGCTGACGTCATCAACATCTCGCTGACCTCGTGCGAGACGCCGCACGAGCCGAGCGAGCAGGAACGCGAGCTCCAGGCCGCGATCCACTGGGCCGTCAACGAGAAGAACGTCGTGATCGTGACGGCGGCGGGCAACCTCGGCTCGCCCCAGGACGGCTGCTCGGTCCAGAACGACAACCAGAACGTCGACCACGTCAACGTCGTCGCCTCGCCGCCGTGGTACGCCGACAACGTGCTGTCGGTGGCGTCGATGAGCGGCGCGGGCACGGTCTCGCAGTTCTCCGTCTGGGGCCCGTGGATCAGCGTCGCGGCGCCGGGCGAGGAGATCACCACCCTGGACGCGGCCGGCCAGGGCCTGGCCGACGCGAAGATCGACGCGCGCGGGGCGGCGAGCCCCATCCAGGGCACGAGCTACGCGTCGCCGTACGTGGCGGGCGTGGTGGCGCTGGTGCGCCAGCGCTTCCCGAACCTCGGCGCGCGCGCGGTGATGGAGCGCGTCAAGGCGACCGCGCAGCACCCCGGCAACCCCGGCGGCCGGGACCACAAGGTCGGCGCGGGCATGGTCAACCCGGTGGCGGCGCTGACCGCGGAGCTGCCGTCCGAGCAGGGCGCGCAGGCGAGCGCGCCGCCGCAGCTCATGACGAACCTCGACCCGCTCAACCCGCCGGACCACACGCCGCTGATCGTGGCGCTGTCGGGCACCGGCGCGGGGGTCGGCCTGCTGCTGC
This sequence comes from Saccharothrix australiensis, assembly GCF_003634935.1. Lineage (NCBI taxonomy): Bacteria > Bacillati > Actinomycetota > Actinomycetes > Pseudonocardiales > Pseudonocardiaceae > Saccharothrix > Saccharothrix australiensis. The sequence continues at coordinate 7,550,956 of NZ_RBXO01000001.1, forward strand.
TGACGCTGTTCATCGTCCACACGGTCAACCGCAACCGCGCCCGGCGCGCCACCGCGCCGGTCCGGCGCAGCGTGCTCTGAGCCCGAGAGGAAGGGCCTGCCACGGACACCCGGTGGCAGGCCCTTCGCGCGTACCGGGCCGGCGCGCGGCCGGTCCCTCCGGGATCTCAGTCCTCGCCGAGCACCGACGGGGTCGCCTTCTTGGGCTTGCCGAACACCTCTTCGGTCGTCGCGGTGACGCGGACCTTGGACTTGTGCTCCTTGTCCTCGCCCTGCTGGCCACCCGCGCCCATGCCGCCCATCATCCCGCCCATCATGCCGCCGGCGACGCCACCGGTCGTGCCACCGCCGCCGCCACCGGGCGCGGCGGCCGCGACGGGGCGCGGACCGGCCTCGACGGGCTTGGGCTCCTGGACCATCGTCGAACCGCCGGGCGGGAGCGGGCGCTCCTGGGGCGTGCCACCGCCGGGAGTGCCACCACCGGGCACACCACCACCGGCAGTACCACCAGCGGGCACACCACCGCCGCCGGGCACACCGCCACCACCGCCGACAGCACCGCCACCGACAGCACCACCGCCGGGGACCCCGCTACCGGGCGCGCCCCCGCCGGCGGCAGCAGGGGCCGCGGACCCCGGCCCGCCGACGGCCGCCGCGGGCCGGTCGGTCCCGCCGCCGGACGGCGGCGGCGACGCCTTCGCCGGCTCGGCGAACGTCCAGTCCCGCTCCGGGTACCGGTGCTCCATCGCCACCCCGCCGAACCCCGACGCCCCCGAGACGCCGTCGCACAGCCGCAGGAACGCCTCCAGGACGTCCCGGACCGACTCGAACAGCTCCTTCGCCGGGTCCTTCAGCTCGTCCAGCACCTCGACCACCCGGCGGTCGCCGTCCAGCGGCAGCGCCGCCGCGCCGGACACCGTGTCGGCCGCCTCCGCGAACACCCGCGACAGGTCGGAGACCAGGTCGCGGAGGCCGTCGGCGGTCTGGTCCAGCGCGTCGCCCATCGCGTGCATCGCGTCCGACATGTCGTGCCCGGCCAGCCCCACGGACTGCATGTGCGCCACGAACGAGTCCGCGTCCCGGCCCTGCCACGCCGAGTCCAGCCTGCCCAACGGCTTCGTCAGGTCGCGCGTCACGTGCTCCGCGACCAGGCCCGCCGCGCGCCACCGCTCCGCCTCGTCGTGCAGGTCGTCCCACGAACCGACGACCGGTGTGAAGTAGTCCGCCACCAGGTCCTGCACGCCGAGCCGGCGGCTGATCCCGGACAGGTAGTCCAGTTCCGGCCCGACCTCGGCGGCGATACCGCGACCGTCCTTGCCCCGCATCGCGTCCCCCTAGCGCCGGTCGGCGTTCTCGATCAGCGCGACGGCCTCCTCGTCCCGAGAGCCGTAGTGCTCCGCCACGGCGTGCAGGCCGCTCGCCGCCGACGCGAGCACCTCGCAGGCGCGGTCGAGCTGCTGGTTGAGCATCCCGGCCGCGCGCCCGTACGCCTCGGCGGAGCGGAGCGTCCGCCCCAGCTCGCCGAAGCTGTGCGGGCGCACCGGGGTGGACCGCAGGTCGGCCCGCGCGCGGGACAGCTCCTCCGCCGCCTCGGCGACCCTCCTCGCGTACAGCTCGACCCAGCGCGCGTCGACGGCGATCCCGCCGGTGCGCGCCGGCGCGGCGTGTCGTGGCACCTCGTTCACCCGGCCACCTCCCTGTGCACCCTGTGACGGCGCGCGGCCGGCACCGGTTCCGCCACGGGGGGCGCGAACGCCGATCAGCCGCCGGACGCCTTCTTCTGCTGGTCCTCCGGCAGCTGGCCCAGGCTCTTCGGCACCGGGATCGAGTCCCAGCTGCGCGCGGCGTCGTTGCGGTTGAGCTGCGGTCCGTTGGGCAGCAGCCGCAGGATCGACTCAGGGCCGGGCGTGAACTGGTCGCCGAGCCCGAGGGCGCCGCCGACCACCGTGTCCGGGATGCCGTACTTCACACCGCGGCCGGTGACCAGGTGGATGGGGCCGCTGCGGAAGTCCTGGGTGGACGTCGCCGAGCGGACCACCGCCGACTTGCCCGGCGCCATCATGAACTTGCCGACCACTTCACCGGTCGCGCCGACCTGGTTGATGTCGACGGCGGTCGTGCCGGCCGGCACGGGCAGCGACGGCGCGATGGTGACCTGGGTGTGCTGGGACCTGTTGTCCGCGTTGATGTTCTCCGCCCGCCAGTTCAGGCACACGACCCGGTTGTTCTGGTTGGGCTCCAGGGTGTCCGGCACCTCGGTCGGGTAGTCCAGGAAGTCCAGCGGCTGGGAGGGCTTCTTGGTGTCGATGCGCGCGATGTCGACCCGCTTGGCGTCCGCGCCCTGCGCGTAGGCCGCGCGGATCAGGTCGCCCGCCGCCCGGCTGATCTCCTGGAGCGCGTCCTTGAGCGCCACGTAGAACACCGGGTCGGCACCGGTGCGCACGACCTCGATCACGTCGCCGACCTCCAGGTTCACGCCCGTGATGTACGTCACCGGCTCACCGAGGCCGGGGATCTCCGGCGCGCGCAGCGGCTTCGCCTCGGGGATCGCGTTGAGCAGGCCGGCGCTGATCGCGCGGACCGTCCGGCCGCGCAGGTTCAGCGCGGTCAGCACGTCCGCCTTGGTCAGGTCCACCTTGGCCCGCACGGTCGACGTCGAGGTGATCTTCGAGTTCACCGGGGCCTTGTAGATCAGGTACGCCTGCTTGTCGTCGGTGCCCGCGCGGACCAGCAGCGCCTTGTTGCCGTCCAGCAGCCGGCCGCCGCTCATGCCCGCGAGGACCGTCGTCTCGAACTTGCCCTTGGACGCCGGGTTGTTCAGCGTGTCGTCCAGGTCGAGCGTGTCGCACACGCCCCACTCCGCGCCGATCCGCTCCTCGGGCTTGGCGGGCAGCACGTCGGGGCCGTCCGGGATGCCGGTCAGCCTGCCCTTCGGCTTCTGCGCGAGCGCCTTCTCGCTGACCAGCTTGGGCGCGCCACCCGCCGCGGCGGGCGCGGTGTTGAGCTGCCCGGCCTGCGCGTCGCCGCCGCCGACCGCCTGCTGCGCCTTGTCCGGGTTCTGCTGGTTGAGGATCAGCAGGCGCGCGGACGCGAGGTTGGTCATCGGGATGAGCTGGTCCGGGTTGCGCCGCACCACGTAGACCTGACCGGTCTCCTTGCTGATCGCGATCTGCGTGTCGTCGTCGAGCTTCGGGTCCGGCGAGAAGAAGCCGAACACCAGGAAGCCGATCAGGCCGATCACGCCGAGGATCACGCCCACCGCGGTCGCGCGCGAGTGCGTGCGCATCGGGTCGTGCAGCATCACCGCGTCCCTGCGCACCAGGGCGGACTGCATCCTGCGCAGCACGAAGCGGTAAGCCTGGACCTGTGACTTGGTGGTGGGTGTTGATGCCATTCTCGGCTCGCTGCTCTCCCAGTCGCGGTACGGTCTGCACGATAGCCGGACGGCGGGTGGCGCGTGTGCGGGTTGGCCAGACCCGATCGGTCCCCCCGCCGAACGCCGACGGAAAGAGAATCAGATCGGATGTCCGTGACCACCCCACATCCGGGCCCGCCCAACCCTGCCCTGGCGCGCGGTCAAGCCGGTGGCGGCGCGGTGCGCGCCGCGCTGCTGCGGGCGCGCCGCCGGGCCACCGGCGCCAGCCTCGGCGCGCTGCCGGTCGCCAACCTGGTGGTCCTGGAGGTCGGCATCGCGGTGGGCCTGGTCCTGCTCGCGATCGGCGCCACCGGTGACCGGGTCGCGCCCGCCCCGCTGTACGCGGCGGGCGGCATCGTGCTGGTCGCGCTGGTCCTCGCGTTCACCCGCTCGCGCGGGCGTTGGCTGACCCAGTGGATCGCCCTGGTCGTGCGCTACAACTTCCGCGGCCACACCCGCACCGCCAAGCGCGCCGGCCCGGTGGAGATGAAGCCGCCGTCGGAGGAGGAGTCCTCGGTCATCGGCCCGGAGGACCCGCGCGTGGCGCTGCTGCGGCTGGCCGTGCCGGACCTGGTGGTGGCCAAGGGCGTCGACCACGAGCGCCGCCCGCTGGGCATGGCGTGGCACCAGGGCGCGTGGACGGCCGTCCTGCTGGTCGACCCGGCACCCGGCCTGATCACGGCGGTGGGCAGCGCGCCGGCGCTGCCGCTGGGCGCGCTCGCGCCGACCCTGGAGGACCGCGGCGTCGTCCTGGACGCGATCTCGGTGATCTGGCACTGCTACCCCGGCAGCGCGGCGCTGCCCGCGAACTCGCCCGCGCTCAACTCGTACATGGAGGTGCTGGGCCCGCTGCCCGCGGCGTCCCGGCGCACCACCTGGATCGCGGTCCGGCTGGACCCGAAGCGGTGCGCGGCGGCGATCCGGGAGCGCGGCGGCGGCGTCGTCGGCGCGCACCGGGCGCTGATCGGCGCGCTGTCCCGCGTCCGCAACGCCCTGGAGTCGGCGGGCGTCGCGATCCGGCCGCTCGACCCGGACGAGCTGATCCGCGCGGGCATCTCGGCCGCCGAGCTGACCTCGGTGGCCGGCTCGAACAACGCCGTGTCGCTGCGGGAGAAGTGGGCCGGCGTCACGGCGGGCGGCGTCGGGCACGCCTCGTACGCGATCACCGGCTGGCCGGCCAAGGGGATGCGGAACAACCTGAACGCGCTCACCGGCGTGCGGGCGCTGTCCTCGACGCTGTCCATGACGATCTCGCCGAGCAGCGAGGAGGGCCAGGTCGGGCTGCGCGGCATGGTGCGGGTGTCCGCCCGGACGCCGTCCGAGCTGGACCGCGCCGACGACCGGCTCAAGGCGCTGGCCGACAAGCTGGACATCACGCTGACCCCGCTGAACGGCCTCCAGGTCGCGGGTCTGGCCGCCACCCTGCCGCTCGGAGGTGTCGCGTGAGCGATTCGAGGCTCCTGGACACCCGCGGCTCGGGCCGGGGCGTCGCGCCCGAGTTCCTGGTCGCGCCGCAGCTGCTGGACGTGGTCTCGCCGTCGGGCGACCGCGGCGGCATGGTGCTCGGCTCGGGCCTGAAGGGCGAGCCGCTGACGATCTCCGTGCTGCGGTCCGCGCCGACCCGCATGGTCGTGGTGGGCGGCCTGTACCTGGCGCGGCAGGTCGCCTTGCGCGCGATGGCGACCGGCGCGTGGATCACCATCGCGACCGGGCGCCCGCAGGCGTGGCAGCCGGTGGTGCGGGCGGCGGGCAACGGACCGGACGGGCGGCCCTCGCCGCTGGTGCAGCTGCGCAGGCTGAGCCCGGTGGAGCTGCCCCGGCCGTCGGAGGACAGCCCGCTGCTGGTGGTGCACGACGGCGGCCACGTGCCGCAGGAGCTGTTCCCGCCGCGCTCGCCGTGGCAGACGACGATGTACGTGCTGCCGTACCTGCACCCGCAGGCGGCCGGCACCGCGAACTCGGCGGACCTCGTGCTGCTGCAGCGGTTGCCGGTCGGCCAGGCGCAGCTGGCGAGCCAGATCTGGCGGCTGCCGCCGCAGATGGCGCACCAGCTGACGACGTTGAAGGACGACCAGGTGATCGCGCTGGGCGCGAACCTGTGGCGGCCGCTGCGGCTGGTGACCACGCCGGGCGAGCAGCAGATCCTGGGCGCGGTGCGCCGCGGCGACTGATCGCGCGCCCGACCGACCCCGTGCCCCGGACCGGTGTCCGGGGCACCGTCGTCCCCGGGGGCAGCCCGCCGGCCCCCTCGGTGCAGGACGCCCCGGAGCGGTGCCGACCGGGTGCGCCACGACACCGACCGCGTCGACGGCCCGGAACCCCCGACGCGGAGGTCGCCGTCGTCCCCCGCGCCGGGTCAGCCCTCGGCGGGCAGGTTGCGCAGCACGCCGGGACCGCGGCGGCGGCCGGCGCGCGCGGCGCGCTCCGCCCGCTCCCGGCACGCCCCCAACGCCTCCAGCACCCGGGGCCACGTGCAGGGCGGGACGGTGGCGCGGTTGTGCCGGGCGATGCGCCCGCGCTCGGCCCGGTCACCGGCCAGGCGCGCCACGGCGTCCGCGAGGTCGTCCGACAGCAGCCCCTCCACGCCGTGCCGCACGAAATCCGCCACGCCGGTGCCCGGCCGCGCGACCACCGGCACGCCCGCCGTCCGCGCCTCCAGCGCCGCCAGGCCGAACGCCTCGGCCGGGGTCGGGTTGACGAACACGTCCGCGCCCGCCAGCAGCCGCCCGACGCCGGCGCGGTCCAGCCGCCCCGGCAGGTGCACCCAGTCCATGCCGTGCCGCCGCAGGTAGCGGCGCATCGCGGGCAGTTCCGGGCCCGCGCCGGCGATGGTCGCGCGCAGCTCGCCCACCCGCTCCCGCACCTCGCGCAGCACGGCCAGCAGGTGCATCGGCTGCTTGCGCGGCGCGAGCCGCCCCACGGAGACGACGTGCACGGCGTCGTCCGGCCGCTGCTCCGGGATGCCCTGCCACAGCTCGGGCGTGATCCCGTTGGGCACCACCGCCACGTCGACGCCCGGCAGCGCCGCCCGCACCCGCTCGGCGGCGGCCCGGCTCACCGCGCCGAGCACCAGCGGCGCGCGCGACCAGCCGTGCCACCGGTCCAGGCACCGGTACGCGCGGCGCACCGCCGGGTCCCACATGCTGTGCACGATCGCGACCGTGGGCAGGCCGAGCCGCAGCGCCGACCGGATGCCGGACCACGCGAACGGCGAGATCGCGCCCACGTGCGCGTACACCACGTCCGGCCGCACGTCGGCCAGCAGCCGGTCCAGGTGTGCGCCCGCGCGGGGGTGCACGGGCGGGTCGCCCGGCAGGCGCGCGGTGATCCGGTGCAGCGTGCAGCCGGGCAGTGGCTCGGCGTGCCGCGTGGCGGTGACGACGTGCACCCGTTCGCCCGTCCGGCGCTGGGCCTCGGCGAGACCGGCGACCTGCACCTCGATCCCGCCGAGCCGCGGGAGGAAGCAGTCGGTGACGTGGATGGTCGACACGGGCACTCCCTGTCAAGCCGCCGAACAGAGCAACTGACACTCTTACACCTGTGAGCCGAACGTGCGTGTTCTTCCACGCCCACCCAGACGACGAGGCCCTGTTGACCGGCGGGACGATGGCCCGCCTCGCGGCGGAGGGGCACCGGGTCGTGCTCGTCGTGGCGACGGCGGGCGAGCGCGGGCTGTCGGCGGCGCGGGACGGCCTCGGCCCGGCAGGTGGCGACTTCGCGAGCGCGCGTGGTGACCTGCGGGTGACGCGCGACGACCCCGGGCGGCCGGGCCGCGAACCCGACGGGACGCCCGACGACCCGAGCCGACCGCCCGCCGACCGCGGCGCGACACCCGACGGCCGCGGCGCGAACCCGGACGGCTTCGACGCGATGCCCGGCGGCCACCGCGCGATGCCCGCCGAACGCGGCACGAACCCCGGCGGTCACAGCGGAACGCGCGACGACCCCGGCCGGGCGCGCGACCACGTCGGAGCCCGGCAGGGCGAGCCCGGACCGCCGCGGGACGACCTCGGCGCGGTGCGCACCCGGGAGGCGCTGGCCTCCGCACGGGCGTTGGGGTGCGCGCGCGTCGAGTTCCTGGGCTACGAGGACTCCGGCCTGGACGGCACCCGCGGCTTCGCGCGGGTGGCCGTGCCGGAGGCCGCCGGCAGGCTCGCCGAACTGCTGCACGAGGAACGCGCGGACCTGCTCACCACCTACGACCCGACCGGCGGCTACGGGCACCCCGACCACGTGCAGGTGCACCGCGTCGGCGCGCTGGCGGCGGAACTCGCGGGCACGCCGCGGGTCTGGGAGGCGACCGTGGACCGGACCCGGCTGCTGCGCGGCCTGCGCCTGGCGAGGCTGGTCCGCGACTTCGACCTGACCCCGTTCCAGACGGCGTACACCCCGCACCGGGAGATCACCCACACGGTCGACGTGCGGAAGTACGCGCGGCAGAAGCGCGCCGCCCTGGCCGCCCACGCGACCCAGACGACGGGCGGCGACCGGCCCAGGACCGTGGCCACCCTGCTGAGCCTGCCGAACCCGCTGTTCCGACTCGTGCTCGGCACCGAGTGGTACGTCGAGCGCAAACGGTTGCGCGCCCGGTGACCCCGGAAAATCGTCGGTACCCCGTGAGACGATCGAAGCGGGGGCCGGAGGCCACGCCCCGCAACACCCCGCACCCCGGCACCCCGCGCCCGAACACCCCGCACCACGACGAGCCACACCACGACGAGCCGGGTCACTCCGCCCCGCGCAGCGCCACACCGCACCAGGCCACCTCGCCACCCGACGAAGACCAGCCCCACGCGCCCGACCACCCGCGCACGCCCGACCACCCGGCCACCGAGCACCCGACCGCCGCCCCACCAGCCACCGAACACCCGCTCGCCGAGCACCCGGCCACCGCCCGACGAGCCGCCGAACACCCGACCGCCGAGCACCCCAGCACCCCGACCGCTCCGGCAGCCCCGACGGGCGCAGGCACCGCCGCGCCCCCGCGCACCAGGACCTGGCTGCGCGCCACCGCCTCCGCCGCCTCCCTGGCCCTGGCCGCCTACCTGGTCGCCGCCGTCGTGCCCGCCGTCGCCGGTGTCGGCTGGGACGCCATCACCGACCGCCTCACCGACGTCGGCCCGCTGCCCCTGCTCGGCCTCACCGCGCTGTGGCTCGCGGGCCTCTGGGCCTACACCCACGTCCTCACCGGCTCGCTGCCCGGCCTCAGCCACACCCGCGCGTTCAGCCTCAACGCGGCGGGCAGCGCGGTCAGCAACCTGCTCCCGTTCGGCGGCGCGGCGGGTGTCGCCGTGACCGTCGTGATGGCATCCAGCTGGGGCTTCACCGCCCGCGCCATCACCACGTCGACCATCGTCACCGGCCTGTGGAACACCCTGTTCCGGGTCGCCCTGCCGCTCCTGGCCCTCGCCGTCCAGGGCGCGGCCGTCCTCGGGCACGGCGTCCTCGCCGCCACCCTCACCACCGCCGCGGCGCTCGCGGTCGCCGTCGTGCTCGTCCTCCGCCTGCGCCGGCTGGCCGGCCTGCTCCGGGGTCGGGCCCGCCGCTTCCTGGTCCGGCTGCACCGGGAGACCGCGCGGGTGGTCCGCGCCGGCTGGCTCGGCATGACCCTCGGCATGACGGCCTACCTGGCGCTCCAGGCCCTGCTGCTGTGGTGCTGCCTCGACCTCACCGGCACCGGGCTGTCGATACCCGCCCTGGTCGCCGCGTTCGCGGTGAGCCGCCTGCTCACCCTGGCCGTGATCACCCCCGGCGGCTTCGGGGTCAGCGAGAACGGCACGATCGCGCTGCTGGTCGCCCTCGGCACGCCCGCCGCGCCCGCCGTCGCGGGCGTGCTGCTGTTCGCGTTCTTCACCTACGTGCTGGAGATCCCGCTGGGCGGTGTGCTGTGGCTCAGCTGGTGGGTGCGACGCGCACGTTCCGCGTGACCAGCGCCCGCGCGGCCAGGTCCGCGTCGTCGGGGTAGTCCACCCGCACCAGGGACAGCCCGTGCGCGGGAGCGACCGCCACGGCGCTCGACCGCGTGGTCGACGTCAGCAGGGAGGCGGGCCACGACACGGGCTTGCGCCCCTCTCCGACGGCCAGCAGCGCACCCACCAGGCTGCGCACCATCGAGTGGCAGAACGCGTCCGCCGACACGTGGGCCGTCAGCACGTCGCCGGACCGCTCCCAGGCCAGCCGCTGGAGCTCGCGGATGGTGGTGGCGCCCTCGCGCCGCTTGCAGAACGCGCAGAAGTCCCGTTCGCCCAGCAGCAGCGCCGAGGCCGCGTTGAGCGCGTCCACGTCCAGCGGACGCGGCCACGCCAGGGTGTCCCAGCGCCGCAGCGGGTGCGCACCGAACGCCGCGTCGGACACCCGGTACTCGTAGTGCCGCCGCAACGCCGAGAACCGCGCGTCGAACGCGCTCGGCACCACCCGCGCGGAGAAGACCCGCACGTCGGCGGGCAGCGCGCGCGCCAACCGGCGGGGCAGCGCGGCGACGTCCACGGCGGCCGACAGGTCCGCGTGCGCCACCTGCCCGGCCGCGTGCACCCCGGCGTCGGTCCGGCCCGCCACGGTGAGGTTCACGTCCTCGCGCAGCACCGTGGACATGGTGTCCTCCAGGACACCGCACACCGTGCGGCGCGCCGGCTGCCGCGCCCACCCGGAGAACTCCGTGCCGTCGTAGGCCAGGTCCAGGCGCACACGAACGAGCCCGTCGCCCCCGGTGGGGGCGACGGGCTCGACGGCGGACGGGTCCGTCAGGACTCGTCCTTCTTGTCCTCGGCCTTGGGAGCGGCGTCCTCGGAGCCCTCGGCGGGCTCCTCGGCGGCGTCCTTGGTGGCCGACTCGGGCGCGTCCGCGTCCTGGTCGGCGTCCTTGGCCTTGGTCTCCTCGTCCGCGGCGGGAGCGGCGGCCTTGGGGGCCTCGTCCTTGCCGAACTTGGTCTTGCGGGCGCGCTCCGCCTCGGAGGTGACGGTCTTCTCCGGCACCAGCTCGATCACGGCCATCGGGGCGTTGTCGCCCTTGCGCGGCAGCGTCTTGGTGATGCGGGTGTAGCCGCCCGGACGGTCCGCGAACTGCGGGCCGATCTCGGCGAACAGCTTGTGCACGACGTCCTTGTCGCGGATGACCTTGAGGATCTCCCGACGGTTGTGCAGGTCGCCGACCTTGGCCTTGCTGATCAGCTTCTCGGCGTAGGGGCGCAGCCGCTTGGCCTTCGCCTCCGTGGTCGTGATCCGACCGTGGGTGAACAGCGACGTGGCCAGGTTGGCCAACATGAGCCGCTCGTGGGCCGGCGAGCCCCCGAGACGGGGCCCCTTGGTGGGGGTAGGCATCGAATTGCTCCTCGGATTACTTTCTGATCCTCTGCTCCGGCCCGGCCGCTGGCGGCCTCAGAGCTGCTCGGTCTCCGCGTAGTCCTGGCCGTCGTCGTGGCTGTCCACGGTCGTGTCCGCGCCCCAACCCTCGGAGGGGTAGTCGGACGCGGCGGCCGACGGGTCGAACCCAGGAGGGCTGTCCTTCAGCGCGAGGCCGAGGCCGACGAGCTTCATCTTGACCTCGTCGATCGACTTGGCGCCGAAGTTGCGGATGTCCAGCAGGTCCGCCTCGCTGCGCGAGACCAGCTCGCCCACCGTGTGGATGCCCTCGCGCTTGAGGCAGTTGTAGGACCGGACGGTCAGGTCCAGGTCCTCGATCGGCATCGCGAACGCCGCGATGGTGTCCGCCTCCGCGGGAGACGGCCCGATCTCGATGCCCTCGGCGTCCACGTTCAGCTCGCGCGCGAGACCGAACAGCTCCACCAGCGTCTTGCCCGCCGACGCGACGGCGTCGCGCGGCGTGATGGAGGGCTTGGTCTCGACGTCGAGGATCAGCTTGTCGAAGTCGGTCCGCTGCTCGACACGGGTGGCCTCGACCTTGTAGGTCACCTTCATGACGGGCGAGTAGATCGAGTCGACGGGGATGCGGCCGATCTCGGCGCCCGCCTGCTTGTTCTGCACGGCGGGGACGTAGCCGCGACCGCGCTCGACCACGAGCTCGATCTCCAGCTTGCCCTTGCCGTTCAGGGTCGCGATGTGCAGGTCGGGGTTGTGCACGGTGACACCGGCCGGTGGCACGATGTCGCCGGCGGTCACCGCGCCCGGCCCCTGCTTGCGCAGGTACATGGTCACCGGCTCGTCCTCCTCGGAGCTGACGACCAGCTCCTTGAGGTTGAGGATGACGTCGGTGACGTCCTCCTTCACACCGGGGACGGTCGTGAACTCGTGCAGCACGCCGTCGATGCGGATGCTGGTCACGGCCGCGCCGGGGATGGACGACAGCAGGGTGCGGCGGATGGAGTTGCCGAGGGTGTAGCCGAAGCCCGGCTCCAGCGGCTCGATGACGAACCGGGAACGGGTCTCGTTGACCGCTTCCTCGCTGAGCGAGGGGCGCTGGGAGATCAGCACTGGGTTCTTCCTTTCTCAACCCGACGCCCGCCATATGACGCCGGGAAAGCCGATCGCGGAGACCGGCGAGCGCGTTCGGCACACCATTCCGTGCCGACGCGGGACCCGACTGGAGGGCGCCTCCCGGTTCGGGAGCCGCCCTCCAGGAGGATCACTTCGAGTAGAGCTCGACGATGAGCTGCTCGGTGACGGGCGTGTCGATCTGCGCCCGCTCGGGCAGCTGGTGGACCAGCACGCGCAGGTTGGACTGCACGACCTGGAGCCACGCCGGGATCGGGCGCTCGCCGAACGACGCGCGCGCGGCCTCGAAGGGCAGCGTGGGCAGCGACTTCGGCTTCACGTCGATGATGTCGAACTTCGACACCCGGTAGCTGGGGATGTTCACCTTGTGGCCGTTGACCAGGAAGTGACCGTGGCTGACCAGCTGGCGCGCCTGGCGGCGGGTGCGCGCGAGACCCGCGCGGTACACGACGTTGTCCAGGCGGGACTCCAGGATCTGGAGCAGGTTCTCACCGGTCTTGCCGGTGCGGCGGACCGCTTCCTCGTAGTAGCGGCGGAACTGCTTCTCCAGCACGCCGTACGTGTAGCGGGCCTTCTGCTTCTCCTGGAGCTGCAGCAGGTACTCGGACTCCTTGATCCGACCGCGGCCGTGCTGGCCGGGCGGGTAAGGGCGACGCTCGAAAGCCTGGTCCCCGCCGACGAGGTCGACCTTGAGGCGGCGGGAGATGCGGGTGGCTGGTCCCGTGTAGCGAGCCATGTGTGCTTACTCCTCCCCGTGCCTCAGACCCGGCGCCGCTTGGGCGGGCGGCAGCCGTTGTGGGGCTGCGGGGTCACGTCCTGGATGGTGCCGACCTCGAGACCGGCGGCCTGGAGGGAACGGATCGCGGTCTCCCGACCGGAGCCGGGACCCTTCACGAACACGTCCACCTTGCGCATGCCGTGCTCGGCGGCCTTGCGGGCGGCGTTCTCGGCGGCCATCTGCGCGGCGAACGGCGTCGACTTGCGGGAGCCCTTGAAGCCGACGTGGCCGGCGGAGGCCCAGCTGATCACGTTGCCCAGCGGGTCCGTGATGGACACGATGGTGTTGTTGAACGTGCTCTTGATGTGCGCCTGGCCGTGCGAGACGTTCTTCTTTTCCTTGCGCCGGACCTTCTTGACCCCGGCGCCCGTGCGGGACTTGGGTGGCATCTCTGGGTGATCTCCTACTTACTGGGTTCGCGAGGTCTTACTTCTTGCCGGCCTTCTTCTTGCCCGCAACGGTCTTCTTCGGACCCTTACGAGTGCGCGCGTTCGTCTTGGTGCGCTGCCCGCGGACGGGCAGGTTGCGACGGTGGCGCAGACCCTCGTAGCAGCCGATTTCCATCTTGCGGCGGATGTCGGCCTGAACCTCGCGGCGGAGGTCACCCTCGACCTTGAAGTTGTTCTCGATGTAGTCCCGCAGCTTGGCGAGGTCGTCGTCGCCGAGGTCCTTGACGCGCAGGTCAGGGGAAACCCCGGTGGCGGTCAGCAGCTCCTTGGAGCGGGTGCGACCAATGCCGAAGATGTAGGTGAGCGCGATCTCCATCCGCTTCTCGCGGGGGAGGTCGACGCCAGCGAGTCGTGCCATACGGCGCTTGCTCCTGTCGGTTCACTCCAGGTCTGCTCCTCGCCCGATTCCGGGACTGACTCGCTGTGTCAGCACCGGCCGCTCTCACGACCGGTGTCCCGGCCCCGGCCTGGAGTCCGGGGGTGTGCGCCGCCGGGTGTGCCGGTGGCGCAGGTGCGAAGAGGCTTGCTTGTGTCGCGTCCGCGAGGACCACGACGTCGTGCTAGGCGGCTCTGGTCAGCCCTGGCGCTGCTTGTGGCGCAGGTTCTCGCAGATCACCATGACCCGGCCGTGGCGGCGGATCACCTTGCACTTGTCGCAGATCTTCTTGACGCTCGGCTGGACCTTCACGCCTGAGCTCTCCTGCTTGTCGCCAGGTGTCGACGAGGTTTCGCGGACACCGTGGAGGTCACTTGTAGCGGTAGACGATGCGCCCGCGGGACAGGTCGTAGGGCGAGAGCTCCACGACAACCCGGTCCTCTGGGAGGATGCGGATGTAGTGCTGACGCATCTTGCCGCTGATGTGTGCCAGGACCTTGTGCCCGTTCTCCAACTCGACGCGGAACATCGCGTTGGGGAGCGGCTCGACTACGCGGCCCTCGACCTCAATGGCCCCGTCCTTCTTGCCCATAGCCTCCGCGTTTCGTGACGGTGGGTAATTCCACTGGATGCGCGGGCACGCGGAGCCCCGACTCCTTCAAGGCCCTTGCGAACCCTGCCAGCCGTCTCTAGCGTCACGGGCATGGCGGAACCGGCGCTACGAGTGCGCCACCCGTCCATAGTACGCGCGTCGTCGGGGATGCCCAAATCGGGGCCGGTCACGGCCGCCGCCGGGCCGGTGGGCGCCCGCTCGCGCGCGCCGGGAGGGGCCTGATCACGCAGGTCAGGGTGCCAGGAGCACCAGGAGGCCGCCGAGCAGGGCGACCCAGATCCACCACGGGTACAGCGCGAACGACGCCCACAGGCTGAGGACGCCCCACACCAGGACGTTGATCCCGGTCACCACCAGGTACGCCGCGTACCGCCACCGCCGCGACGGCTCCGCCCGCCGGATCGGCGGCCCGGCCGGCAGGTCCGCGGTCAGCGCCACCAACTCGGTGTAGTTGCGCGCGGCGGCGACGCCCCGGATGCGCTCGGCGTACTCGTCCTCGGTCAGCCTGCCCTCCGCCTTCGCGCGGGCCAGTTCCGCGGACACGGCCGCCCGGTCCTCGCGCTGGAAGTCGGTCATCGGCGCGGCCGGACGAAGACGAGCCACACGACGCCCAGCACGGACCCGCTCGGCAGCGCGACCCACAGGAACCACGGGTGCACGAGGCCGCTCCCGCCCAGCAGGCTCACCAGGAACCAGATGGCGAAGTTGACCGCGCTGACGCCCAACCAGATCGCCGTGAGCACCTGGAACGCCGCCCGACCGCCACGACGGGCCGTGGCGGCCGGCGCCGGCCGCCACGCCGCGGGCGACCCGGACCCGGTGACCGCGACCGGCGGCAGGTCGGCGGTGAGGGCGGCCAGCTCGCCGCGGGTCCTGGCCGCCCAGGCGCGCACGACCCGCTCGTCGAACTCAGCCAGGTCGAGGCTGCCTTCGGAGTGCGCGCGGTGCAGGAGCT
Source organism: Saccharothrix australiensis (assembly GCF_003634935.1). Classification (NCBI taxonomy): domain Bacteria; kingdom Bacillati; phylum Actinomycetota; class Actinomycetes; order Pseudonocardiales; family Pseudonocardiaceae; genus Saccharothrix; species Saccharothrix australiensis. The sequence continues at coordinate 7,565,988 of NZ_RBXO01000001.1, forward strand.
GCCGCACCGCTTCGCGTTCGCTGTCGGAGACCCGCACGTCCTCGGGTCGCACTGGATGCGTCACGCCGTTCATGGTGTCGCCCGACCGGGTGCCGCGGACATGGTGCTGTCCCCCGCCTTGCCGGTGAGGACCGCCCGAACGGGCGTCGGACCGGCGGCCCGGACCACCACCCGGTCAGTCCTCCGGCGCGGTGAGCACCCAGGGGCCGTCGTCGGTGATGGCCACGCTGTGCTCCCAGTGCGCGGCGCGCGACCCGTCCGCCGTGATGACCGTCCAGCCGTCGTCCAGCTCCACCGTGCGCTCGCTGCCCAGCGTCAGCATGGGCTCGATCGCGATCGCCATGCCGGGCTTCAGCCGCGGGCCCTTGCCGGGCTTGCCGTAGTTCGGCAGGAACGGGTCCATGTGCATCTTGGTGCCGATGCCGTGGCCGCCGTAGCCCTCGACGATGCCGTACTCGACCCCGTCCCGCTCGCCGGCCAGGATCGTGGCGGACTCGATCGCGAACGAGATGTCGCTGAGCCGCCCGCCGGCCACCGCCGCCTCGATGCCCGCGAGCATGGAGGCGCGGGTGGCGTCGGACAGCTTCGCCTCGGCCTCGGTCACCGCGCCCACCGCGAGGGTGACGGCCGAGTCGCCGTGCCACCCGTCCAGGATCGCGCCGCAGTCGATCGAGATCAGGTCGCCCTCGCCCAGGACCTGCGTCCGGCTCGGGATCCCGTGGACGACCTGCTCGTTGACCGACGCGCAGATGCTCGCCGGGAACCCGTGGTAGCCCTTGAAGCTCGGGACGGCCCCGGAGTCCCGGATGTGCTGCTCGGCCAGCTCGTCCAGCTCGGCCGTGCTCACGCCGACCCTGGCGTGCTCCGCGAGCAGCGCCAGGGTGCGCGCCACCACCAGCCCGGCGGCGCGCATCGCCTCCAACTGGCCGCGGCTCTTGATCTCGATCATGCGGTCGCGACCGCCCGGTACGACGTGGCGGAGGACGTCGAGCTTGCGCAAGGCATGGCGTAGTCCACCGGTCACCGGTCGCCGCGCAGCGCGCGCAGCGCCCGCTCGCCGATCTCGTCCACCTCGCCGACCGCGTCGATGGACACGACGATGTCGGCGTAGTGGTCGAGCAGCGGAGCGGTCTCCGAGCGGTACACCTGCTGGCGGTGGCGGATGACCTCTTCCTTGTCGTCCGCCCGGCCGCGCGCGAGCAGGCGCGCCACGACGATGTCCTCCGGGATCCGGAACTCCAGCACGGCGTCCAGCGCGTGGCCGTCGGCGGCGAGGATCTCGCCGAGCACGGTCGCCTGGGCCACCGTGCGCGGGAACCCGTCGAGCAGGAAGCCGTTCGCCGCGTCGGGCTGCGCGAGGCGGTCCCGGACCATCTCGTTGGTCACCTCGTCCGGCACGAGCTCGCCGGCGTCCAGGTACTCCTGGACCTCCTTGCCGAGGTCGGTCTGCTGGCTGATGTGAGCGCGGAAGAGATCCCCGGTGGAGATGTGCGGCACGCCGAGCTTGGTCTTGAGCAGTTCGGCCTGAGTGCCCTTGCCCGCTCCGGGCGGGCCGACGAGAACGAGTCGCACTAGCGGAGGAACCCTTCGTAATTGCGCTGCATGAGCTGGCTCTCGATCTGCTTAACCGTGTCGAGGCCGACACCCACCATGATCAGCACCGCCGTGCCGCCGAACGGGAAGTTCTGGTTCTGCCCCTGGTCGGTGATGTCCAGGAAGAAGTTCGGCAGGATGGCGACGATGCCCAGGTAGATCGAGCCAGGCAGCGTGATCCGCCCCAGGACGAAGCGGAGGTACTCGGCGGTCGGTCGACCCGGTCGGATACCCGGGATGAACCCACCGAACTTCTTCATCTCGTCGGCTCGCTCGTCCGGGTTGAACGTGATGCCGACGTAGAAGTAGGTGAAGAAGACGATCAACAGGAAGTACAGCGCGATGTGCACCGGGCTGGACTGGGTGACCAGGTGCGTCGCGACGAACGTCGCGAACCAGCCCGGCGCCGACCCGTCCGTGGAGGCGGTCAGCCGGGAGATCAGGTCGGGCAGGTAGAGCAGCGAGGAGGCGAAGATGACCGGGATGACACCGGCCTGGTTCACCTTCAGCGGGAGGTAGGTCGAGGTGCCGCCGTACATCCGGCGCCCGATCATGCGCTTGGCGTACTGGACGGGGATGCGGCGCTGGGCCTGCTCCACGTAGATGACGCTCGCGATGATGAGCAGGGCCGCCAGGCAGACCAGGAAGAAGGTCAGGCCGCCGCGGCTCCAGATCAGCTGGCCCTCGACCGGGATGCGCGCCGCGATGCCGGTGAAGATCAGCAGCGACATGCCGTTGCCGATCCCCTTCTCGGTGATGATCTCACCGAGCCACATGATGACGCTGGTGCCCGCGGTCATGGTGACGATCAGGACGACGAGGGTCCACACGTTCTGGACCGGGATGACGTCGACCTCGCAGTTGGCGAACAGCTGGCCGCGCACGGCGAGCGCCACGATGCCGGTGGACTGGAGGACCGCGAGCGCGATGGTCAGGTAGCGGGTGTACTGGGTCAGCTTGCCCTGACCCGCCTGGCCTTCCTTCTTCAGCTGCTCGAACCGCGGGATGACCACGGTGAGCAGCTGGATGATGATGCTCGCGGTGATGTAGGGCATGATGCCCAGCGCGAAGATCGACAAGTTCAGCAGCGCGCCGCCGCTGAACAGGTTGATCAGCGAGTAGATGCCCTGCTGGTCGACCGATTCGACGCACTGTTTGACGTTCTTGAAGGAGACGCCCGGCGCGGGCATGGTCGCGCCCAACCGGTACACCACGATGATCCCCAGGGTGAAGAGGATCTTCTTCCGTAGGTCCGGCGTCGCGAGAGCCGAGCGGAATGCGCCGAGCACGCGAACCTCCATCAGCGTTGCCGCCCCGCCGGGGTCGGCATCCTGCGGTACCGGCTGTGTTGCCGGCACAGTCTTGCGGTCTGGCCGCCGGCCGCGCCGGCGGTGACGGAAGCGACGGGTAGCCGCGACCGACCCGGAGGACATCCGGGTTCAGCCCGCGACTTTAACAGCCGCGGAGCCGATCGCCGTAGTCAGTCGTCCTGCACACTTCGTACCTGATCGACTACTGCTGTTCGCAAGCCCCCGAATGGATCAAGTTCCGGGTGGTGGGGAGAAGGTGGGGTGTGCTGCTGCGGGCTGGGGTTACGCCCTGCGCGAACAAGGGCGGAGGGGTCTCGATTGGGTGATGTGAGGGGCGGCGCGGGTGGGTGTTGAAAATTAAGGGCGTCCTCGCCGGACGGGCCGGCCGCCGAGGACGACCCCTGGCTCTGGGTCGGTGCGGCGCGGCGCCAAGGGCGGAAGCGCCCTCGGGTGAGGTGTGCGCGTGGCGCGGCTGTGGCGTCCGGGGTGCGGAAAGGCCCCCGGAGCGGGAGGCTCCGGGGGCCTTTCGCGCGTGCGGGTCCCGTCAGAGCACCGTGGTGGTGCCACCGGCGGCGGCGATCTTCTCGACCGCGCTGCCCGAGAACTTGTTGGCGACGACGTCGAGCTTGACGCCGTTCAGGTCGCCGTTGCCGAGGACCTTCACCAGCTCGTTCTTGCGCACCAGGCCGGCGTGGACGAGGGCGTCCACGTCGACTCGGCCGCCGTCCGGGAACACGCGGGCCAGGTCGCCGACGTTCACGACCTGGTACTCGGTCCGGAACGGGTTGCGGAAGCCCTTCAGCTTCGGCAGCCGCATGTGCAGCGGCATCTGGCCGCCCTCGAAGCGCGGCGAGACGTTCTTCCGCGCCCCGGTGCCCTTCGTGCCCCGGCCCGCAGTCTTGCCCTTGGAGCCTTCACCGCGACCGACCCTGGTCTTCGCGGTCTTGGCGCCGGGGGCCGGGCGCAGGTCATGGATCTTGATGGTCACGACTGGACCTCCTCGACGACCACCAGGTGGCGCACGGTGTGGATCAAACCGCGCACCTGCGGCGAGTCCTCACGGACCACCGACTGGCGGATCTTGCGCAACCCCAGGGTCCGGAGGGACTCGCGGTGGTTGTGCTTGGTACCGATGGTGCTCTTCACCTGGGTGACCTTGAGCTGTGCCATGGGGTCACACCGCCCCTGCGCGAGCGCGGAGCATGCCGGCGGGAGCCACGTCCTCCAGGGGCAGGCCGCGGCGCGCCGCGACTTCCTCGGGACGCTGGAGGCCCTTCAGGGCCGCCACGGTGGCGTGCACGACGTTGATGGCGTTGTCGGAGCCCAGCGACTTGCTCAGCACGTCGTGGACACCGGCGCACTCCAGCACCGCGCGGACGGCGCCACCGGCGATGACGCCGGTACCGGCCGAGGCCGGGCGCAGCAGCACGACACCGGCCGCCTTCTCGCCCTGCACCGGGTGGGGGATCGAGCCCGCGATGCGAGGCACGCGGAAGAAGTTCTTCTTCGCCTCCTCGACACCCTTGGCGATCGCGGCCGGGACTTCCTTGGCCTTGCCGTAGCCGACACCGACCATGCCGTCGCCGTCGCCGACCACGACCAGGGCGGTGAAGCTGAAGCGACGACCACCCTTCACGACCTTGGAGACGCGGTTGATCGCGACCACGCGCTCCAGGTGCGGGGTCTTCTCCTGGGCCGCGCCGCCGCGGCCGCCGTCACGACGGTCGCGACGCTCTCCGCGCTCGCCCCCGCCGCCTTCGCGACGCGTGCGTCCTGGCATCAGGCGTCCCTCTCAATTCCAGTGATGTTCCCGAAAACAGTAGCCACAGTCAGAACTCCAGCCCCGCCTCGCGGGCGGCGTCGGCCAGAGCCGCGATGCGGCCGTGGTAGGCGTTGCCGCCGCGGTCGAAGACGACCTTGGAGATGCCGGCCTCCTTGGCGCGCGCGGCGGCCAGCTGGCCGACCTTCGCCGCGCGGGCCTTCTTGTCGCCGTCCATCGCCCGGACGTCCGCCTCCACGGAGGAGGCCGCCGCCAGCGTGTGACCGGCCAGGTCGTCGATGATCTGCACGGTGATGTGCTTCGACGACCGGTGGACCACCAGGCGGGGACGCTCGGCGGTGCCGCTGACCTTCTTGCGGAGGCGGAAGTGACGGCGGGTCTTGGCGATGCGGCGAGTGGTCGAGATGTCCTTGCCCACCGGCTTGCGCTTCGTTGCGGTCTCGCTCATGTCACTTACCCGTCTTTCCGACCTTGCGGCGGATCTTCTCGCCCGCGTAACGCACGCCCTTGCCCTTGTACGGGTCGGGCTTGCGCAGCTTGCGGATGTTGGCGGCGACCTCGCCCACGAGCTGCTTGTCGATGCCCGACACGGAGAACCGGGTCGGGGTCTCCACCGCGAAGGTGATGCCCTCGGGGGCCTCGACCTTCACCGGGTGGCTGTAGCCGAGCGCGAACTCCAGGTCGGAGCCCTTCAGCGCCACGCGGTAGCCGACCCCGTGGATCTCCATCTTCTTCTCGTAGCCCTGGGTCACGCCGATGACCATGTTCTGCACCAGGGTGCGGGACAGGCCGTGGAGCGAACGGCTCCGACGCTCGTCGTTGGGACGCTTCACCTCGAGGGTGCCGTCCTCGACCTTCTCGATGATGATCGGCTCGGCGATGGTCAGCGACAGGGTGCCCTTGGGCCCCTTCACGCTGACGTCCCGGCCCGCGATGTTCACGTCGACCCCGGCGGGGACGGTGATCGGCAGCTTTCCGATGCGCGACATGCCTAGTCCCCCTTCCTCACCAGACGTAGGCGAGGACTTCTCCGCCCACGCCCTGCTTGTTGGCCTGGCGGTCGGTCAGGAGACCGCCAGAGGTCGAAATGATCGCGACGCCCAGGCCACCGAGAACCTTCGGCAGGTTGGTCGACTTCGCGTACACCCGCAGACCGGGCTTGGACACCCGGCGCAGGCCGGCGATGCTGCGCTCCCGGTTCGGGCCGTACTTCAGCTCGATCACCAGGTGCTTGGCCACGTCGCCCTGCTCGTCGCGGTAGCCCGCGATGTAACCCTCGCGCTTGAGGATCTCGGCGATGTTGGCCTTCAGCTTGGAGTGCGGCATCACGACCTTGTCGTGGTAAGCCGAGTTCGCGTTCCGCAGACGCGTCAGCATGTCTGCGATCGGATCGGTCATCGTCATGGTGACCTGGTCAACCTTTCTCGCTGCGGTTCCCCAGTCAGGGTCCGAGCCGGCCTCGCGGCCGGCTGGTCGTGAGCGGGCCTACAGCGAAGTGTGTGAATCTGGAAGAGCTGCCTGCCGAGCCGGACTCACCAGCTGGACTTGTTCACACCGGGCAGTTCGCCCCGGTGCGCCATCTCGCGGAGGCAGATCCGGCACAGGCCGAACTTGCGGAACACCGAGTGGGGGCGACCGCAACGCTGGCAGCGGGTGTAGCCCCGCACCTTGAACTTCGGCTTGGCCGCGGCCTTGTTGATCAGAGCCTTCTTGGCCATCTCAGTTCTCCTTGAACGGGAAGCCCAGGAGCTTCAGCAGCGCCCGGCCCTCGTCGTCGTTGGTCGCGGTCGTGACCACGGTGATGTCCATACCGCGGGGACGGTCGATCGCGTCCGGGTCGATCTCGTGGAACATGGACTGCTCGTTGAGACCGAACGTGTAGTTGCCGTTGCCGTCGAACTGCTTGCCCGACAGGCCGCGGAAGTCGCGGATGCGGGGCAGCGCGATGGTCAGCAGGCGGTCCAGGAACTCCCACATGCGGTCGCCGCGCAGCGTGACGCGCGCGCCGATCGGCATGCCCTCGCGGAGCTTGAACTGCGCGATGGACTTGCGGGCCTTGCGGACCTCGGGCCGCTGACCGGTGATGATCGACAGGTCCTTGACGGCACCCTCGATCAGCTTGCCGTCGCGGGCGGCGTCGCCGACGCCCATGTTGACGACGACCTTCACGACGCCGGGGATCTGCATCACGTTGGCGTAGTCGAACTGCTCGCGCAGCGCCGCGACGATCTCCTCGCGGTAGCGCGCCTTCAGCCGCGGCGTGGTCTTCTCAACGGTGGTCATCAGATGTCCTTCCCGTTACGACGGGAAATGCGGACCCGCTTGCCCTCGTCGTTCGTCCGGTAGCCCACACGGGTCGGCTTGCCGTCCGAGTCGACCACCATCACGTTGGACACGTGGATGGGGGCCTCCTGGGTCACGATGCCGCCCGACTGCGCGCCGCGCTGGGTCTGCGTGATCCGGGTGTGCTTCTTGATGCGGTTGACGCCCTCGACCAGGACGCGGTTCTGGGCGGGGTAGGCCATGATGACCTTGCCGCGCGCACCCTTGTCCTTGCCGGCGATAACGACGACGGTGTCGCCCTTCTTCACCTTCATCAGAGCACCTCCGGCGCCAACGAGATGATCTTCATGAACTTCTTGTCGCGCAGCTCACGACCGACCGGGCCGAAGATGCGGGTGCCCCGCGGCTCGTTGTCGTTCTTGATGAGCACCGCGGCGTTCTCGTCGAACCGGATGTAAGAGCCGTCGGGACGGCGCTTCTCCTTGACGGTGCGGACGACGACCGCCTTGACGACGTCACCCTTCTTGACGCCGGCGCCGGGGATGGCCTGCTTCACCGTGGCGACGATGATGTCCCCGATGCCCGCGTAGCGGCGGCCCGAGCCACCGAGAACACGGATGCAGAGGATCTCCTTCGCACCGGTGTTGTCGGCGACGCGCAGCCGCGACTCCTGCTGGATCACTTACCTACTCCTTGACCATTCCTGGCCCGCCAGATTTCCGACCTGACGGGCTCGGTCTGCGGTGCCCGGTTGCGGGCTTACTTGGCCTTCTCGAGGATCTCGACGAGGCGCCAGCGCTTGGTGGCGGACAGCGGCCGGGTCTCCATCAGCAGGACGCGGTCGCCGACGCCGGCGCTGTTCTGCTCGTCGTGCACCTTCACCTTGGTGGTGGTGCGCAGGTACTTGGCGTACCGGCGGTGCTTCTTCCGGTCCTCCAGCGCCACGACGATCGTCTTGTCCATCTTGTCGGACACGACGTAGCCCTCGCGGACCTTGCGGTCGTTGCGCGTCTCGGTCTGCTTCACTTCGTTGTTCTCGCTCATGCCGCACCCTCACCAGTGGAAACCGCGTCGGGAGAGGTCGACAGCCCCAGCTCCCGTTCCCGCATCACGGTGTAGATCCGGGCGATGTCGTGCCGGACCGCGCGGAGCCTGCGGTTGTTGTCCAACTGCCCGGTGGCCATCTGGAAGCGGAGGTTGAACAGCTCCTCCTTCGCCTCCCTCAAGCGCAGCACGAGCTCTTCCTCGGTGAGCTCACGCAGCAACGAAGCCGCGGAACCCGCTTCAGTGCTTGCCATTGGCTAGAACTCACCACCCTCACGCGTAACGATGCGGCACTTCATCGGCAGCTTGTGGATCGCGCGGCGGAGCGCCTCGCGAGCCACTGCCTCGTTCGGGAAGCTCATCTCGAAGAGCACGCGACCCGGCTTGATGTTGGCGACCCACCACTCGGGCGAGCCCTTGCCGGAACCCATGCGGGTCTCGGCCGGCTTCTTGGTCAGCGGGCGGTCCGGGAAGATGTTGATCCAGACCTTGCCACCGCGGCGGATGTGCCGCGTGATGGCGATACGCGCCGACTCGATCTGCCGGTTGGTCACGTAAGCGGGCTCCAGAGCCTGGATGCCGTACTCGCCGAAGGTGACCCTCGTGCCGCCCTTCGCAGCACCGGACCGACCGGGGTGGTGCTGCTTGCGGTGCTTAACCCTGCGCGGGATGAGCACGACTCAGCCCTCCGTCTTCTCTTCGGTCGCGACCGGTGCGTCCGTGACCTGTGCGTCGGCCGCGGCCCGACCGGCCTCGGTGCTCGTCGCGGTGGTGCCGCTGGCGCCGGAGCGGCGGGCCCGGTTCGGGCGGTCGCCGCGGTCGCGCCGCGGTGCGCGCTCCGCCGACGGCGCGGCGTCCCGCTCGCGCTTGGCGCTGATGCCACCGACGATGTCGCCCTTGTAGATCCACACCTTCACGCCGATCCGGCCGAACGTGGTGCGGGCCTCGAAGAAGCCGTAGTCGATGTCGGCGCGCAGCGTGTGCAGCGGCACGCGGCCGTCGCGGTAGTGCTCGGAACGGGACATCTCGGCGCCGCCCAGGCGGCCACCGCACTGCACGCGGATGCCCTTGACCTGCGGCGAGCGCATGGCCGACTGGATGGCCTTGCGCATCGCCCGGCGGAACGCCACGCGGTTGGACAGCTGCTCGGCCACGCCCTGCGCGACGAGCTGCGCGTCCGACTCGGGGCCCTTGACCTCGAGGATGTTCAGCTGGACCTGCTTCTTGGTGAGCTTCTCCAGCTCACCGCGGATGCGGTCGGCCTCCGCGCCGCGCCTGCCGATGACGATGCCCGGCCGGGCGGTGTGGATGTCGACGCGGACCCGGTCACGAGTGCGCTCGATCTCCACCTTGGAGATGCCGGCACGCTCCATGCCGCGCGAGAGCAGCTTGCGGATCTTGACGTCCTCGGCCACGTACTCGGCGTACTGCTTGTCGGCGTACCAGCGGGACTTCCAGTCGGTCGTGATCCCCAGCCGGAAGCCGTGCGGGTTGATCTTCTGGCCCACTACCTGGCCGCCTTCCGATTAGCGCTGTCCTTCTTCGGACGGGACTCCACCTCGACGGTGATGTGGCTCGTCCGCTTGCGGATGCGGTACGCACGACCCTGGGCGCGCGGGCGGAACCGCTTGAGGGTCGGGCCCTCGTCCACGTAGACCTTGGACACCCACAGCGTGTCGGGGTCCAAGGACAGGTTGTTCTCGGCGTTGGCCACGGCGCTCGCGAGCACCTTGCGGACCGGCTCACTTGCCGCCTGCGGCGCGAACTGGAGCACGGCCAGGGCCTCGCCGGCGCTACGACCCCTGATGAGCTCGACGACCCGACGCACCTTCATGGGCGTGTCGCGGACGTAGCGAGCCCGAGCCACGGCGCGCGGAAACTCCTGCGCCTCAGCTTCGTTACGGGCGTTCATCGCTGCTTCCCCTTGCTCTTCCTCTAGTTCGTCGCCTAGCGGCGGCGCGACTTCCGGTCGTCCTTGATGTGGCCCTTGAACGTGCGGGTCGGCGCGAACTCGCCGAGCTTGTGCCCGACCATCGACTCCGTCACGAACACCGGCACGTGCTTGCGGCCGTCGTGCACCGCGATCGTGTGGCCCAGCATGTCGGGGATGATCGTCGACCGGCGGGACCAGGTCTTGATGACGGTCTTCTTGCCCGACTCGTTGAGGACGTCCACCTTCTTGAGCAGGTGGTCGTCGACGAAGGGGCCCTTCTTAAGGCTGCGTGGCATCCTTCACTCCCTCCCTGCTCAGCGCTTCTTACCGGTGCGACGACGCCGGACGATGAGCTTGTCGCTTGCCTTGCGGCGGCGGGTACGGCCTTCGGGCTTGCCTGCCGGGTTCACCGGGTGGCGACCACCGGAGGTCTTGCCCTCACCACCACCGTGCGGGTGGTCGACCGGGTTCATGGCGACACCGCGGACGGTGGGCTTCCTGCCCTTCCACCGCATGCGGCCCGCCTTGCCCCAGTTGATGTTCTGGTGCTCGGCGTTGCCGACCTCGCCGACCGTGGCGCGGCAGCGCACGTCCACGTTGCGGATCTCGCCCGAGGGCATCCGCAGCTGGGCGTACGGGCCGTCCTTGGCGACGAGCTGCACGCTGGCGCCCGCCGAGCGGGCGATCTTCGCGCCGCCGCCGGGGCGCAGCTCGATCGCGTGCACCACGGTACCGACCGGGATGTTGCGCAGCGGCAGGTTGTTGCCCGGCTTGATGTCGGCCTTGGGGCCGTTCTCGATCCGGTCGCCCTGCCGCAGCTTGGCCGGGGCGATGATGTAGCGCTTCTCGCCGTCGACGTAGTGCAGGAGCGCGATGCGCGCGGTGCGGTTGGGGTCGTACTCGATGTGAGCGACCTTGGCCGGGATGCCGTCCTTGTCGGTGCGGCGGAAGTCGATCAGGCGGTAGGCCCGCTTGTGGCCGCCGCCCTTGTGCCGCGTCGTGATCTTGCCCGACGCGTTGCGGCCACCGCGGCCGTGCAGCGGGCGGATCAGCGACTTCTCCGGCGTCGACCGAGTGATCTCGGCGAAGTCGGAGACGCTCGCACCGCGACGACCGGGGGTCGTCGGCTTGTACTTGCGAATGCCCATCTCTACGCAGTCCTCGTCGTCATCAGGCGGCCGGGCCGCCGAAGATCTCGATCGGCTTGCTCTCGGCGGACAGCGTCACGATGGCGCGCTTGGTGTCCTTGCGCTTGCCGAAGCCCGTCCGGGTGCGCTTGCGCTTGCCCTGGCGGTTGATCGTGTTGACGCTGACGACCTTGACGCCGAAGACCTTCTCCACGGCAATCTTGATCTGGGTCTTGTTCGCGCCGGGGGCCACCACGAAGGTGTACTTGTTCTCCTCCAGGAGCCCGTAGGACTTCTCGGAGATGACCGGCGCGAGCAGGATGTCCCTGTGGTCGGGGATCACTTCTCGTCCTCCACTTCGGACGAACCGGCGACCGCCTCGGCCGAGCCAGCGCCCAGCTGGGCCTTGCTCGCCAGGAACACGTCCAGAGCGTCCTTGGTGAACACCACGTCGTCGTTGACCAGCACGTCGAAGGTGTTCAGCTGGTCCGGGGCGATGATGTGCACGTGCGGCAGGTTGCGCAGGCTGACCCACGAAACCTCTTCGGTGCGCAGCAGCACGGCCAGCACCCGGCGGGCGTCGGTGACCGACTCCAGGACCTTGCGGGCGGTCTTGGTCGACGGGGCGTCGCCCTCGACGAAACCGCTCACCACGTGGACCTGGCCGGCGCGGGCCCGGTCGGAGAGGGCGCCGCGCAGCGCGGCGGCCTTCATCTTCTTGGGGGTGCGCTGGCTGTAGTCGCGCGGCTGGGGACCGTGGACGGTGCCACCGCCGGCGAACTGCGGCGCGCGGGTCGAGCCCTGGCGGGCGCGGCCGGTGCCCTTCTGCCGGTACGGCTTCTTGCCACCGCCGGACACCTCGCCGCGGGTCTTCGTCGAGTGCGTGCCCTGGCGGGCCGCGGCCTGCTGGGCCACGACGACCTGGTGCAGCAGCGCGACGTTGGCCTGCGCGTCGAAGACGGCGGCGGGCAGCTCGACGCTGCCGTCGGTCTTGCCGTCCGGGGTGCGGATCTCAACGGACGTCATGATCAGGCACCACCCTTCGCAGCGGTCTTGACGAACACGGTGCCGCCCTTGGGACCGGGCACCGCGCCCTTGATGAGCAGCAGGCCGGACTCGACGTCGACCTTGTGCACCTTGAGGTTCTGGGTGGTCACGCGCACGTGGCCCATGCGACCCGCCATGCGCAGGCCCTTGAACACGCGGCCGGGCGTGGCGCAGCCGCCGATGGAGCCCGGCGAGCGGTGCTTGCGCTGCGTGCCGTGGCTGGCGCCGAGGCCGTGGAAGCCGTGCCGCTTCATGACACCCGCGGTGCCCTTGCCCTTGCTGGTGCCGACCACGTCGACCACCGCGCCGGCCTCGAACACCTCGGCGGTGACCTCCTGGCCGACCTGGTACTCGGACGCGTCCGTGGTCCGCAGCTCCGCGAGGTGGCGGCGCGGCGTGACCCCGGCCTTGGCGTAGTGGCCCGCGACGGGCTTCTTCACCTTGCGCGGGTCGATCGCGCCGAACGCGAGCTGAACGGCCGAGTAGCCGTCGTTCTCCTGGGTCCGGACCTGGGTGACCACGTTCGGCTCTGCCTTGACGACGGTCACCGGGACGATCCGGTTGTTCTCGTCGAAGACCTGAGTCATGCCGAGCTTGGTGCCCAGGAGGCCCTTAACCTGCCTGTCAGACATTGGTCTCGTTACTCTCCGCGTCCAACGCTTACTGGATGTTGACGTCGACGCTCGCCGGCAGGTCGATGCGCATGAGCGCGTCCACCGTCTTCGGCGTCGGGTCGAGGATGTCGATCAGACGCTTGTGCGTGCGCATCTCGAAGTGCTCGCGCGAGTCCTTGTACTTGTGCGGCGAGCGGATGACGCAGTAGACGTTCTTCTCAGTGGGCAGCGGCACAGGCCCGACGACCCGAGCGCCGGTGCGCGTCACGGTCTCGACGATCTTGCGCGCGGACGCGTCGATCGCCTCGTGGTCGTAGGCCTTGAGCCGGATGCGGATCTTCTGTCCCGCCATGATGGCTTGCCGTTCCTCTGCTTCTCGATACCGCTGCGGTGCGGGCAACCGGAATGAGGTCCTGGCAGACCTCCGGCGCGTACCGCCCCCTATTCAGGACTGACACCTCAGCGGTGTCACGGTGCCCGGTCCACGCGGTCGGGCGTGTCGCGCCCTCGGCGATAAACCGGTCCCACTGATGAAACCTGTGGGATTGACTTGCTGTTCGATCCCCTCGTGACGGGGCGGCCGGGTTCCGAAGGGAACCGGCCGCCCCGACGAGCAACCCGTCAATGGTCGCACACGGACGTGCGCGAGCCAAATCGGGGGTCCATCAGTAGAGCGAGGTCACTTGATGATCTTGGTGACCGAGCCCGCGCCGACCGTCCGGCCACCCTCGCGGATGGCGAACCGCAGACCCTCGTCCATCGCGATCGGCTGGATCAGCTTCACGCTCATGGAGGTGGTGTCGCCCGGCATGACCATCTCGGTGCCCTCGGGGAGGGTCACGACGCCGGTCACGTCGGTGGTGCGGAAGTAGAACTGCGGACGGTAGTTGTTGAAGAACGGCGTGTGGCGGCCGCCCTCGTCCTTGGACAGGATGTAGACCTGCGCCTCGAACTCGGTGTGCGGGGTGGTGGTGCCCGGCTTCACGATGACCATGCCGCGCTCCACCTCCTCGCGCTTGATGCCGCGGAGCAGCAGGGCGGCGTTGTCGCCGGCCTGGCCCTCGTCGAGGAACTTCTTGAACATCTCGATCGAGGTCACGGTGGTCTTCTTCGAAGACTCCTTGATGCCGACGATCTCGACTTCCTCGTTGACCTTGATCACACCGCGCTCGATGCGACCGGTCACCACGGTGCCGCGGCCGGTGATCGTGAAGACGTCCTCGACCGGCATCAGGAACGGCCGGTCGACCTCACGCTCGGGCTCCGGGATGTTCTCGTCCACGGCGTCCATCAGACCGATGAGCTTCTCGCCCCACTCGGCGTCGCCCTCCAGCGCCTTCAGGGCGGAGACGCGCACGACCGGCAGGTCGTCACCGGGGAACTCGTACTCGGACAGCAGCTCGCGGACCTCGAGCTCGACGAGCTCCAGGATCTCCTCGTCGTCCACCATGTCGGCCTTGTTCAGGGCCACCACGATGTAGGGCACACCGACCTGGCGGGCCAGGAGGACGTGCTCCTTCGTCTGCGGCATCGGGCCGTCGGTCGCCGCGACCACCAGGATGGCGCCGTCCATCTGCGCCGCACCGGTGATCATGTTCTTGATGTAGTCGGCGTGACCGGGGCAGTCGACGTGCGCGTAGTGGCGCTTGTCGGTCTGGTACTCGATGTGGGCGATCGAGATGGTGATGCCGCGCTGCTTCTCCTCCGGCGCCTTGTCGATCTGGTCGAACGGCGTGAAGGGGTTCAGTTCCGGGTACTTGTCGTGCAGGACCTTGGAGATCGCCGCGGTCAGCGTCGTCTTGCCGTGGTCGATGTGACCGATGGTGCCGATGTTGACGTGCGGCTTCGTCCGCTCGAACTTCGCCTTCGCCACTGGATTGTCCTCCTGGACTTCTGTTGCTGTGCCCGGCGGTGGTGTGTCGCCGCCCGCCGGGCGTCACGTCAGGGTTCTGCGGACCCCAGGGACGAGAGACCCCGGAGAGCCCGCGTGGTGCTGCGGTGCTCCGGTTGGGGTTACTCGCCCGTCGCCTTCGCGATGATCTCCTTCGCGACGTTCGTGGGAACCTCGGCGTAGGAGTCAAAGGTCATCGAGTAGTTCGCGCGACCCTGGGTCTTGGACCGCAGGTCGCCGACGTACCCGAACATCTCCGACAGCGGGACCAGCGCCTTGACGACACGGGTGCCGCTGCGCTCCTCCATGGCCTGGATCTGGCCACGGCGGGAGTTCAGGTCACCGATGACGTCGCCCATGTACTCCTCGGGCGTGGTCACTTCGACCGCCATCATCGGTTCGAGCAGGGCCGGGTCGGCCTTCCGGGCGGCTTCCTTGAGCGCCATGGAACCGGCGATCTTGAACGCCATCTCGGAGGAGTCGACCTCGTGGTAGGCGCCGTCGGTCAGCGTGACCTTGATGCCGACCAGCGGGTAGCCCGCCAGCACGCCGTACTGCATCGCGTCCTGGGCGCCGGCGTCGACCGACGGGATGTACTCCCGCGGGATGCGACCACCGGTGACCGCGTTCACGAACTCGTAGAGCGCGCCCGCCTCGTTCTTCTCCAGCGGCTCGATGTCGATCAGGACCTTGGCGAACTGGCCCGAGCCACCGGTCTGCTTCTTGTGCGTGTACGAGTACTTCTCCACCTTGCGGCGGATCGTCTCGCGGTAGGCGACCTGCGGCTTGCCGATGTTCGCCTCGACCTTGAACTCGCGGCGCATCCGGTCGACCAGGATGTCCAGGTGCAGCTCGCCCATGCCGGCGATGATGGTCTGCCCGGTCTCCTCGTCCTGCTTGACGCGGAAGGTCGGGTCCTCCTCCGCCAGCTTCTGGATCGCGGTGCTGAGCTTCTCCTGGTCGGCCTTCGTCTTGGGCTCGATCGCCACCTCGATGACCGGCTCGGGGAAGGTCATGGACTCCAGCACGATGGGCGCCTGCGGGTCGCTCAGCGTCTCACCGGTGGTGGTGTCCTTGAGGCCGATCACGGCGTAGATGTGGCCCGCGATGGCCTCTTCGACCGGGTTCTCCTTGTTGGCGTGCATCTGGAAGATCTTCCCGATGCGCTCCTTGCGGTCCTTGGTCGAGTTGATGACCTGGGTGCCGGAGGAGACCTTGCCCGAGTACACCCGGATGTAGGTCAGCTTGCCGAAGAACGGGTGCGCGGCGATCTTGAACGCCAAGGCCGAGAACGGCTCGTCCGTCGACGGCTTGCGGAAGGCGGGCGTCTCGCCGTCCTGGAGCGTGCCCTCGACCGGCGGCAGGTCCAGCGGCGCGGGCAGGTAGTCGATCACGGCGTCGAGCATGGGCTGCACGCCCTTGTTCTTGAACGCCGAGCCGCACAGCACCGGGTACGCGGACGCCTCGGCGACGATCTTGCGGATGCCCGCCTTGATCTGCGCGACGGTCAGCTCCTCGCCACCGAGGTACTGCTCCATCAGGGCGTCGTCGGTCTCGGCGACGGCCTCGACGAGCTGCTCGCGGTACTCGTTCGCCTTGTCCACGAGGTCGGCCGGGATCTCCTCGACCGCGTAGTCCTCGCCCTTCTGGACGTCGCCGCGCCAGGTCAGCGCGCGCATCTCGACCAGGTCGACGACGCCGATGAAGTCGCCCTCCGCGCCGATCGGGATCTGGATCGGGAGCGGCTTGGCGCCGAGGCGCTCGGAGATGGTGCGCACGGTGAAGTAGAAGTCCGCGCCCAGCTTGTCCATCTTGTTGACGAAGCAGATGCGCGGGACGTCGTACTTGGTCGCCTGCCGCCACACCTGCTCGGACTGGGGCTCGACGCCTTCCTTGCCGTCGAACACCGCCACCGCGCCGTCGAGCACGCGGAGGTTGCGCTCCACCTCGACGGTGAAGTCGACGTGGCCGGGCGTGTCGATGAGGTTGATCTGGTGGTTCTTCCAGAAGCAGGTCGTCGCGGCGGACGTGATCGTGATGCCGCGCTCCTGCTCCTGCTCCATCCAGTCCATCGTGGCGGCGCCGTCGTGGACCTCGCCGATCTTGTAGTTGATCCCCGTGTAGAAGAGGATCCGCTCGGACGTCGTGGTCTTGCCCGCGTCGATGTGGGCCATGATCCCGATGTTGCGGACCTTGGCCAGGTCGGTGAGCACGTCCTGTGCCACGGGTGTTTCCCCTGTCTTGAGCTCGCAGGCTCACTAGGGCTGGGAGGGCCCGGCCGGTCCTCGGGGAACCGGCCGGGCGTCACGTCACCAGCGGTAGTGGGCGAAGGCCTTGTTCGACTCGGCCATCTTGTGGGTGTCCTCGCGGCGCTTCACGCTCGCGCCCAGGCCGTTGCTCGCGTCGAGCAGCTCGTTCATCAGGCGCTCGACCATCGTCTTCTCGCGGCGCTGCCGGGAGAAGGTGATCAGCCAGCGCAGCGCCAGCGTGGTCGCGCGGCCGGGCTTGACCTCGATCGGCACCTGGTAGGTCGCACCACCGACGCGGCGGCTCTTGACCTCCAGCGCGGGCTTCACGTTGTCCAGCGCGCGCTTCAGCGTGACGACCGGGTCGGTGCCGGTCTTGTCGCGGGCGCCCTCCAGGGCGCCGTACACGATCCGCTCGGCCACGGAGCGCTTGCCGTCGACCAGCACCTTGTTGATGAGCTGGGTCACCAGCGGAGAGCTGTAGACCGGGTCGGAGATCAGCGGCCGCTTCGGGGCCGGTCCCTTGCGGGGCATCAGCTCTTCTCCTTCTTCGCGCCGTACCGGCTGCGAGCCTGCTTGCGGTTCTTCACGCCCTGCGTGTCGAGGGAACCGCGGATGATCTTGTACTGGACGCCGGGCAGGTCCTTGACCCGACCGCCCCTGACCAGCACCATCGAGTGCTCTTGGAGGTTGTGCCCCTCGCCCGGAATGTAGGCGGTGATCTCGATGCCGCTCGTCAGCTTCACGCGGGCGACCTTGCGCAGCGCCGAGTTGGGCTTACGGGGCGTGGTCGTGTAGACGCGGGTGCACACACCGCGGCGCTGGGGGCTCCCCTTCAGCGCGGCGGTCTTCTGCTTCTCGACCTTTTCCTGCCGGCCCTTGCGGACCAGTTGCTGGATTGTTGGCATGTGCCGACTGCTTCTTCCGTTGGAGTGCCCACCGGACTGGCCGAGAGCACTGTTGACCTGGTCCCTCTCCGTACCCGAGGTCGGGCGTGTCGCCCCTGCTCCCAGGTCCGCAGGTGACATCCCAGGACGTCCCTGCGCGTGGAGGTCACCGCGGCCGGCTATCCAGCTCATGTGGCGCGTAGGCACGCGGAGGGTGCCCAACACACGTGTCGAGCACGGACCGAAGATACCCGCACCCCTCTGAAGGGTCAAAATGGCCCGCTCCGGACCCGCGAACGCCGACTGCCCGCACCACCGGGGCGGTGCGGGCAGCGGGTCCTCCACGCGGCGCGGGCGCCGCGCGTCAAGCCGGGGCGTGGTTCTCCCGCCACCAGCGCTGACCGCTCTCGGGCAGGGTATCGATCGGGTCGTAGTAGCAGAACTTGCGTTCGAGGGCTTCCTCGTCGCCCTCGATGGTGGTGCGGTAGTTCTTCGTCCAGTACGACATCCCGCGCTCACGGTCGTATTCGGACACCTGGTGCACCCAGCGCTTGCCGACGTACGGCACGTCGCACACGATCCGCGGGGTGGCGTACCCCGGCAGGTAGCCCATGATGTCGTGCTGGAGCTCCTGGGCGCGGGCGAGCGACACCCGCCAGTGCTCGGCGTTGGGGATCATGTCGCACATGTAGAAGTAGTAGGGCAGGATCCCGGCCTCGCCCTGGAGGGCGAAGCACAGGTCGAGCAGGTCGTCGGCGGTCGAGTTGACGCCGTTCATCAGGACGCCCTGGTTGCGCACGTCGCGCACGCCCGCGTCCAGCATCGCCCGCGCCGCCTCCGCGACCAGCGGTGTGACCGACTGGACGTGGTTGACGTGCGTGTGGACGGCCAGGTTGACCCCGCGGCGCGCGGCGACGCGGGCCACCCGCTCCACCCCTTCGAGCACCTGCGGCTGCAACCAGTGCTGGGGCAGGCCGGCCAGCGCCTTCGTCGCGAGGCGGATGTCGCGCACGCTGTCCACGTCGAGCAGCCGCATGAGGAAGGACTCCAGCTGCGGCCACGGCACGTTGGCGACGTCGCCGCCGGACACCACGACGTCGCGGACGCCCGGCGTCTCCTTCAGGTAGCCGATGATCCGGTCCTGCCGGTCCACCGGCTTCAGGTTCAGCTTGTGCTTCTGCACCAGCGGCGTCGAATTGCCCACCAGGTCCATCCGGGTGCAGTGCCCGCAGTACTGGGGGCAGGTGGAGACCAGTTCCGCCAGCACCTTGGTCGGGTAGCGGTGGGTCAACCCCTCCACCACCCACATCTCCGCCTCGTGCAGGGAATCGCGTTCGGCGTACGGGTGGCTGGGCCACTGCGGATCGCGGTCCGAGGCCACCGGCAGCATGTACCGGCGGACGGGATCGCTGTAAAACGCCGCGGTGACCTTCACGGGGTCCGTTCCCGCATCTCCCGCTATCGTGTTCAACATCTGCGGCGGGAGCAGCATCGACATGGTCGCGAAACGCGTCTGGTCGGCGACCAGGTCCTCGTAGAACCGGTCGGTGAGCAGGTCGCCCATCACCGCCCGCAACTGCTTCACGCTCTTCACGCAGTTCACCCGCTGCCACTGCGGGTCGCGCCACTGCGCCGCGGTGGCGCCGCGCCAGCCGGGGAACCGCTGCCAGTCCGGTTCCACCAGCTCACGGCGGGTGTACTCGTACGGCTGGCGAGGTGTGCCCGTGTGGTTCGTCATTCGCGCTCTCCTGTCCGCTCGGCCTCGACGCGCTAGTCGCCCTGGGGCGGAACGGCGGTTTCCGCACCGCCCTGCCGGCTCGCGGTCAGCTCCGCCAGGACCGCGAGCGAGACCTCCGGCGCCATCAGCTCGCGCATGGTGAAGCGCACGCCGAAGCGGCGTCCCAGGCGACGGGCCAACGAAATGATCTGCAAGGAGTCCAGACCGATTTCGAACAAGGACGTATCGGCGCTGAACTGCCCTGGGAGGACCTTTTCCTCCTGTTCGACGAGTTCCCTGGAGAAATTCAACACGCTCTCGAACACGTCATCCGCGGCTCCCTTTTCGGCAGCACGCAGGTTCGAGTTCGCTACCCCCACGACCAGCCTCCCTTGATCGGTTTTCCGACGGTGCCCGCGGCACCGCGGCGGGCGGCTCGGATCAGCCGGCGGCGCCTGCGGTCTCGGCCTCCGCCGCGGTCCACGCGCGCCAGAGGCGGGCGTAGAGCCCCCCCTGTTCGAGCAGCTCGTCGTGGCTGCCCAGTTCGACCAGGCGGCCACCCTCCATCAGCGCGATCCGGTCCGCGTCCCGCGCGACGTCGAGGCGGTGCGCGATCGCGATCACCGTCCGCCCCCTGGCGACGGCGGACAGCGCGCCCTCCGCGTGCTCGGACGCCGCGGCGTCGAGCGCGGAGGTCGCCTCGTCGAGGAGCAGCACTTGCGGCTGCGCGAGCAGGATCCGGACGAGGGCGAACTGCTGGGCGACGGCCTCGGGGACGTGGGTCTCACCGGGGCCGACCTCCGTGTCGAGCCCGTCGTCGCACGACTCGATCCACTCGTCCGCGCCGACCGCCCTGGCCGCCTCCAGGAGCTGCTCGTCGGTCCAGCCGTCCGGCTGCCCGGCCGGCGGCTCGGGCAGCGCGAGGTTGTCGCGCACCGTCCCGGCGAACACGTGGGTGTCCTGGGTCACCATCGCGATCCGCTTGCGCAGCTCGTCCGCACCGAGGTCCGAGACGTCGACCCCGTCGACGTGGACCGTCCCCGCGGTGGGCCGGTGGACGCCCGCGAGCAGCTTGCCCAGGGTCGACTTCCCCGCGCCCGACGAGCCGACGACCGCGATCCGCTCGCCCGCGGCGACCTCCAGGTCGATGCCGTGCAGCACCGGCCGGTCGGGCGTGTAGCCGAACCGGACGCCCCGGAGCACGACGGAGCCGCCCGTGCCCTGCTCGGCGGGTACGCCGGCGGTGTCCTCCCGGTCGACCCGGATGCGCTCGACGCCGAGGATCCGGCGCAGCGCCGCCCACCCCATCTGGAGCTCGTCCAACCACGCCATGAGGTCGCCGAGCGGATCGGCGAGCCGTTCCACGTAGAGCACCATCGCGGTCAGCGCGGCCAGGCTCACCAGGTCGTTCGCGTAGGCCCACCCGCCCAGCAGCAGCATCGCCGCCATCGGGAGGAAGACCGACAGGTCGAGGCAGGGGAAGTACCGGCTCTGCAACCCGATCGTGTGCTTCTGGGTCTTCCGCGCCCTGGCGAGCAGGCGGTTCCCGTGGTCGATCCGCCGGCCGGACAGCCGCAGCGATTCGACGGTGAACGCGCCGAGCACGCTCTCGTGGGTGCTCGACCGGACGTCGGACCACTGTTCGAGCAGCCGCTCGTAGGCGGGCAGCGCGCGCTTGCGGTACCACCGCGTGCTCAGCACCAGCAGCGGCGTCGTGATCAGGGCGACCAGCGTGAGCAGCGGCGAGGTGACCAGCATCGCGCCGAGGGTGAGCGCCAGCAGCACGAGGGCCGTGAAGATCTGCGGCAGCGCGTGCCGCACGCCCTCGTCGAGCTTCTCGACGTCGGAGGTCGCGCGGCTGAGCATGTCGCCGGAGTCGACGGAGTCGACCTCGCCGAGCGGCAGCCGCAGCACCCGGTCGACGAAGCGCTCGCGGGTGCGGGCGAGCGCCGCCTCGCCCAGCACGGCCGCGCGCACGCGGGAGGCCCGGTGCAGCAGCACCTGGACGACCAGGGCGACGACGAAGGCGATCGCGAGGAGGTCCACGTGGGCGGTGGTCGTGCCCCGCTGCACCGACTCGACGAACTCGCCGAGCAGCGCGGGACCGACGAGGCCGGCGACGGTGGCGGCGACGGTGAGGGCGAGCACGACGACGACGCCCCGCCGGTCGGCCCGCAGGTACTGGCGCAACCAGTCGCGGAGGTCCTCCGGAGCGGCCAGCGGCAGTCGGTTCATCGGGCAGCCTCCCGGATGGCCTGGTTCTCCGCGTCGTCCGCGTCGTCCGCGTCGTCCGCGTCGTCCGCGTCGTCCGCGTCGTCCGCGTCGTCGTCCCCGTCGTCGAACGGGTCGTCCTCGATCTCCACCACGTGGTCGGCGACGCCCCGCCACAGGGCGCTGCGGCTGAGCACGACGGTCGTGCTGCCCCGGCGCAGCCGCGCCACGGCCTCGGCGATCTGCGCCTCCGTGTACGAGTCGACGGCGGAGGTCGGGTCGTCGAGCACGAGGACGTCCGACGCCGCGTACAGCGCGCGGGCCAGCACCAACCGCTGGCGCTGGCCGCCGGACAGGCTCCTGGCGTTCTCGGGCAGCTCGCTCGCCAGGCCGTCGGGCAGCGCCTCCACCACGTCGGTGGCCCCGGCCGCGGCGAGCACCTGCTCCAGCGTCGGCGCGTCCGCACCGTCGCCGCGGCCCGAGGTCAGCTCCGCCCGCAGGACGCCGGAGAAGATGCGGTGCGCGTGCCCGGCCAGGAGGATCGTGCGGCGCACCTCGCCGAGGCCGACGTCGGCCACCGGCACCCCGCCCACCAGCACGGAGCGCCGGTGGTTCACGGGGATCTCGACGTCCTCGAAGTCCTCGTCGTCCTCGTCCTCCTCCTCGTCCGGGTCGGAGAGGTAGTCGAGGACCGGGTAGTGCGCGAGCCGCCGGGCGAGGGACCGGGACGCCTTCGACGACGCGACCACGACGGTCAGCTCGCCCGCGGGCGCGGTGACGCCGGTCTCCGGGTCGTGCAGGTCGAGCGGGCCCGCGGGCACGGCGCGGGGCTCGTCCGGTTCGTCGAGGACCGGGTCGAGCCCGAGCAGCGACACCACGCGGCCCGCGGACACCTTGGCCTGGCTGAGCGTGCCGATCGCCTCGGTGATGTTGGTGATGGCGAGCACGAGGAACACCGAGGCGCCGTAGAAGGCGACCAGCTCGCCCGGCGCGATCACGCCCGACAGCGCGAGCCGCGCGCCGAGCCAGGTGATGCCCACCGTGATCAGGCCGGGGAACAGCACACCGGCCGACGTCAACCACGCCTCGCTGCGCGCCGCGGCGACACCGGTGGCGCGCACCCGCTCGCTCGCCTCGCGGAACCGCCGCGAGAAGACGCGCTCCCCGCCGATGCCGCGCAGCACGCGCAGCCCGGAGACCACGTCGACGGCGAGCGAGGTGGCGCCCTCCAGCTCGTCGCGCTGCTCCTCGTTGCGCTCGCGCAGCGGCTTGAGCAACAGGCCGATGCCCAGCACGGCGAGCGGGACGGCGACGACCAGCGCCAGGCCGAGCACCGGCGAGTGGCTCATCGTCACCACGACGACCACGGTGAGGCCCACGACCGCGCCGACCGTGCGGCCCAGGGTCTCGAACCCCTCGCCGACCGAGTCGACGTCGGTGTTCGCCACCGACATGACCTGCCCCGTCCGGGCGCGGATCAGCAGGGAGTCACCGAGCCGCGCGACGTGCCGGTTGACCAGGTCCTGCGTCGTCGCCGACGCGTGCAGGCCGGCCAGCCCGGCCGCCTGGTTCAGCAGGCCGCCGGTCACCGCCTGGACGAGGACGAGGACGAGCGTGGCCAGGAACCACCGGACGAGCTCACCGGAGGAGCCGCCCGCGATCCCGGCGTCGATCGCCTCGCCCACGGTGAACGGCAGCAGGGCGCCGGGCAGGATCCAGACGGCGCCGACCGCGGTGCTCGCGAGCACCGGGCCGCGCCGCGCCTTGGCGAGCTGCCACAGGTAGTCCAGCGGGCCGGTGGCGTGGAGGCCGACCGGCTCCCGGTCGTCGACGCTCATGCGAGGTCGTCCGCGTAGCGGGCGCGGGTGCCGTCGCGGTCGATCTTCCTGGTGCGCGTGTGCACCAGCTCCGGCACCACGCGGACCGCGCCGGGCACGAGGTACGGCGGCACGTTCGCGCGCAGGTGGGCGATGACCTCCCGAGGCAGGGCGTCGGGATCGGCCTCCCGCCTGGGCACGACGAACGCGACCAGGCCGTTGTGCTCGTTCTTCTCGACCTCGACGACCACCACCGACGCGACACCGGGGTGCCGCCCGATCCAGAACTCGATCTCGCCGATGTCGACCCGGATGCCGCGGACCTTGATGGTGAGGTCCGCCCGGCCGCGGAAGACCAGCGCGCCGGACGGGGTCGCCGCCACCAGGTCGCGGGTGCGGAAGTACCGCTTCGGCCCGTCGCCGAGGTCCAGCACCGGGAACCGCTCGGCGTTCAGCTCGTCGCGCGCGTGGTAGCCGAGCGCGATGTTGTCACCCGCCAGGTACAGCTCGCCCTCCGCGCCCGGCTCGGTGACGACCCGGCCCTCGTGCACGAGCTTCTGGTCGACGTGGGGCAGCGGCGCGCCGATGGGCACGACGTCGACCACCTCCCGGCCCGGTGCGACGCCGGGGCCGGACAGCTCCCACGCGTGGGTCACCAGGGCGGTCTCGGTCGAGCCGTAGGTGTTGAGCAGGCGGACGTGGTCCGCGCCGAGCCTGCGCCACTGCTCGACCATGTCCAGCCGCACCTGCTCGCCGCCGATCACGACGGTGCGCAGGGTCTTCGGCAGCTCCAGCTCCTCGTCCAGGAGGAACCCGACGAACTCGTTCCAGAAGGAGGTGGGCAGGTTGAGCACCGACACCTCGTACTCCGCCAGGACGTAGTGCAGGTCGATGTCGGCCTGGTCGTCCATGAGCACGGCGGCGCCCCGGCCGAAGGCGGGCAGCAGCTCCTCCAGGCTGGTGTCCCAGAACAGCGGCGTGAAGTGCAGCACCCGGTCGTCCGGTCGCACGTCGTAGAGCCGGACCAGCTCGGGCACGACGGCGGCGATCGCGCGGAACGGCACCACGGCCGCCTTGGGCGTGCCCGTGCTGCCGGAGGTGTAGAGGACGTAGGCCGGGTCCTCCGGCGACACCGGCACCAGCACGTCCTCGCCGCCACCGGAGGTGACCGTCCACTCCGGACGGATCACCTCGGCGACCTCCGGCACCCGGTCCTCCGCCGACGTGGAGATGAGCTGGGTGCAGCCGAGGTCGCGCACCAGGGTCTCCAGCCGGCTCACCGGCGCGGCCGGGTCGAGCGCGCAGTACGCCCGGCCCGCGGCCCAGACGCCCAGCGCCGCGGCGATGGTGCGCGGGGTGAAGGCTTCGATGATCGCCACCGGCGCGGGTGACGGACCCGCCGCGCGCACCAGCCCGGCCGTCGAGCGGATCCAGTCGGCCAGCGTCGCGTAGTCGACCACCTCACCGTTGTGGACGATCGCGGTTCGACGGGGTTCCGCCGCGGCGATCGCGTAGACGTCCCGCACGACCTCCGCCACGATCCGCGGGTTCGCGACTGATTCCATATCCACAGATCCCCCATAAGGACACGCGCGCGGGCCCGGTCGGGACACCGTTGATTTTACGGGCGAGTGCCGCACACACGCGAAAGGTCAGACCGCTGACTCACGAGAATGGTGGGGCGAGACGAACGCGCCGAGGTTCGACCACCGGGTGCGAACCTAACTATCCGGCGACGGCGACAACAAGCCGCAGTGACGCAGGACACATCATTGCTGCGGAAAGCCGCAGTCCGTCCACGGGACGCCCCGACCACGCGTTCACAAATGACTCCCATTACCACCGGGCCGCCCCGCGCGCCGGACGGGAACGCGGCCGACCATTTCATCGCTCGTTCACCGGAACGTCGCACCCGACTCCGAACGGAGCGTGCCCTCACCCGCCGGGAGGAGCCGGTGCGGCATGTGCCGGGACCGCGTGACCATTCGTCGGAGCGTCGGCGGAAATATTTCACCGGAGCGCCCTCGGCCGACTGCCCGACCCCGCCGCGCGCCACGCGGGCGACCCGGACCACGCCCGGCTCACCGCATCAGCCACTGGCACATCAGCCGACCGACCTCCACGTCCGGCCCCGCACCGCTCACCGCCGACCAGACGCAGTAGTCGACCGCCCTGACCAGCGTCCACGCCCTGGTCAGGTCCGGGTCGAGGCCGGCGTGGTCGACCACCGCCCGCAACCGCGCGTCGAACGCCGCGGGTCCGTCGATCGCCTCGAACCGGTTCCACAGCAGGGGGCTCGCGCCGAACTCCGGGTCCCCGACCACCACCTTCGGGTCGATGACCAGCCACGACTCGCGCGCACCGGCCAGCACGTTGGCGTAGTGCAGGTCCTGGTCGACCAGGATCGACGCGCTCGACGCGCTCAGCGCCACCGAAGCCTCCAGGGCCGCGTCCAGCACCCGTCGCGGCACCGGGGCCGCGGTCCTCGCCCAGTCCGCCACGACCTGCTCGCGCCAGCCCCGCTGCTGGTCGGCGAGGGTGGGCAAGCCGTCGGGCGCCGGGATCGCCAGCTCGCCCAGCAGCCGCGCGCCCACCTCGACGGCGGTGTCCACCGGCGCGTCGAGCAGGGAGCGATCCTCGTCCAGCCGCTCCAGCAGCAGGGCGCACGCCTCGTCGTCCCGGTCCAGCAGCAGGACCACGCCCTTTCCACCCCACGCGGCCAATGCCGAAGCTTCGTACTTGGTCTTGTCATCCGGCCACGACACCTTCAGCACGCACCGTTCACCCGCGGCGGTCGAAGCCGGCAGCACGACCGCGCAGTTGCCGTGCAGCACCCGTCCCTCAAGGCGCAGGCCCCAGCGCCCGGTCAAGCGGTCGACGACGTCCGGCAGCCCGTCCACCCACCGGCTGCCGCGCGGGCCGTACCGGAATACGGTTTCCCGAACAAAGCGCTCAGGAATCTTAATGACCATCCGATGTCCTTCGCATTACGTGTCGTGCCCGCGCGCGGACCGAAGCCCGCGCCGGGCCGGCGTTCAACCGTTCACAGGATTAACGCTGAGGCGCACCGCACACTTGCTACGGAGAGCCACGGGTCACTACACCAACAGACTAGTGGCATTGAAAGACCCGGTCGTGTAGCGTCTGCGGCGACATTGCGGACATTTACGAACGACGACCTGGGGGAAGCCGTGGTTTCGACCGCTTCGTAGTTTCCACGCCGAGGCCGTGAACGACCCGCGGGGCGGAGAGCGCCGCGGGGCGAGCTCGTGCCGGACCGGCGAATGAACCGTTCCAGAACCGCGCGACCGGCGCGGTGATAAAGGTGGACGGACCCTGACCGCCGGTTCCGGGGTCCGCACCGACGCGTGCGGACCGGGCTCGACATTCAGGTGCACGGTTCCCGTTTTTTCTCGGCCGCGCGGCAGTGCGCCAATTCTTTCGACGTGCACGTCGACCCGACCGGTGGGCATTCCGCCCGACCGGCGAGCCGGCGCGCGCGGTGGAACCGCCTACGCAGTCCCGCACCGGAACGCTGGTCCGCCCGTGCGTCGGTGCCGCACATCCCTGGAGTTCCCAACATGGCAGTTCTCGGCGTGTCCGGCCTCTTCGCCACGGAGACGGACGACTACGACCCGAGCAGGTTCTTCGCCTTCTACCACGACGCGACGGCCTGCCTGGTCCACAACGGACGGACCCTGGCGGCGATCGAGGAGGAGCGGCTCAACCGCGACAAGCACACCAACAGGTTCCCGATCAACGCCATCCGGGCCTGCCTGGACGCCTCGGGCACGGACGCGCGCGACATCTCCCACGTCGCCTACTTCTTCGAAGAGGCTTACACCGACCAGGACATCGCCCGAGAGGCCCTCGACGACCCGGGTATGCCCCTGGTCCCCTCGCGGACCCTCCTGCACCAGCGGATCACCGAGGCGACCGGGGTCGACCTGAGCGACCGGCCGACCTCGTTCCTCACCCACCACGAGACCCACGCGGCCTCGGCGTTCTACGACTCCGGCATGTCGTCCGCGCTCATCGTGGTGTCCGACGGCAACGGCGAGCGCGACGGCATCTGCGTGTTCGCCGGCGACGGCGACGGCATCCGCCTCCTCCACGCCTACAACCGCAGCAACTCGCTCGGCCACTTCTACACCGCGGTCACGAAGTACGTCGGCTACAAGAACTTCGACGAGTACAAGGTGATGGGCCTCGCCTCGTTCGGTGACCGCTCGGTGTACCGCAAGCTGTTCTCCGAGCTGTACGCGTTCGGCCCCGACGGCAACTACGCGCTGGCCAACGACCGCGTGGTGAAGACCCTGATCGAGGAGGTCGGCCCGCCCCGACGGCACGACGACCCGATCACCCGCGTCCACAAGGACCTCGCGGCGGCGGCGCAGGAGGCGGTCGAGCGGATCGGCCTGCACGTGATCGAGCACTGGCTGCGGCGGACCGGGCTGACCGACCTGTGCCTCGCGGGCGGCGTCGCGCAGAACACGACGCTGAACGGCAAGCTGCTGAAGCTGCCCGGCGTGCGGCGGGTGTTCATCCCGCCGTCGCCGCACGACGCGGGCGCGGCGCTGGGCGCGGCCATGATCATCGACCGGCGGCTCCACGGCCGGGTGCACGACGTCTTCAGCCCGACCGCCTACCTGGGCGCGCCGCTGGGCGACGACGAGCACATCCGGGCGCGCCTGGACGCCTGGGGCGACTTCATCACCTACGAGCGGCCCGAGCACCTGGAGCGGGACGTCGCCGCGGCGCTCGCGGGCGGCACGGTGATCGGGTGGACGCAGGGCCGGGCCGAGTTCGGCCCCCGCGCGCTGGGCAACCGCAGCATCCTGGCCGACCCCCGCCCGGCGGAGAACCGCGACCGGGTCAACCTCATGATCAAGCAGCGCGAGGACTACCGCCCGTTCGCCCCCGTCGTCACCGCGCCCGACGCCGCGACCTACTTCGAGCTGGACGGCGCCGAGGCGGACCACAGCTACATGGGCTTCGTCGTGCCCGTGCGCGAGGAGCACCGCGCCGGCCTGGGCGCCATCACGCACGTGGACGGCACCGCCCGCGTCCAGGCGCTGCGCGAGGAGCAGAACCCCCGGCTGTACCGGCTGCTCAAGGAGTTCGAGGCGGTCGCGGGGGTCCCCGTGCTGCTCAACACCTCCTTCAACAACCACGCCGAGCCGATCGTGCAGTCGGTCGACGACGCGGTGACGAGCTTCCTCACCACGGGGCTGGACCTGCTGGTGGTCGGCCCGTACGTGGTGCAGCGCACCGACACCCCGGCGGAGGCGCTGGCCAAGTCCCGCCTGGAGATCCCCCGGTTCTGCCAGGTGGTCCGCACCGTCGACCGCCACGGCGAGAACCAGGTGATCATCCGCACCAGCCGGCCGAACCGGAGGACCCCGGTCAGCGCGGTGCTCGCCGAGCTGCTGCGCGAGGGCGGCCGGATCTCCGACCTCCCCCTCGCCGCCGACGAGCGGGAGGAGCTGGTCCGCGAGGTGCGCAGGCTCTGGGACAACCGCCTCGTCGTGGTCTCGCCGAGCTGAGCCGGCCCCCGCGTCCCTCCGCGTCCCTCCGACAAGTGACGACAAGAACAGGGGAACCCGTGTCCGAGAAGACACTGCCCGCTCCTACCACCGATTTCGCCCAGGCCAAGCGCGACGTCCGGGAGCACGGCTACGCCGTGCTGGCCGGCCTGCTGAGCGCCGACCAGGTCGCGCGGCTGCGCGAGCGCGTCGAGGTCGTCGCCGCCGAGCAGCGCGAGCGGCAGGAGGACTGGACGACCAACGGGAACCAGAAGGTCTTCATGCTCCTCAACCACGGCCAGGAGTTCCTGGAGCTGGCGGAGCACCCCGTGGCCGTCGAGTTCGCCGCGGACCAGGTCGGGCCCGACCCGCTGCTGTCGAGCATCACCGCGAACATCGCCAAGCCCGGCAACGTGCAGCAGCAGCTGCACGCCGACCAGCAGTACGTCCCGGAGCCGTGGCCGTACGTGTCGTCGATGAACGTCGTGTGGGCGCTCGACGACTTCACCTCCGAGAACGGCGCCACCGTGGTCGTGCCCGGAAGCCACCTGCTCCAGCGCGCGCCCGACGGCACCCACGAGCGGCTGGAGTCCATCACCGGCCCGGCGGGCAGCGCGGTCGTGCTCGACGGCCGGGTGTGGCACGGCGCGGGCGTGAACAAGACCGAGTCCGGCACCCGGATCGCGATCCTGTCGCACTACTGCGCGCCCTACATCCGGCAGCAGGAGAACATCATGCGCTCCCTCAGGCCCGAGGTCCGCTCGTCCCTCACGGCCGGCCAGCGCAAGCTGCTCGGCTACGACGTGTGGTCGGGGCTCGGCGTGGTCGGCGGTCCCCCGCGCGACTGGACGACGCGCAAGGACCGCAGCGGTCCCACCAACGCCGACGGCCTGTTCCAGGACTGACCCGACGGCCTCTGACTGACACGGAGCGTGGTTGAGATGCCGGGACGATTCGCGTCGCGGACCTCGGGGCAGTCCTGGAACCGGCCGCCCAAGGCAGCGGTGCTCTACCTGACCAACCAGTCGTCGTACCCGCCGCACAGCGGCGGCCAGGTGCGCGAGTGGCAGTTCCTGTCCAGGCTGGACGGGCTGTACGAGGTGCACTTCGTCGCGGTGACACCGCACTTCGACCGGGACGTCGAGACGTTCGACGCCCTGCTGCGGCACTGCCGCACCGTCACGTTCTTCGAGGCGGACCCGGCGGAGGGCGACCCGGCGGTGCTGCCCGACCGCGTCCGGCGGCACTGCCGCGCCGACGTCAACCCGTACCTGCGGTCGTTCATCGCGGCCAACGGCATCTCCTTCGTCCACGTGGAGGGCTTCTTCCTCATGCCGCACGTGCCCGAGGACTGCGGCGTGCCCGTGCACCTGGTCGAGGAGAACATCGAGTACCAGCTGGAGAAGAGCAGGCAGGAGGTGCTCGGCGGGGACGGTCCGCACTGGACGGTCACCCGCGACCTCGAACACGCCGCGTGGCGGCGGGCCGCGAAGTGCGGCGTGGTGAGCCTGGACGACGAAGCGGTGATGCGCGCGGACATGCCCGACCTGTCGGTGTCGTGGCTGCCGATGGGCTGCGACCACTTCCGCGCGTCGGACGACCCCGGCGAGTTCGGGCGCACCACCGTGGACGGTCCGCTGGTGGTCTACACCGGCAGCGCGGCGTGGAGCCCGAGCCGCGACGCCACCCTGTGGCTGCTCGACCACATCTGGCCGCGGGTGCGGGCACGGGTGCCCGCGGCGACGCTCGCCGTCGCGGGCAGCGGCCAGACACGGGAGGCGCTCGGCCTCACCGAGGTCGACCCGTCCGTCCGGCTGCTCGGCACCCTGCCGAGCTTCGGACCGCTGCTCGGCGCGGCGGACGTCTTCCTCTGCCCGCTGCGGTTCGGCGGTGGCACCAAGGCGAAGATCCTGGAGGGCCTGGCCGCCGGCTGCGCCGTGGTCAGCACGCCCGCGGGCGTCCAGGGCATCGACCCCGAGGTCCGCGAGGCGGTCCTGGTGCGCGACTCGGCGGAGGAACTCGCGGACGCCGTCACCCACCTGCTGGTGGACGGCGCGTCCGCCGAGCAGCTGCGCAAGCACCTCGACTCGGTCCGCCACCTCCTGCCCACGTGGGATGACGCCCTGTCGCACCTGGACAAGGCGTGGTCCGAGACAGCCGGCAAGTGACCGGCGGACACCCACGGCACGACAGACACCCGGAGATCCACCACCGGGGCCATTTCACCGAGAAAGGCACTGTCACATGACCATCGTCTCTTCCTACAACGAGTGGGACCCCCTGGAAGAGGTCATCATCGGTACGGCTCGTGGTGCGGGCAAACTCGCGTTCGAACCGGCACTGGCCGCCTACTACCCGAAAGCCGACCCGGAGCGCGGGTTCAAGGGCGCACCGTACCCGCCGGAGGACGTGGAGCGGGCCGAGCGCCAGCTCGACACGTTCGCCCTGGCGCTGGAGAAGGAGGGCGTCACGGTCCAGCGCCCCGACCCGGTGAACCACATCGCGCCGTTCTCCACCCCCGACTTCGAGGTGGCCAACGGGCACGCGCAGACCTGCCCGCGCGACGTCATGCTGGTCGTCGGCGACCGCATCATCGAGGTCCCGATGGCGCAGCGCGGCCGGTTCTTCGAGTACCGGGCCTACCGGCGGCTGGTCAAGGAGTACTTCGCCGGTGGCGCGCAGTGGGTCGCCGCGCCGCGCCCGCAGCTCACCGCGGAGACCTACACCGAGGACTACACCACCGAGGACGAGCTGTACGACTTCACCACGCACCCCGCGCTGACGGAGTTCGAGCCGCTGTTCGACGCCGCGTCGTTCACCCGGTGCGGTCGGGACATCTTCGTCCAGCCCGACGTGGTGACCAACAGGTTCGGCATCGAGTGGCTCCGCCGCTACCTCGGCCCGGAGTTCCGGGTGCGGGTCGTCGAGTTCACCGACCGCTACCCGCAGCACATCGACACCACCCTCGTCCCGCTGCGCCCCGGCCTCGCCCTGACCAACCCGGAGCGCCCCTTCAAGGACGACTCGGCGAAGTTCTTCGCCGACAACGACTGGCGCCTGGTCGACGCCGTCCCGTCGGTGCGCACCGGCCCGCCGACCACGCGCGACGTGAGCAACTGGATCTCGATGAACATCCTGATGCTCAACCCGGAGACGGTCGTGGTCGAGTCGGCGGAGACCCCGCTGATCGAGCTGTTCAAGTCGCTCAAGATCGACGTCATCACCGTCGACTTCGACGCGGTGTTCCAGTTCGGCGGCAGCTTCCACTGCTGCAGCCTGGACATCCGCCGCCAAGGCGAGTTGCAGAGCTACTTCGCCTAGTCACCGCGACGTCCGGAACTGGAGGACCTACGTGGACGCGCACGCGTTGATCGAGCGAGCCACGCTGATCGACGGTGGGGTGCTCGCGAAACCCCACCTGCTGGGTGGGGGCATCGCCGGCGCCAACGAGCCGCAATGGGTCTCGTCCGCCTGCGGCGCCAGGGTGAAGGACGAGGCCGGCCGGCCGTTCCTGGACTTCCTGCTCGGTTTCGGGTCCGTCATCCTCGGGCACGCCGACCCGCGCGTCACCGAAGAGGTCGTCCAGGACATCCGCGAAGGCGTCTCGCCGACCCTGCGGAAGGTGAAGGAACTGGAGCTGGCCGACCTGCTGACGCAGGTCGTCCCGAACGCGGAGATGACGATCCCGCTGAAGTCCGGCTCGGACGCGACCAGCGCGGCGGTCCGGATCTCCCGCGCCTACACCAGGCGATCCCTGGTGGTCCGCTGGGGTTACCAGGGTTGGCACGACTGGTGCGCGCCGCGGGGCGCGGGCATCCCCGACGCCTACCGGGAGCTCACCATCACCGTCCCCTTCAACGACGTGGACGCCCTGGGTGAGGTCTTCGCCCGGCATGGCGACCGGATCGCGGCCCTGGTCGTCATGCCGGCGGACGGGCACGTGCTCGACCGCGAGTACCTGCACGAGTGCCGCAGGCTCACCGACCGGTACGGCAGCCTCTTCGTGCTCGACGAGGTCCGGACCGGGTTCCGGCTGGCGCTCGGGGGCGCCCAGGAGTACTTCGGCGTCTCGGCGGACCTCGTCGCGCTCAGCAAGGCGATGGCCAACGGGCACCCCGTCTCGGCCCTCGCCGGGCGCGAGGAGGTCATGCGGACCCTCGCCGACGTGTCGCTGTCCGGCGTGTTCTTCCGCAGTTCCGACGGCATGGCCGCGGCGCTGGCGACGATCCGGGTCCTCCGGGACACCGACGCGCTGGAGACCGTGTGGGCGCGCGGGCGGCAACTGCTCGACGGGCTGGCCGCGGCGGCGGCCAGGACGGGCGCGCCGGTGCGCCCGGTCGGCCTGCCGCCCATGCCCTACCACGAGTTCGACCTCACCGGCGAGGCGCTGATGAGGGCGGAGCAGAAGTTCTACGAAACCGTCTGGGAACAGGGGCTCCTGCTGTCGCGGGGGCACCACTGGTTCACCTGCGAGGCGATGACCTCGGAGGACGTCCGGTGGGCGATCGACGTCATCACCACCGGTTACGAGGCCGTGGCGGCGTACGGATGAAGGCGGTGGCTCGTGATCCTCGCGACGAACGATGACGGAGTGGCCGCGCCCGGGCTGGCCGCGCTGGTCCGGGCGCTGGAAGCGGCCGGCGTCGAGCACGTGGTGTTCGGCAACGAGGAGGGGTGGACCGGGGCCGGCGCCGCGATGGCGGTGCCGTCCGGTCGGCCCTCGATCGTCCGGGTGGTCGGGGACGCGTGGTCCTTCCGGGACAGCACCCCGGCGTTGATGGTCGCCTCGGCGTTCTCGGGGCTGGCGGGGCCCGCGCCGCGGGGCGTCGTCGTCGGGATCAACCACGGGCCCAACGTCGGCCGCATGACCGAGTTCTCGGGCACGGTCGGGGCCGCGATCACGGCGGCCGCCTTCGGCGCGTCGGCGGTCGCGGTCAGCAGCGACGACGTCTACTCGACGCACGGCCGGGAGGACGGGCCGCTGGAGGGCGAACTGGCCGGGGAGCTGGCGGTCACGCTGCTCGACGCGGCCCTCGACCTCGGCCGCGGTGTCGCGCTGAGCCTGAACGTCCCGAACCTCGACCGCGGTCTGGTCCGGGGGCTGCGCGTCGCGCCGCCCGCGCCGGTGCTGCCGTTCGTCCGGTGCTCCTCGACCGGCGAGCTGACCTGGGCCCCGCGCGCGGTCGAGGCGCCGGAGGGCAGCGACGTGGCGCTCCTGGCGGCCGGTTTCGCGACCGTGACGGTGGTGCGGGGCGCGGTCGCCCCGGACGAGCTGGCCGCGCGCGTCGCGATCATCGAGGCCGATCGGTGGGGTGGGCGACCGGTACCCGCCCGCCTGGCACAAGAGGTGTGAACAGCTATGGCAACCAGACGCGGAGAGGGATTCATGTCGTCAGCATCTCGTTGGGTGGTCGGCCTCAATCACGGTGCGCACGACTCGTCTTGTGCGCTGCTGCGCGACGGCGAGCTGGTGGTGACCGTGGAGCAGGAGCGGCTGTCCCGACGCAAACGAGCAGTGGACCAGTCACCGGCCGACGCGCTGAAGTTCTGCCTGGACCACGCCGGCATCCGGCTCTCGGACGTCGACGTGGTCGCGCTGGGCTCCGACCACGACCGCCTCGCGGAGTGGCTCCACCTGGAGGGCGCGGAGCGCCTGCGCGTCCTGCCGTTCGACACCCCGGAGTGGCTGTTCCCGGACCGGCTCTTCGACGGTGAGCGCCCGCGCGAGGTCCGCCCGGTGGCGCACCACCTCGCGCACGCGGCGAGCGCGTTCTGGCCGAGCGGGTACGAGGACTGCGCGGTGCTCGTCGTGGACGCGATGGGCGAGGACACGGCCACGTCCATCGCCCTCGGCGAGGGCCGCGACCTCCGCATCGTGGAGGACTTCGGCGTCGAGACCTCGCTCGGCTTCTTCTACGAGGCCGCGTCCGAGTTCGCCGGCCTGGGCCGCAACGACGGCGGCAAGCTGATGGGGCTCGCCTCGTACGGCCGCGCCGCGCACGACGCGGCGCTCGCCTTCGAGGACGGCACCATCGTGTGGCGCGGTGTGCCCGACGCGACGACGGTCGGGCGCGACCTGATCAACGAGCGGTCGGCGGCGTTGCAGGAGCACTTCGCGCGGGCCTCGTTCCCCTACGCGCCCCGCCGCGAAGAGTCGATCATGGCCTACGCGGACTTCGCCGCCTCGGCCCAGCGCGCGTTGGAGACGACGCTGCTCGCGCTCGCCGCGCGGGCGCGGGAGCTGACCGGCCGGGAGCGGCTGGCCATCGCCGGCGGCGTCGGCCTGAACTGCACCGCCAACGGGAAGCTCGCCGACAGCGGCATCTTCGACCAGGTCTACGTGCAGCCGATGGCGCACGACGCGGGTGTCGCGCTCGGCGCGGCGCTGGTGGTGGCCAACGAGACGACCGACCTGACGGGCCGCTCGCGCATGGAGCACGCGTACTGGGGCCCGGACCTGGCCGACGAGGACGTGGCCAAGGCGTTCGCGAACGCGGGCATCCGCGCCGAGGAGCTGCCGTACGAGTCGCTGCTGCCCGAGGTGGTCAGGCTGATCGAGTCCGGCGCGGTCGTCGCCTGGGGCCAGGGTCGGGCCGAGGTCGGGCCGCGCGCGCTCGGCGCGCGCAGCTTCCTGGGCGACCCGCGCGACCGCCAGTCGCTCACCCGGTTGAACAACGCGAAGAACCGGGAGATGTGGCGCCCGCTCGCGCCCAGCGTCCAGGCGGAGCACTTCCACGAGTTCTTCGACGGCTCGCCCAACCCGTTCATGATCGTCGCGGCCAAGGTGCGCCCCGAGGTCCGCACGCGCATCCCCGCGGTGGTCCACGTCGACGGCTCGGCGCGCCCGCAGGCGGTCACGGCGGAGGCGAACCCCGTCTACCACGCCCTGCTCGGCGAGTTCCACCGCCGCGCCGGTGTCCCGGTGCTGGTGAACACCTCGCTGAACGTCGCGGAGGAGCCGATGGCGTCGTCGGCCGCCGACATCCTCGGCACCTTCGTGAAGAGCGGTGCGGACGCCGTCGTCATCGGCCGCCACCTCGCGGTCCGGTCATGACGCACCGGGTGGTGGAGGCGCTCCACGACGAGGAGGAGATCCCGCCGTCGCCGGTGCTGGCCGGCGTGCCGTTCCGGGCGGGCGTCGACGACGAGGCGTGGTTCCTCGCGAGCCGCGAGGACGGGCGGCCGACGCTGGCCTCGCAGTCGTGGTGGGACCTGCCCGCGTCGGCCGACACCGCGCTGCTGCTCAAGGCGGTGGGCGTGGTGGCGGCCGGCCACGACGTGCTCACGTCGCGGTTCGCCTACGACGGCGACCGGGTGGTCTGCATTCCGGGCTCGGCCGGGCCCGCGCTGCTGGAGCTGCGCCGCTCGGGCGGGTCGTGGACCGCGCCCGCCATCGAGTCCGACATCGACCCCCTGGCGGGGCCGGTGGTCCGGGCGCTGGTCGAGCGGCACGACTCGGGCGTCCGCTTCGGCCTCCAGGTCAGCCACGCGGTCGTCGACGGGTGGTCGTGGAAGCTGCTGCTGGACGAGCTCGCGGACACCTACGACCTGCTCGCGGCGGGCCACGAGGCCCGGCCGCTCCCGGCGCCGCAGATGCGCGACTGGGCAGCGGCCCAGCACGCGCTGCTGGCGGCCACCGGGGACGACCGGGTCCGCCGGTGGGAGGCGCTGCTGGCCGGGGCGGGCCTCGAACCGG
This sequence comes from Saccharothrix australiensis, assembly GCF_003634935.1. Lineage (NCBI taxonomy): Bacteria > Bacillati > Actinomycetota > Actinomycetes > Pseudonocardiales > Pseudonocardiaceae > Saccharothrix > Saccharothrix australiensis. Next base: position 7,602,709 of record NZ_RBXO01000001.1, read on the forward strand.
TCGACGTCGACCGGCTGACCGGTTCCTGGTCGGGCGAGCTCGGCTGGGAGGCGCCCGCGTCGCGGTGGGACTCGGTGGTCGATGCGGCGAAGCGGCTGCGGGTCTCCCCGCTCACCCTGCTGGCGGGCCTGCTCGCCCGGACGCTGAGCGCGGTGCGCGGGCGTCCGGGCGCGATCCGCATCCCGTTCCTCAACCGGGACCTGCCCGGTTCGACGGAGATCATCGGCAACCTCAGCAGCCAGCTGCTCGTGCCCTTCCCCGACGTCTCGGCGCTGACCGACGAGCAGGTGGTCGAGGCGGTGCGCGACACGGTCCTGGAGGGCGTCTCGTGCGCGCCGGTCCCCTACGACCAGGCGCTGACCGGTCTGTGGGGCCCCCGGCAGGCCGCGCACGTCCACCTGTGGGCGCCGTTCCTGTCGCTCCAGGACGAGGACGAGGAGCCGCTGCTGGCGGGCGGCCACGTGACCGAGGTCGTCTCGCCGGCCGACGAGCAGGACGGGTGCGAGGTCACGATCGAGCACGACGAGGACGAGCTGCGGATCAGCGCCGCCTGGCGCGGCGTCTCGGAACGCGCGGCGCAGGACTTCATCCGCACGTTCGAGCTGTTCGTGCTGTCCGTCATCGACCTCGACGGCGGCCGGGCGGGGGTGTCGCCGTGAGACCGACACTCCTGATGGACGCGGGAGGGGTCTTCTTCAGCAACGTGAACGAGGAGACCCCCTTCCTGACGTCGATCGCCGAGCGGTACGAGGCCGACCCGGTGGTGTTCCAGGCCGAGGTGGCCGGCCGGCAGCACGAGTACGAGTCCGACGAGCGGACCGCGCACGAGGTGCTGGCCGACTGCCTGCTCGCCGCCGGGGGCGCGTTGCCGCTGGGGCTGGACGAGCAGTGGGCCGACGAGCTGTACCTGAGCTGCGTCTCCGGGTACGGCGAGACGTTCGCGCAGGTGGAGCGCGTCCGGCGGGAGCACCCCCGGCTCCGGCTGGCGCTCGCGAACAACGAGGCCGCGCACTGGGACCGGCTGAAGAACGACAAGCACGGCCACTTCGACCTGTTCGAGGTCCTCTGCTCGTCCTGGGTCGTGGGCGAGGTGAAGCCGTCCAAGGCGTACTTCGACCGCGCCCTGGAGCGTTGCGGGGGCGAGCGGGGTCGATCGGTCCTCATCGACGACCGGCCCGCGGTGGTCGCCGCGGCCGAGGCCAACGGCCTCCACTCCGTTCTTCTGGAGCACCCCTCGGGGATCCACGCGGCGCTGGACGCGGCGCTGGAAAGACTGGGGACGTCAATCGGCGGTACCCGGTGACGTCGACCGCACGTCACCGATCACGAGCTGAGGAGTTTGAGATGGGCGACAACCGCCGCACGGTTCGAGTGGCCATTGTCGGGGTTGGCAACTGCGCGGCGTCGCTGGTGCAGGGTGTCCACTACTACCGCGATGCCGATCCGGGTACCCGGGTGCCCGGGTTGATGCACGTCGAGTTCGGTGGCTACCACGTGCGGGACGTGGAGTTCGTGGCCGCGTTCGACGTGGATGCCAAGAAGGTCGGCACGGATCTGTCCGAGGCGATCGGGGCCAGTGAGAACAACACGATCAAGATCGCCGATGTGCCGCCGTTGGGTGTGACGGTGCAGCGGGGGCCGACGTTGGACGGTCTGGGGCGGTTCTACCGGGAGACGATCGAGGAGTCCGACGAGGCGCCGGTGGACGTGGTGGCCGCGTTGCGTGACGCGGAGGTCGACGTGCTGGTGTCGTATCTGCCGGTGGGGTCGGAGGAGGCGGACCGGTTCTACGCGCGGGCCGCGATCGAGGCGCGGGTGGCGTTCGTCAACGCGTTGCCGGTGTTCATCGCCTCGGATCCGGAGTGGGCGCGCCGGTTCGAGGAGGCGGGTGTGCCGATCGTGGGTGACGACATCAAGTCGCAGGTGGGTGCGACGATCACGCATCGGGTGCTGGCCAGGCTGTTCGAGGACCGGGGTGTGCAGTTGGACCGGACCATGCAGTTGAACGTGGGCGGCAACATGGACTTTTTGAACATGAAGGAGTTGGAGCGGCTGGAGTCCAAGAAGGTCTCCAAGACGCAGGCGGTGACGTCGCAGGTCGATCGGGAGATGGGCAGGCGGAATGTGCACATCGGGCCGTCGGACTACGTGTCGTGGTTGGACGACCGGAAGTGGGCGTATGTGCGGTTGGAGGGTCGGGCGTTCGGTGACGTGCCGTTGAACCTGGAGTACAAGTTGGAGGTGTGGGACTCGCCGAACTCGGCGGGGATCATCATCGACGCGGTGCGGGCGGCGAAGATCGCGTTGGACCGGGGTGTCGGCGGGCCGATCCTGTCGGCGTCGTCGTACTTCATGAAGTCCCCGCCGGTGCAGTACTCGGACTCGGCGGCGCACGAGGCCGTCGAGGCGTTCATCCGCGGCGACGTCGAACGCTGACCGGGACCGGGACCGAACACCGCGCGAGTCGGATGCCGCTCGCGGGCAGGGGCCGAGTTCCCGCCCGCGAGCGGCGCCGCCCGTCCCGGCGAAAGCCCACGACCGCTCGCCGCGCCGGCCACAATGACCGGGTGAGCTCGGAGTCGATCGCAGACGTGGTGGCGGCCCTGTCCGGCGGGGCGGAGCACGCCGTGCTCGCCGTGCGCGGCGAGGTGGTGGTGGTCCGGGTCGGCGACGTGGTGCTCAAAGCACACGAACCGGGCACCGACGCCGATCTGCTCGCGGCCCGGCTGCGGATCGCGGAGGACCTGCCGGGCGTGCTGCTCCCGCCGCTGGGGCCACCGACCACCGTGCACGGCCGCGTGGTGACCTCCTGGCCCTACGGCACGCCGGTCGCGCAGCGCGAGCCGGACGAGCTGCCGCTGGAGGCCGCCGGCCGGCTGCTCGCCGACCTGCACCGGGTCGCCGCGCCGGCGGGCGCGCCCGAGGCGGGCGCGTGGGCGCGGATGGTGCGCGCGGTGCGCGAGGTGCCGCGCGGCGTCGCCGGCGCGGGCGTCGTCGCGGACGCGTTCGCCACCCTGCCCGCCAGGGGGCCGGACGGCTCGACCCTCATCCACGGTGACTGGCACCTGGGGCAGCTGCTGTGGCGCGACGGGTGGCGGCTGATCGACCTCGACGACCTGGGGCGCGGCGACCCGGCGTGGGACCTGGCGCGGCCGGCCGCGCTGCACCTGGCGGGCGTGCTGGACGCGGTGACGTGGCGCCGGCTGCTCGACGCCTACCTCGACGCGGGCGGGACGGCCGTCCGGCGCGCCGACCCGTGGGCCGCGCTGGAGGTGCCCGCACGCGCGCTGGTCGTCCAGATGGCGGCGCGCGCGCTGACCGCGGCCGAGCGCGACGGCAAGCGCCTGGACACCGCGCAGCGCGCTCTGATCGGGGCTTGTGCCCGGATCGTCTCCAGTCACGCGCCGGTGGCGCACGGCTAGTATCGCGGACAACTGTCAGAGCAGGAGGCTCACACGATGCAGTGTCCCAAGTGTCATGCGACCATGCGCACCTTCGACCGCATGGGCGTACACATCGAGCAGTGCGACGGCTGCCGAGGGGTCTTCCTCGACTACGGTGAGCTGGAGGCCATCACCCGCCTGGAGACCCAGATGGCCGCTCCTCCGCCGCCCCCGCCGCCCGTCGCGCCGGCCCCCGCCCAGGTGCACTACGTGCAGCAGCCCGTGCAGCCGGGGTGGGGCGCGCCGCAGCCGCACTACGGCCACGGCTACGGCCACCGCAAGCACCACGGCCTCTCGGGCCTGTTCTTCTCGTCCTGACCCGGTCCTGACCCGGTCCCGGCGCCGTCCGGGCCCGGTTTCCGCCGCCTCCGTTGCGACTCCCGAAAAACTGGGCGATACTCGGTAGTGAACCAGGGAGGTCGCCATGTCGGTCGCAACGGAGGCCGCGCAGATCCGGGATCTCTTCGACCAGATCGAGGAGATCGAGGAGGTCGCCGCGAGCCTGTCCGAGGACGACGCGCGGCGGCACAAGCTCGACGGCGTGGTGGCCCGCGCGCTGCGCAAGGCGCCGCCGGTCCGGCCCGTGGTGGCGGGCGAACTGCTCGACCTGACCGAGAAGACGGTCAAGGCGTGGGCGCGCGAGGGCGTGCTGGCCGTCCACAGCCGCGAGCCCCGGCTGCTGCTGGACGCCGTGCGGCTGCACGAGGTGCTGCACGTGGTGTCCGAGCTGCGGCGCGCCGGCCGCACCAGGGGGCTGCTGGACGAGGTGCACCGCAGGCTCGCCGACCAGGCGCTGCTCGACCGCCCCGACCTCGCGACGAGCCTGGAGCAGCTGCACCGGGGTGAAGGACGGGTAGTCCGCTCAGCTTGATCACCGTAGTCGAGACGCCCGTGGCCGGCGCCCAGGCCGCCCGGCTCCGCGGCCCCGCCCGCCAGGCGTACGAGCGCTTCCTGGACGAGCTGTCCCACCGCGGCTGCGCCGCCCTGGGCTACCGCGTCACCGGGCCGGAGCCCCTGCCCCGCCTGTGCGTGAAGCACCTGCGCGGCAACGACCGCGTCGTCGTGGCGTTCCCGCACCCGACCGACGCGTGGGTGCTGCTGGTCGGCACCCACGAGGACGACCCCGGCCGCAACCTCTACGACGCCCTGTACGAGCTGGCCGGCGTCCGCCCGCGCCTCGACGAGCGCCGCACCAAACCGCCGTGCTGCGGCGACGGCGGCCCGCCGACCTCCGACGAGGACCTGGTGGACGACCTGGTGGCCCGCGCACGCGCCCTGGCCAAGTCCCGCCGCCGGTCCTGACGGGCAGGGCGGGGGTGTCGGGGCCCCTCGCCCTGCCGTCACCGCGCGATCAACCCGGACCGGCCGGTGGCCGTCGCCGGGAGTCGGACGCGGAACCCACCCGGTGCCGGGCCACCCGGGTACGGGTGGAGCCGGTGGCACGGGACGTCGCGGGCACCGGCGGGGCCGGGGTCCGCTGGGTCGCGGAGGTGCCTCGGACCGCGAGCGGATCGCGGTCCGGGACGCGGGATCACGTCCGAGCGGACGTTATCTACTTCCGGGTAACAGCGGCAAGGGGCCCAACCGGTGATCACCCGGACGCCGCATCCGCCTGACCCCGCCGCAGCAGCGGGACCACCGCCCGTGCACGGTGCGCGACGAGCCGCCCGCACGCGTGCGAACCGGGCCCGGACGCGGAACGGCCCCCGGAGCGGGAGGCTCCGGGGGCCGTTCGGTCGTGCGGTGACCGCGATCGGGTCAGCGGTAGTCGCGACCGAAGTCGTAGTCGTCCAGCGGCACCGCCGCACCGGTACCGGTGCCGAAGACGTCCGGCGTGTAGTAGCCGTCGTCGTAGGACGGGATGGCGTAGGCCGCGGCCCGCGCTTCCTCCGTCGGCTGCACCTGGATGTTCCGGTAGCGGTTGATGCCCGTGCCTGCCGGGATCAGCTTACCGATGATCACGTTCTCCTTGAGGCCGATGAGCTTGTCCGAGCGGCCGTTGATGGCCGCGTCGGTCAGGACCCTCGTCGTCTCCTGGAACGACGCCGCCGACAGCCACGAGTCGGTGGCCAGCGACGCCTTCGTGATGCCCATCAGCACCGGACGGCCGGCGGCGGGCTCGCCGCCCTCGGCGACCACGGCGCGGTTGCCGGACTCGAACTCCGCCCGCTCGACCAGCGAGCCGGGCAGGAACTCGGTGGCGCCCGAGTCGATGATCGTCACCCGGCGCAGCATCTGCCGGACGATGACCTCGATGTGCTTGTCGTGGATCGCCACGCCCTGCGCCCGGTAGACCTTCTGGACCTCCTGCACCAGGTGCAGCTGGGCCTCGCGCGGACCCATGACGCGCAGCACCTCGTGCGGGTCGGGCGTGCCCTCCAGCAGCTGCTGGCCGACGTGCACGTGGTCGCCGTCCTGGAGCGGGCCGGTGGCCGTGTTGGCCAGCCGCTGGCGCTTGGACAGCTTCTCGAAGACGATCTCCTCGGACCCGTCGTCCGGGATGAGGGTGATCTTCCAGAACCGGTCGCCGTCCTCGATGCGCACCCGGCCGTCGACGTCCGCGATCGGCGCCTTGCCCTTGGGCACGCGGGCCTCGAACAGCTCCTGCACGCGGGGCAGACCCGTCGTGATGTCGTCGCCGGCCACACCACCCTGGTGGAAGGTGCGCATGGTCAGCTGGGTGCCGGGCTCACCGATCGACTGCGCGGCCACGATGCCGACCGCCTCGCCGACGTCGACCAGCTTGCCGGTCGCCATCGAGCGGCCGTAGCAGGACGCGCACACGCCGACCGCCGACTCGCAGGTCAGCACCGAGCGGACCTTGACCCTGGTCACGCCCGCCTCGACGAGCGTCGCCAGCGCCGGGTCGCCCAGGTCGTCACCGCGGTTGAGGACCACGTTGCCGTTGGCGTCGGTGATGTCCTCGGCGATGGTCCGGGCGTACACGGAGGTCTGCGCGAACTCGTGCAGGCCGACCTTGTCGCCGATCCGCTCGCCGACCGTCATGTTCACGCCGCGCGTGGTGCCGCAGTCGATCTCGCGGATGATGACGTCCTGCGACACGTCCACCAGACGACGGGTCAGGTAACCCGAGTCGGCGGTGCGCAGCGCGGTGTCGGCGAGACCCTTGCGGGCGCCGTGCGTGGCGATGAAGTACTCCAGCACCGACAGGCCCTCGCGGAACGAGTTCTTGATCGGCCGCGGGATGTACTCGCCCTTCGGGTTGGTCACCAGACCGCGCATGCCCGCCAGCGAGCGGACCTGGGTCATGTTGCCCGCCGCGCCGGACTTCACGATCATGCGGATCGAGTTGTCCTCGGGGAAGTTGGCCTCCATGACCTCGGCGACCTCTTCCGTCGCCTTGGTCCACACCTTGACCAGCTCGTTGTTGCGCTCGGTGTAGGAGAGCTGACCGCGCTGGTAGCGCTTCTCCACCGCGTCGGCGAGCTTCTCGTACTCGTCCAGGATGCCCTGCTTGGCCTCCGGCACGAGCACGTCGGAGATCGCCACCGTGACACCCGACCGGGTGGCCCAGTAGAAACCGGCGTCCTTCAGCTTGTCCAGCGTCCGGGCGACGGTGACCATCGGGTACCGCTCGGCGAGGTCGTTGATGACCGTGGCCTGCCGCTTCTTGGGCATGACCTCGTTCAGGAACGGGTAGTCCTGCGGCAGGACCTCGTTGAACAGGACGCGACCGAGGGTGGTCTCGGCCAGCCACGGCTGACCGGGCTCCCAGCCCTCCGGCTCCTGGCCCTTCGGCGGGTTCTTGTCCGTGATCCGGATCTTGACCATCGCCTGGAGGCCCAGCACCTTGCGGTCGAACGCCATCAGCGCCTCGGCGGGCGACGAGTACGCCAGGCCCTCGCCGATGTCGCCCTCCTTGTGCCGGGTCAGGTGGTACAGGCCGGTCACCATGTCCAGGCGGGGCATGGCCAGCGGCTTGCCCGACGCGGGCGAGAGGATGTTGTTCGACGACAGCATCAGCACGCGCGCCTCGGCCTGCGCCTCGGCGGACAGCGGCAGGTGGACCGCCATCTGGTCACCGTCGAAGTCGGCGTTGAACGCCTCGCAGACGAGCGGGTGGAGCTGGATGGCCTTGCCCTCGACCAGCTGCGGCTCGAACGCCTGGATGCCGAGGCGGTGCAGCGTCGGCGCGCGGTTGAGCAGCACGGGGTGCTCGGTGATGACCTCTTCCAGCACGTCCCACACGGCCGGGCGCGCGCGCTCGACCATCCGCTTGGCGGACTTGATGTTCTGCGCGTGGTTGAGGTCCACCAGCCGCTTCATCACGAACGGCTTGAACAGCTCCAGCGCCATCTGCTTGGGCAGGCCGCACTGGTGCAGCTTCAGCTGCGGGCCGACGACGATGACCGAACGGCCGGAGTAGTCGACGCGCTTGCCGAGCAGGTTCTGGCGGAACCGGCCCTGCTTGCCCTTGAGCAGGTCGGACAGCGACTTCAGCGGCCGGTTGCCCGGACCGGTCACCGGGCGACCGCGGCGGCCGTTGTCGAACAGCGCGTCGACGGCCTCCTGGAGCATCCGCTTCTCGTTGTTGACGATGATCTCGGGCGCGCCGAGGTCGATCAGCCGCTTGAGGCGGTTGTTCCGGTTGATGACCCGGCGGTACAGGTCGTTGAGGTCCGAGGTCGCGAACCGGCCACCGTCGAGCTGCACCATCGGGCGCAGGTCCGGCGGGATGACCGGGACGCAGTCCAGGACCATGCCCTGCGGGTTGTTGCGGGTCGCCTGGAAGGCGGCCACGACCTTCAGCCGCTTGAGGGCGCGCAGCTTCTTCTGGCCCTTGCCGCTGCGGATCGTCTCGCGCAGCACCTCGGCCTCGGCGTCCACGTCGTAGTCACCCAGCAGCTTCTGGATGGCCTCGGCGCCCATCGCGCCGGTGAAGTAGTCGCCGTAGCGGTCGTACAGCTCGCGGTAGAGCAGCTCGTCCGCGATCAGCTGGGCGCGCTCCAGCTTGGTGAAGGTGGACCAGATCTCGTCGAGCCGGTCCAGCTCGCGCTGGGCCCGGTCGCGGAGCTGGCGCATCTCGCGCTCGCCGCCCTCCTTGACCTTGCGGCGGACGTCGGACTTGGCGCCCTCCGCCTCCAGCTCGGCCAGGTCGGCTTCCAGCTTCTGCGCACGCGCCTCGACGTCGGCGTCGCGCTTGTTCTCCACGCGCTTGCGCTCGACCTGCATCTCGTTCTCGAGCGTCGGCAGGTCGTTGTGGCGCAGCTCGGTGTTCACGCCCACGATCACGTAGGCCGCGAAGTAGATGATCTTCTCAAGGTCCTTCGGCGCCAGGTCGAGCAGGTAGCCCAACCGGCTCGGGACGCCCTTGAAGTACCAGATGTGCGTGACGGGCGCGGCCAGCTCGATGTGGCCCATCCGCTCGCGGCGCACCTTGGCGCGGGTCACCTCGACGCCGCAGCGCTCGCAGATGATGCCCTTGAAGCGGACGCGCTTGTACTTGCCGCAGTAGCACTCCCAGTCCCGGGTGGGACCGAAGATCTTCTCGCAGAACAAGCCGTCCTTCTCCGGCTTGAGCGTGCGGTAGTTGATGGTCTCGGGCTTCTTGACCTCGCCGAAGGACCACTGGCGGATGTCGTCCGCGGTCGCGAGACCGATGCGGAGCTCATCGAAGAAGTTGACGTCTAGCACGTCTACTCTCTTCCCCTTTTTGGATCGTTGCCCCAGCAGGGCTGGCACGGGAGCTGGCGGTGGCCGCCGGGAGGCGCGGGAGGCGTCGCCCGGCGGCCGGCGAGGGTCAGTTGACGACGTCGTCCACGGACGGCGACTCGGTCCTCGACAGGTTGATGCCGAGGTTCGCGGCCGCGCGTTCGAGGTCTTCGTCGTCGCCGTCGCGCATCTCGATCGCGGCGCCGTCCGAGGACAGCACCTCGACGTTGAGGCACAGCGACTGCAGCTCCTTGAGCAGCACCTTGAAGGACTCCGGGATACCCGGCTCCGGGATGTTCTCGCCCTTGACGATGGCCTCGTAGACCTTCACGCGGCCGAGCACGTCGTCGGACTTGATGGTCAGCAGCTCCTGCAGCGTGTAGGCCGCGCCGTACGCCTGCATCGCCCAGCACTCCATCTCACCGAAGCGCTGGCCGCCGAACTGCGCCTTACCGCCCAGCGGCTGCTGCGTGATCATGGAGTACGGGCCGGTGGAGCGGGCGTGGATCTTGTCGTCCACCAGGTGCAGCAGCTTCAGGATGTACATGTAGCCGACCGACACCGGGAACGGGTACGGCTCGCCGCTGCGCCCGTCGAAGAGCCGCGCCTTGCCGTTCTCCTTGACCATCCGCTCGCCGTCGCGGTTCGGGATCGTCGAGCCGAGCAGGCCCGTGATCTCGTCCTCGCGCGCGCCGTCGAACACCGGGGTGGCGGTCTTCGTGCCGGGCTCCACCTCGTACAGGTCGGCGGGCAGGTTCTTCGCCCAGTCCGGGTCGCCGTTGATGCTCCAGCCCTGCTTGGCGATCCACCCGAGGTGGGTCTCCAGCACCTGGCCGATGTTCATACGGCGCGGCACGCCGTGCGTGTTCAGCACGATGTCCACCGGGGTGCCGTCCTCCAGGAACGGCATGTCCTCGACGGGGAGGATCTTGCCGATGACGCCCTTGTTGCCGTGGCGGCCGGCGAGCTTGTCGCCGTCCTGGATCTTGCGCTTCTGGGCGACGTAGACGCGGACCAGCTCGTTCACGCCGGGGGGCAGCTCGTCGTCGTCCTCGCGGCTGAACACGCGGATGCCGATGACCTTGCCGTACTCGCCGTGCGGCACCTTCAGCGACGTGTCGCGCACCTCACGGGCCTTCTCGCCGAAGATCGCGCGCAGCAGGCGCTCCTCCGGGGTCAGCTCCGTCTCGCCCTTGGGCGTGACCTTGCCGACCAGGATGTCGCCCGGCTGGACCTCGGCGCCGATGCGGATGATGCCCCGCTCGTCGAGGTCGGCCAGGACCTCCTCGGAGACGTTCGGGATGTCCCGCGTGATCTCCTCGGCGCCCAGCTTGGTGTCCCGCGCGTCGATCTCGTGCTCCTCGATGTGGATCGAGGTCAGGACGTCGTCCTGCACGAGGCGCTGCGACAGGATGATCGCGTCCTCGTAGTTGTGGCCCTCCCACGGCATGATCGCGACGAGCAGGTTCTTGCCCAGCGCCATCTCGCCGTTCTCGGTGCACGGGCCGTCGGCCAGCACCTGGCCGGTCTGCACCCGGTCGCCCTCGTTCACGATGGGCTTCTGGTTGATGCAGGTGCCCTGGTTCGAGCGGCGGAACTTGTGCAGGCCGTAGGTCTGCCGCGAGCCGTCGTCGGCCATGACCGTGACGTAGTCGGCGGAGATCTCCTCGACCACGCCCGTCTTCTTGGCCACCACGACGTCGCCGGCGTCGACCGCGGCGCGCAGCTCCATGCCCGTGCCGACCAGCGGCGACTCGCTGCGCAGCAGCGGCACCGCCTGGCGCTGCATGTTCGCGCCCATCAGCGCGCGGTTGGCGTCGTCGTGCTCCAGGAACGGGATCATCGCGGTCGCGGCGGACACCATCTGCCGCGGCGAGACGTCCATGTAGTCGACGTCGCGCGGGTCGATCTGCTCGACCTCGCCGCCCTTCTTGCGGACCAGGACGCGGTCCTCCAGGAAGTTGCCCTCGTCGTCGATCTTGGCGTTGGCCTGGGCCTTGACGTAGCGGTCTTCCTCGTCCGCCGTCAGGTAGTCGATCTGGTCGGTGACCCGACCGTCGACGACCTTCCGGTACGGCGTCTCGATGAAGCCGAACGGGTTGACCCGGCCGTAGCTCGACAGCGAGCCGATCAGGCCGATGTTCGGGCCTTCCGGCGTCTCGATCGGGCACATGCGGCCGTAGTGCGACGGGTGGACGTCGCGGACCTCCATGCCGGCCCGCTCACGGGACAGACCGCCCGGACCGAGCGCCGACAGGCGGCGCTTGTGGGTGAGCCCGGCCAGCGGGTTCGTCTGGTCCATGAACTGGGAGAGCTGGGACGTGCCGAAGAACTCCTTGATCGCCGCCACGACCGGGCGGATGTTGATCAGGGTCTGCGGGGTGATCGCCTCGACGTCCTGGGTCGTCATGCGCTCGCGCACGACGCGCTCCATGCGGGACAGGCCGACCCGGATCTGGTTCTGGATCAGCTCGCCGACGGTGCGCAGGCGGCGGTTGCCGAAGTGGTCGATGTCGTCGACCTCGACCGGGACCTCGGTCTCGCCCGGCTTCATCGTCGTCTCACCCGCGTGCAGGCGGACCAGGTACTCGATCGTCGTGACGATGTCGTCCTCGGTCAGCACGCCCGTGGTGATCGGGATGTCCAGGCCCAGCTTCTTGTTGACCTTGTAGCGGCCCACCTTGGCCAGGTCGTAGCGCTTGTCCTTGAAGAACAGGTTCTCCAGCAGCGCCTGCGCCGACTCCTTCGTCGGCGGCTCGCCCGGACGCAGCTTGCGGTAGATGTCGAGCAGCGCCTCGTCGGTGCCCGCGGTGTGGTCCTTCTCCAGCGTCGTCAGCAGCGTCTCGGAGAACGAGAACCGCTCGCGGATCTGCTCGGTGGTCCAACCCAGCGCCTTCAGCAGCACGGTCACCGGCTGCCGGCGCTTGCGGTCGATGCGGACGCCGACGGTGTCGCGCTTGTCGACGTCGAACTCCAGCCAGGCACCCCGCGAGGGGATGATCTTGACGCTGAAGACGTCCTTGTCGGTCGTCTTGTCGATCGCCGTGTCGTAGTAGACACCCGGCGAGCGGACGAGCTGGGAAACCACGACCCGCTCGGTGCCGTTGATGATGAACGTGCCCTTGTCCGTCATCATCGGGAAGTCACCCATGAACACCGTCTGGCTCTTGATCTCGCCAGTGGTGTGGTTGGTGAACTCCGCCGTGACGAACAGCGGGGCCGCGTACGTCATGTCCTTGTCCTTGCACTCCTCGGTCGAGGCTTTCACCTCGTCGAAGCGCGGGTCGGAGAAGGAGAGCGACATCGAGCCGGAGAAGTCCTCGATCGGCGAGATCTCGTTCAAGACCTCTTCGAGGCCGCCCGTCGGCGCCTCGTCACCCTCGTCGACGCGGCGCTGGAACCACGCCTCGTCACCGGTGAGCCATTCGAACGACTGGATCTGCAGGTCGAGCAGGTTGGGCGTCTGAAGCGGCTCGTGGATCTTCGCGAAAGAGACTCGCTTCGGCGCTCCGGGAATCCCCGACGTGGAGTTGGTCGCAGCAGTGGCCTTGGTCGCGCGAGAGATCGCCAAGATGCGTCCTTCCAGGGACAGGTAGCTGGCTAGCAGCGCACTAGCACGGCTGTCAAGGGTGCGGCGATGCCCGGCAATCCAGCTCTCGGCGAAGGGCAAACGGAAAGAGGGCAGCGCAAAGGGGCAGTCTAGCCACGCGCACGCCAACTGTCGAGAGGCACCTGGAAGGACCTTTCTCGTCGTCACCGACAGAGTGACCCTGCCGACGCCCACAGTCAAGATGCCACGCGGCGATCACCCTCGTGGCGCAAGCCGGGTTCACTCGGCGTTACCGCCCTGACCTGCGGAATTACACGGTTGTGGGCCACAGTGAACTGTTGGCGGCGGTTCGTTGCCCGAAGGACGGGCCCGGCGGCTCCGCTCGGTGACCGCGCTGAAAGTGTGACCGACATCACTGTCAGTGGCGGTTGCGAGCGGGTCGCCGCGCCCCTTGCGGGCGCCTGGGCGAGCTGCGGGCCATGATCATAGTGACGAGGGGTCGGCGGGGCGCGCGGCGGGTGCCGGAGCGGACCTGGAGCGGGGTCCGGGACGGGGTCCGGGGCGGGCGAGGTGGCCGCGAACACACAGGTTCCGGGCCGTGCGCGTGCCGTGACACAGCGCGCACGGCGAGGCGCACCACCACGCACCGACCCAGACCCAGCCCCACCGCACGCGCAGCACAGACCTCTGGTCTCGTGTTCTCCCCGTATGGCCTGCCCGCAGGGCAACCACATTTGTCGAGGGGGTGCAAGCACGCTTCACCGCTTGCACCCCCTCGACAAATGTGGTGGTCTTTGACAGGTCATGCGGGGAGAACACGACGCCTTTAAAGCTTTTCCTCCCCGGAGGTCTGCCCAGCGGCGAGCGCTTCTTTAAAGCTTGTGCGGGTGCCTTCCGCGCGGAAGTTCTTCGGTTTTAGCGGGTCAAAGCGGAAAAGAAGGGCGCTCGCCGCTGGGCAGGCCACCGAGGATGGGGGCAAAGCTTCTTCGAAGCTTTGCAAGCTTTTCAAGCTTCTTCGAAGCTTGAAAAGCTTTGGCTGCGTGCCATCCCCGTACGACCTGTCAAAGACCACCACGCTCGTCAGAGGGGCGCAAGCGGTGAAGCGTGCTTGCGCCCCTCTGACGAGCGTGGTTGCCCTGCGGGCAGGCCGTACGGGGATGACACGCAGCCCGACCGAGGTGTGCCCGGGGGTGGGCGGGTCCAAGGGCGAGGGTGTGCGGGGTGTCTTGGGTCAGTTGCACTTCGCCAGTTCTGCCGATTGGCCATCGGTTCGGCCGAACATCTCCATGTTGTCCACCTTCCAGCGGCCCTCGGACTTCTGGGCCGCCGCCCTCATCATGGCGATGCCGCCGCCGCTCTGGTTGTCCGTCGTGCGGGTGGTGACCTGGTCGAGGAAGAGCAGGACGGTGGCCCGGTTGTCGTCCAGGCTCGTCACGCCGCTGGCGACGGCCTTCACCGTGACCACCAGCTTCTGCTCCGGGGCCAGCGTCCGCACCGGGCCGAAGATGGCGTCGTACTGGCACTTCGCCTTGCCGGTGAGCAGTTCGCCCGCGGCGGCCTCGGTGGCCTTCACGTCGGTGAAGTTGTAGGAGAACGCCTTTTCCACGGCCTCCCGCACCTGTCCCGCTACCTCCGTCGTCCCGGCGCTGTCGACGAGCGCGCGGTTGTACTTCGTCTCGCCCGCCCGGCCCTGGAGCCAGACGCCGCCGGCCACGAGCGCCAGCGCGAGCAGCACCAGGGCGACGGGCAGGGCGACCGCGGTCGACGTCGTGGCGTCCTTGGCGCGTGGTGTCGGGGTCGGGCGGGGTGTCGGGGTCGGGCGGGGTGTCGGGGTGTCGGTCGTGTCGGCGCTGTCGGTCGTGGCCTCGGTGGAGGGCGGTGGTGGGTCGGTCTGCTCCGCGTCGGGCGCGGGGGCCTGGTCCGGCGCGGGTCCTTCGACGGGCTTCGGGAGCGGGTCCCGCCTCGTGGGCGGGGTCGGGTGGTCGGCGCGCTTGCGCAGGCCGGCCACCCGGACGCGACCGGTCGGGGTGGTGGGCACGGGGCGGCGGCGGGTCGGGGGCACGGGCTGCTCCAAAATCCTCGTCACGCGCCGCCGGCCGCGACCGGCCCCAGCGCGTTGAGCTTCCAGCCGGCGTCGGTGCGGGTCAGGTCGGTCCGGTAGCGGTTGACCTTGCGCACCGACTGGCCGCCGTCGGGGGTGACCGTGGTCTCCACGACGGCTATCACGTGGGCTTTGCCCGCCCGCGCGTCCAGCTCCGTGACCGCCGCGTCCAGCACCCGGCTGACGGTCACCGTCCTGGCGTCCGTGATCTGCTTGCGCCTGCTGTCGCGACCGGTCTCGATCTCGGCGCGCAGTTCGCCCGTGGCCGAGTCGAGCCAGCGGTTCAGGTCCTCGTCGACCTTCCGGTAGTCCAGGGTCGTGAAGTTCGCGATGCCGACCTGGCCCACGCGCAGCACCTCCTCGCGTTCCCTGGAGAACGCCACCGAGTCGTTCGTCGTCGAGTTCCACCAGGACACGCCGGCCCAGAGCGCGTACCCGGCGGCCAGCACGGCCAGGCCGGCCGCGATCGGCAGGAAAAGACCTCGCACGGTGTCCTCCAACTCAGCCCGGCAGCCCGAGAAGCTGGCCGAGGTCGGTGAGGACCGGGGCCTCGGCCCGCTGACCGGACGGCTCCCGTCCCGGCTGGGACGTCTCGTCACCGATCGGCGTCGTGGGTGTGCCGCCGTAAGGCGCGTTCTGCGCCCCGCGGACGGCGGTGGCGCTACCGCGCGCCAACGCGCAGTACGCCCGGGTGTTCAAGGGCTCGTGAGTGGTGTCGGTGCCCTGGCGGATGCGGGTGCCCTCGTAGCCCGCGGTGCACGGGGGCGGGTCGAAGACGTTCACGGCCAGCCCGAAGTGGGCGCCGGTGCCGTCGCCCTTCGCCACGCTGAAGCCGCCGCCCACGACGAGGGGGTAGGTGACGGCGATCTGCTCCAGGCCGTCCAGCCTGGTCACGAGGATGTCGCCGGTGGTCAGCAGGTTCGCCAGGACGACGCCCAGGTTGGGCCCGGTCTCGCGGAGCAGCGCCGAGAGCTGCTCGGCCGCCCGCGGTGAGACGCCGATGAGCTGCCGCAGGTCGCCGTCGGACTTCCGCAGCTGCTCGGCCAGGACCTTCAGGTCGGCGCTGAACGCGCGGATGGCGCTGCCCTGGGCCGCCTGCGTGTTGAGCACCACCAGCCCGTCGTCGAGCAGCGCCTTCGTCTGCGGCAGGTGCCGGGTGGCGGCCTCGGTGAACGCGCGGGTGTTGTCCAGCAGCACCTGGAGATCGGGGCCCGCGCCGTTGAACGCCAGGTCCAGCTCGTCCACGACGGTGCGCAGCGAGTCGGTGGGCACCGACTTCGCGAACGCGTCCAGGTTGGTCAGCAGGCCGTCGACCGGGGGCGGAGTCCTGGTCGCGGACCTCGGGATGACCGAGCCCGCCGCCAGGTACGGGCCGCCGTCGCCGCGCGGGCGCAGGTCGACGAACTGCTCGCCCACCGCCGACCGGTTCGCGACCACGGCCTCCAGGTCGGCCGGGATGCGGGGCGCGGCGGGGTCGATGTCCAGGTCGACGTCCAGGCCGTCGGCCGTCAGGCGCAGCTGCCCGACCCGGCCCACGGCGACGCCCCGGTAGGTGACCTCGGCGTTGGTGAACACCCCGCCGGAGTCGGCGAGCTGAAGGGTCACCACGTAGCCGGCCGGACCGACCAGCCTGCCGAGGCCCGCGTACCGCGCGCCCGCGTAGCTCACGCCGAGCAGCGCGATCAGCGCGAACGCGGCGATCCGGAGCTTCACCCGACCGGGGATCACCGCCGACCACCTCCCAGGAGCCCGCCGAGCAGGTCGCCGAGCCCGGTGTCCGCGCCGACGCCCGGCAGCGGGTGGTTGGGCAGCGGCAGCGGCAGGGACGGCGCGGTGCCGTCGATGCCGGGCAGCGCGGGCAGCGGGCTCTGCCGGGACCGGCCCAGGTTGTCCACGACCGTGCCCAGGTCCAGGTCGAGGTCGACGTACAGGTTGGTGTAGTCGCCCTTGATGCCGTCGAGCGCCGAGTCCGGGAACGGGTAGGTGGCCAGCAGCTCCAGCGCGTTGGGCAGGTTCGCGCCCGCCTCCGCCAGCCGCCGCAGCGTCGGGGCCAGCGCCCTCAGGTCCGCCACGAGGTCGTCCTTCGACCGGCGCACCGTGTCCACGGCGACGTCGGACAGCGCGTCCAGCGACTGGAGCAGGGTGACCAGCTGGGTGCGCTGCTCGGCGAGCACCCGCAGGCCCGGCTCCAGGCCGTCCAGCACGCCGGTGATCCGCTCGCGCTGCGCGCCGAGCGCGCCGCCGAGGCGGTTGAGGCCGTCCAGCGCCCTGGTGATCTCGGTCCGGTGCCCGTCCAGCTCGCCGACCAGCGTCTTGAGGTTGGCCAGCAGGGAGCGGACCGCGGGCTCGTTGCCCTCCAGCGCGGCGTTCAGCTCGCGGCTGATGTCCTGCGCCCGGCCGATGCCGCCGCCGTTGAGCAGCATCGACAGCGCGCCGAGGACCTCCTCCACCTCGGGGTTGCGGTCGGTCCGCTCGACCGGGATGGTCGCGCCGTCGGTGAGCGCGCCCTCCGCCCGGCCCTCGGCGGGCGCGGCCAGCTCCACGTACTTCTCGCCGAGCAGCGCGGACTGGCGCAGCCGGGCGACGGCGTTCGCGGGCAGCCGCACACCGCCGTTGACCAGGACCGTCACCTCGGCGGTCCACCCGTCGGCGGCCAGGTCGATCCGGTCCACCCGGCCGACCGGCACGTCGTTGACCTTGACGCCCGCCTGCGGCACGAGGTCCAGCACGTCCTGGAAGCGGACGCGCACCGAGTACGGGTGGTCGCCCAGGTCCGCGCCGCCGGGCAGCGGCACGGTGTGGATGCCGTCGAAACCGCCCGAGCCGCACCCCGCCAGGAGCAGGGCCGCGGCGGTCACCGGGACGAGCAGGCGCTTCCTCACCGGGGCACCCCCGCGAGCGGCAGGGGCAGCGGCAGCTTGCCCTGCGACAGGTCGCCGACCACCTCGGCGGGCGTCTTCAGCGGCACCGCGCCGGACAGGACCGGTTCGAGCTGCCGGCACGCCTGCGCGAGCGGCAGCGGCACCCGGCCGGGTTCGAGCGACTGGACCAGCTTGCACACCAGCACGATCGGCGGCTGGTTCAGCTCGTTGATGTCGGCGCGGGTGTCGAGCGTGCCGGACGCCGCGTTGTAGGCGTTCTGGAGGTTGCCCAGCGCGAGCGGGGCGACGTCCAGCGTCTCGGCCAGCGCCGCGCGCTGGTCGACCAGGACCTGCGTGATGCCGGTGAGCTTGTCGACGTTCGACTTGAGCGCCGCGCGGTTGTCCTCGACGAAGCCCCGGACCCGGTCCAGCGCGGCGGCCAGCTCGGTCAGCGCGCCCGCCAGGTTCTCGCGCTCGTCGGCGAGGAACCCGGCGACCTCGGCGAGCTGCCGGTTGACGTCGCGGACCTGGCCGTCGTTCGCGGCCAGCATGCCGGTGAACCGCTGGAGGTTGTCGACCGTGCCGAACAGGTCGTCCCGCGAGCCGGACAGCGTGC
This sequence comes from Saccharothrix australiensis, assembly GCF_003634935.1. NCBI lineage: Bacteria > Bacillati > Actinomycetota > Actinomycetes > Pseudonocardiales > Pseudonocardiaceae > Saccharothrix > Saccharothrix australiensis. The sequence goes on from NZ_RBXO01000001.1 coordinate 7,620,953, forward strand.
GGGTGGCGTCGCCGAGCTGCCTGACGGCGTCGCCGAGGGCCTTGCCGTTGCCGTCGAGGCCCCGCGCGGCGGAGTCGAGCAGCTCGGACAGCGCGCCCTCCCGGTTCGCGCCGTTCGGGCCGAGCGCGGTGGTCAGCCGGTCCAGGCTCGCGTACAGCTCGTCCAGCTCCACGGGCGTGGCGGTGCGCTCGCGCGGGATCACGGCGTTGTCGCCCAGGCTCGGGCCGCCGGTGTAGACGGGCGCGAGCTGCACGTAGCGGTCGGAGACCACGCTGGGCGCGACCACGACCGCCTGCGCGTCGGCGGGCACCGGCACCGTGCGGTCGATCGACAGGGTGACCCGGACCTGCGCGCCCTGCGGCTCCACGTCCTCGACGACGCCGATCCGCACGCCCAGCACCCGCACGTCCGAGCCGGGGTACACGCCCACGGCCGCGCCGAACAGCGCGGTCACCCGACGGCTGTTCACGTCGGCGAACGCCCACCACATCGCCACCGCGGCGACGAGCCCGACCACGCACGCGAGCGCCGACACCCGCCCGAGGTTCCGCCTCGCGTCACCGGTCATCGCCCACCTCCCGACGGAGCCGTGCGCTGCACGCCGGGCGGCAGGCAGCCCTCCTCGGTGAAGCCCACCACGCCGAGGTCCACCGCCGGCGGCAGCAGTCCGCAGATGTAGACGTCGAACCACCGGCCGTTGCCCAGGGTGTTCGCGAACACCCGGTAGAAGGGGCCCATCAGCGCGAGCCCCCGGTCGAGCGCGTCCTGGTTGCGCTGGAGCAGCGCGGTCACCCGGTCCAGCTGCTCCAACGCCGGCCTGAGCTGCGCGGTGTTGTCCTCGACCAGCCCGGACAGCTCCCGCGACAGCGCGCGGGTGCCGGTGAGCAGCGCACCGATCGCGTCCCTGCGCTTGCGCAGCTCGCCGAGCAGCAGGTTCCCGTCCGCCAGCAGCTTCTCGAACTGCTCGTTGCGGTCGGCCAGGGTCTCGGTGAGCTGCCGGGTGTTGCCCAGCAGGCGCGCGAGCTGCTCGTCGCGCGAGGAGATCGTCCTGGACAGCGCGGACAGGCCGTCGAGCGCGCCGCGCACGCTGTCGGCCGAGCCCCGGAAGGTCTCCGACAGCACCTGGAAGCTGTGCGCGAGCTGCCCGGTGTCGAGCTGCCCGACCGTGGTGGCCAGGCCGTTGAACGCCTCCTGCACGTCGTACGGGGACAGCGTGCGGTCGCGCGGTATCGGCGTGCCGGGGTCCAGCGGTTCCGCGCCCCGCGGGTCCAGCGCCAGGAACTTCTGGCCGAGCAGCGTCTTGACGCGGATCGCGGCCGTGGACCGGTCGCCCAGCCAGGCGTCCTTGACCCGGAAGGTCACCAGCACCCTGTCGCCGGCCAGCCCGACGTCGGTCACCTTGCCGACCTTCACGCCCGCGACCCGCACCTCGTTGGTCGGCACCAGGCCCGCCGCCTCGGTGAACTCCGCCGAGTACGTCGTGCCGCCGCCGATGATCGGCAGGTCGTCGGAGTGGAACGCGGCGAGCAGCAGCAGCGCGATCACGGTCAGGCCGACCACGCCGGTCCGGATGGGGTTCCGCGGTGTCCTCGTCACGGGCGGCACCTCGCTTGCGTGACGGGCAGCGCCGTGACCGGGACGGGGTCGCTGACGACCGGCGGCACGGTGAGCTGCCCGGTGGCCTCGCACAGGTAGAAGTTGAACCACGAGCCGTAGGAGGCGGTGCGCGCCATCGACTCCAGCTTGGTCGGCAGGCGCTGGAGGACGCCCTCCACGACGGCCTCGTGGTCGGCCAGCGTCCGCGACACCAGGCCGAGGTCGGCGATGTCGTCCTTGAGCGGCTGCCGGGACTCGGCCAGCAGGCCCGCGGTGGCGCCGGTCAGGTCGCCGAGGGCGCTGATCGCCTCGCCGATCGGCTGCCGGTCGCCCGCGAGGCCCGCGGTCAGCTCCTGGAGCGTCGCGACCAGCGTCGACACCTGGTCCGTCCGGCTGTTCACGGTGTCCAGGACGGTGTTCAGGTTGGTCACGACCTCGCCGATCACCCGATCCCGCGCGGCCAGCGTCGAGGTCAGCGAGGCGGTGTGCCGCAGCAGGCCGTCGATCGTGCCGCCCTCGCCCTGGAGCACCTGGACGATCTCGTTCGACAGCTGGTTCACGTCGTCCGGGTCCAGCGCTTGGAACAGCGGCTTGAACCCGTTGAACAGCACGGTCAGGTCCAGCGCCGGCCGGGTGCGCTCCAGCGGGATCACGTCGCCGGGCCGCAGCGGCGACGCGTCGCCGACGCCGTGCTCCAGCGCGACGTACCGCTGGCCGACGAGGTTGCGGTACTTGATCGTCGCGGTCACCGACCGGGGCAGGCTGCGCTCGCCGTCGACGGTGAACTCCACCTCCGCGAGCCGGCGCTCCACCACTCGGACGTCCTCCACCTGGCCGACCCGGACGCCCGCGATGCGGATGTCGTCGCCCTCGTTCAGGGCGGTCACGTCGGTGAACCGCGCCGTGTAGGAGGACGTGCCGGTGAAGCCGGTGTTCGAGATGGTCACCGCGAGCAGCGCCGTCGCCAGGACCGTGACGGTGGCGAAGACGGCCAGCTTGACCAGCGGCGCGACGAGCGACCTCACACCGTCACCTCCGCGCCGCGGTACAGCGGGCCCAGCAGCAGGGCCGTGAAGCTCGGCACCTCCGCCCGCGCGACGCCGAGCTCCGGCGCGAGCAGCGCGGCGAGGAAGTCCTGCTCGCCCGGCGAGTTCGCCAACGACGGCGGCGGGTACCCGCCGGACGACGGCGTGGCGCCGGCCATCCCGGCGAACCCCGTCGCCGGCGGCAGGACGCCGTCGTGCGCGGACCGCGCCGGCGGCGGCGGGGTCGAGCCGTCCCGCACCGGGCCCTCCGGCGGGTACTGCGGGAACGGGTCGGGCCGCGGCACGATGTCGTAGCAGCGCGGCCCGCGCTTGTCCGCGTACTCGGGCTCGTCCCTGCCCGGCTCGTACTTGCCGCGGTTGCCGGTGACCTCCAGCGTGATGTGCAGGCCGGGCTCGTCGGTGCCCTTGCCGAACACCTGGTCCATGATCGGCTTGAACTCGGTGAGGCCCTTGAGCAGGCACGGGTACTCGGGCGCGTACTTCGCGAGCAGCTCCAGCGTCGGCCGCGACACGTCCGCGAGCCGGATCAGGTTGTTCCGGTTGACCGCGAGGAAGCCGGCCAGGTCGACCGACGTCGTGGTCAGCGCGCCGTACATGGCCGACAGCCGCTCGCGCTGGTCGACCAGCGTGCGGCTGGTGGCGGTGGCGTCGTCGAGGGCCTGCGCGAGGTCGGGGGCGGCGTCGGCGTAGACGGCCGAGACGTCCGCGAGCCGGCTGATGCCCTCCTTGAGCCGGGGCAGCTCGGGGTTCAGCTCGCCCAGGTAGGAGTCGAGGCGCACGAGCGTGTCGCCCAGCTGCCCGCCGCGGTTCTCCAGCGCCTGCGACACGGCGGTCAGCGTGGTGGCCAGCTTCTCCGGCTGCACGGCCCGCAGCACCGGCAGCAGGTCGTCCAGCACGCGCTCCAGCTCGACCGCGCCGCTGGAGCGGTCCTGCTCGATGACGTCGCCGTCGGTCAGGTGGTCCACCGGGTCGGGCGGCGGCACGAGGCTCACGTAGCGCTCGCCGAACAGCGTCTTCGGCAGCAGGCGCGCCGACACGTTGCCGGGGATGTGCTCGACCTGGTCGGGTCGCAGCGCCAGCGCCAGCTCCGCGCCGTCCCCGGTGGTCCGGACCTGCCTGACCTCGCCGACGACCATGCCGCGCACCTTCACGTCCGAGTCGACCAGGAGCTGGTTGCCCACCCGGTCGGTCTTCAGCGTCACCGTCACGACCTCGGTGAAGGCGTCCTGGTAGAGCGCCACGGTGAGGCTGAGGAAGAGGGCGATCACCGCGAGGAACGCGACGCCGAGGAGTCGTCCGCGGATCATCCGGCGATCCTCACCGTCGTCGTGGTGCCCCAGATCGCCAAGCTCAGGAAGAAGTCGAGCAGGCTCGTGGTGACGATGGCGGTGCGCACGGCCCGGCCGACCGCGACACCGACCCCCGCCGGGCCTCCGCTCGCGCGGTAGCCGTAGTAGCAGTGCGTCAGGATGATCACCACGGAGAACACGAGCACCTTGCCGAACGACCAGAGCACGTCCACCGGTGGCAGGAACAGCGTGAAGTAGTGGTCGTAGGTGCCCGCCGACTGGCCGTAGAACTCGACCGTGATGACGCGGGCGGCCAGGTACGAGGTCAGCAGGCCGATCACGTACAGCGGGATGATCGCGACGAAGCCCGCGATGATCCGGGTCGTGACGAGGAACGGCAGGCTGGGCACGCCCATCACCTCCAGCGCGTCGATCTCCTCCGAGATCCGCATCGCGCCGAGCTGCGCCGTGAAGCCCGAGCCGACCGTCGCCGACAGGGCGAGCCCGGCCACCAGCGGCGCGATCTCGCGGGTGTTGAAGTAGGCCGACACGAACCCGGCGAACGCCGACGTGCCGATCTGGTTCAGGGCGGTGAAGCCCTGGAGGCCGACCACCGTGCCGGTGAACACCGACAGGCCGACCATCACGCCGATCGTGCCGCCGATGACGGCGAGCGCGCCGGACCCGAAGCTCACCTCGGCCAGCAGCCGCAGCGTCTCCCGGAGGTAGCGGCGCAGCGTGCGCGGCGTCCAGGCCAGGGCGCGCAGGTAGAACCACAGCTGGTCGCCGAGCACGTCCAGCACCGACAGCGGCGCGTTGGCCGCTCCGCGCAGGCGCTCCTTGATCCCGGCCACCTCAGCTCCCCTTCGCCGGGACGACCTGGAGGTAGATCGTGGTGAGCACGAAGTTCACGAAGAACAGCAGCAGGAACGTGATGACGACGGCCTGGTTCACGGCGTCGCCGACGCCCTTCGGCCCGCCCGCCGGGTTGAGGCCCCGGTAGGCGGCCACGATGCCCGCGAGGAACCCGAAGACCAGCGCCTTGATCTCGGAGATCCACAGGTCGGGCAGTTGCGCGAGGGCCGAGAAGCTCGCCAGGTACGCGCCGGGCGTGCCGTCCTGGAGGATCACGTTGAAGAAGTAGCCGCCCAGCACGCCGACGACGCTGACCATGCCGTTGAGCAGGACGGACACCAGCATCGCGGCCAGCACCCTCGGCACCACGAGGCGCTGGACCGGCGAGACGCCGAGCACCTCCATCGCGTCGATCTCCTCGCGGATCTTCCGCGACCCGAGGTCGGCGCAGATCGCGGACCCGCCCGCGCCTGCGATCAGCAGCGCCGTCACGATCGGGCTGGCCTGCTGGATGATCGCCAGCACGCTCGCCGCGCCGGTGAACGACTGCGCGCCGATCTGCCGCGTCAGCGACCCGATCTGCAACGCGATGACCGCGCCGAACGGGATCGACACGAGGGCCGTCGGCAGCACCGTCACGCTGACCACGAACCAGCACTGCTGGACGAACTCGCGCACCTGGAACGGCCGCCGGAACGCGTTGCGGGCGACGTCGACGCCCAGCGCGAACATCCGGCCGGTCTCCCGCAGGGCGCCCGCGCCGGGGAAGGTGGCGGGCGCGCTCACCGCACACCACCCGGCCGGGGCCGGGGACTGGGACTGGGCGCGCGGCGGGCGTCGGGCACCGCCACCGGCCCGGCCGACACCCGGTAGTGCCGCCGCTCGTCCGGCGTGAGGCTCGCGATGATGCCCTGCTGCGCGTCCGGCGGCAGGGTGTGGATGATGCCCATGACGCGGTCCTTGCGCCGGCGGACGGCGCCGCGCGGCGGCAGACCGGGCGTGGGCTCCAACTGCGGCACGACACCGCGCACGTCACCGTCCGGCGACCCGTCCGAGTGACCGGCGTCCCGGTGCGCCAGCTCGGCCGCCATCGTGGCCTGGTCCTTCTCCTCGGACATGCCGATGGGCCCGATCCGACGACCGTTGAGGAACTGCTCCACCACCGGCTCGTCACTGGTCAGCAGCACCTCGCGCGGCCCGAACACGACCAGCTCGCGGCGGAACAACATGCCGAGGTTGTCCGGCACCGTCCGGGCCACCGTGATGTTGTGGGTGACGATCAGGATCGTCGCGTCGACCTGCGCGTTCAGGTCGATCAGCAACTGCGACAGGTAGGCGGTGCGCACCGGGTCGAGCCCGGAGTCCGGCTCGTCGCACAGGATGATCTCGGGGTCGAGCACCAGCGCGCGAGCCAACCCGGCCCGCTTGCGCATACCGCCGGAGATCTCACCGGGCAGCTTCTTCTCCGCGCCGACGAGCCCGACCATCTCCATCTTCTCGAGGACGATGCGCCGCACCTCGGCCTCGGTCTTGCGGGTGTGCTCGCGCAGGGGGAAGGCGACGTTGTCGAACAGGTTCATCGAGCCGAACAGCGCGCCGTCCTGGAACAGGACGCCGAACAGCTTCCGGATCTCGTACAACCTGCGCTCGGAGCACCGCACGAGGTCGGTGCCGTTGATCACGATCCTGCCGCGCTCGGGCTTCAGCAACCCGACCAGCGACTTGAGGAAGACGGACTTGCCGGTGCCGGAGGGGCCGAGCA